>JAVBOX010000060.1:0-6222 GCA_031550095.1 Eubacteriales bacterium
GGACATGATCAACCGGATTACCAAGGAGCTCTATCCGGGCATCGCCCATCGCTTCAACACCACTTCGAGCAAAGTGGAGCGGGCGATTCGCCATGCCATTGAGGTCGCGTGGGGCAGAGGGCGTATTGAGGTAATCAACCAGGTATTCGGTTCCAACGTTTGCTCCCTTGAAAACAAGCCTACAAACGGTGAGTTTATCGCCTTGGTCGCAGACAAACTCAGCCTGGAGCGTTCCGCTTTGGCATAAGCCTTTGGTTTTCCTCATAGGGTGGATGGGAATCACCCGACGGGGAGGATGAGAGGATGGAACATACTGTTTTACGCGAGAGCGTGGAAGTCGAACGTCTCGCCGCGGAGGCCGCAGAGCAGACATTGGTGGAAGGCGAAGTGGCGCTTCCCGGCGGGATCCGTGAGGAGGCGACGGTGTTGGGTTGCGAGGCCCGACTTGTCATCTCCAGCGTCGAACCTCAGACGGACAGGCTGGCAGTGGATGGCACGGTGGTATTCCAGGTGCTGTACCGGCAAGGAGACGATACGGTACGGGTGCTGGAAGCGAATTGCGCGTTTAACCATCTGACCGATATGGAGGGCATCGATGTTCGGATGAACCCTAAGGTTACGGGCGGCGTTCAGAACGCTTCGGCTCAGCCGGTCAGCGGAAGAATGCGGCTCCGGGCCGTGGTGGATGTTTCGGCGCGAGTATTTTCGCCGGAACAAATCGCGGTGGTGACGGGGGTTCAGGGGCTTCCGGACCTTCAAACGCTGGAACAGACATACCAATTAACCCGGCACGCGGCCGCGGGACACGCATCCGCCTTGCTAAGGGAGGAGTTTGATTTATCGCCCTCCTCGGCAATCCAGGAGACGCTTTATGCCCGGGCCGTTCCGCATGTGCGCAGCGTGATGGGAGGCGAGGGGCGCGCCATGGTGGAAGGGGATGTGACCCTGGAGGTATTCCATTCGGGATCAAGCCCCGACACGCCTCTTGTGGTTACCCAGCACATGTTCCCCTTTGAGCAGGCGGTGGAACTCCATGGTGAGCCAGGGGATGACCTTGAGGCGCACGTTCAAGTGCAGGATGTTGTGGCTTCATCGGTGGACACGGGAGATGGTTCCCGGATTCTGCGCACGGAGACCGTCTTGGATATTGAGGTAGAGTCCTTTAAGGAGACGTCTGTCAGTTCTTTGCGGGATGCCTACACGCTCTCGGGGGAGGAGCTAACGCTGAAGGCACAGCCCCTGTCCTGTTTTGCGGGGGTGCAGAGCATCTCCGCTATGGAAAACGACAAGCTGGTTCTGGCGCTGGGAAATGGCTCGCCGCCTGTGGGACGGGTCATGGCGGCCCTTTTAACCCCAGTGATGACCAACAGCGAGCAGGTGGGCGGACGCACGGTGGTGGAAGGCATTTTGGATACCCAGGTGATCTACACCCCCGCTTCCGGCGGGGCGGTCACCGCCATTCGGCAGGAGGTGCCCTTTAGGGTCGCCTTCCAGGGGACATTGCCGGCTGGAGCGGTCATGAATCTGACGGCCCAGGAGGCCCAGGCGGAGGGAATCGCTTCGGATCGCATTGAGCTTAAGTATCGTGTGGAAATGAATGCGGACACGGTTCAAGCGCATTCCATCGCCCTGCCTGTGGATGCCCAGAGCGTTGCCGCCCAGCCCAAGCGGGGTGGGCTGGTCATGGTATGGCCCCAGTCAGGGGAAGGCCTTTGGGATATTGCCAAGCGGATACGGGTGACCATGGGAAGCATACAGAAACTAAACCCGGGGTTGGAGGATGTAAAACCAGGGCGAGGGGTGTTGATTCTAAAAAAATAGTGTCAGGATTCCCGTGCAATCCTTTATAGGCAGGATCACTCCTGCCTATTTTGTCGAATGGGTCACAGGGGCTGGAGAAATGGATCCGAATGCTTGCATGTGATGACGACGCGCTTTTCCTCATGCACGCTCACTCTTTCCAGCAGAACGGCAAGGAGTCCCCGGTCCAACTGCTCGATGGCTCCGCTTTCTAGAATGCGTGTGGCGGGGGAGGTTTCAGCCGGTTCGTGACCTTTTTTCTCCGCGCATTCCGCCTCAAGGCCGGCAATGGTCAGCCGTAACCGTTCCATTTCCGGATCAAGGGTTTTCTTAAATTCCAGGTATTCATCCCGTGAGAGGGCTTGGTTTTTCAGGTCCACATAAAGGCACGCGTAGGCTTTGCGGAGCTTCTCATACTCCTGCGTCTTGCCCCGCAGCAAGGCCTCCAATCGCTTATCGCGGGTCCGGGTGTCCTTTTGCGCTTCGGGCTCACTGAAAGCTTTAAGACAGAGCTCCGCGATGGACACCTGTGACCGGAAGACGGCCAGCAGCGTTTCTTCCAGGGCATCTCCCCGTATGGAGTGCTTTGTGCATTTTCCCCGGGCCTTTTGTGAATAGGTTCGGCAGTGATAATAGACGATCCCCTTGGCGGGATGCCTGCATAAGGCTTTTCCACAGTCAGCGCAGCGAATAAACCCGGAGAGAAGGCCCGGCTTGGAGGTGCCGTTTGCCGATCGGATGTCCCGGCTCAGCATTTCCTGGGTCCTATCGAAGAGCTCTGGAGATACGATTGCCTCATGGGTGTTCTCATGGATGAACCACTCTGCCCTTGGAACAGAAACCCGGTCATGCACTTTATAGCTGATAGTTCTTTGCCTGCCTTGTACCATGTGGCCCAGATACATCTCATTTTGAAGCATGCGCCGAATGGTGGTGGCGTTCCATAAATCATCGCTTTCCAAGGCGTTTGGATTCTGATAGGCGAGTCCTCTTTTTTTCTTAAATGCGCTGGGATTCGGGATGCCGCGATTGTTCAGGGCGCGAACAATCCCCTGAATGCTCGAGCCGCTCCCAACGTAAAGGCCAAAGATATCCCGAACCACATCGGCGGCTTCCGGATCTAGGATCAGTTTATTCTTGTTTCCGTCATCCTTTCGATAGCCGTATGGGGCAAAGGCGCCGATGAACTCTCCTTTTCGGCGCTTTGTGTCAAAGGTGCGCCGAACATCCTCAGAGGTCTTTCCCGCATAACGGTCATTCATGAGACCGGTGATGGGAACTTCCAGCCCAACGAGCGCTTCCGGATTCATGAAACTGTCGACGGAAGGCCCCGCTATCGAGATGAACCGGATTCCATGTTTGGGGAAAAAGCTTTCGAGAAAGAACCCTTGGTCCGCATAATTGCGAAATGCCCTGGAAAGCGTCTTGCAGAGGACGCAGTTGACGCGCTTTGCCTCAATGTCCTTAAGCAAGCGCTGAAATTCTGGGCGTTCGAAATCCGTCCCGGTGACGCCGTCGTCCACATAGTCGTCAATAACCGCGTGTCGGTCGTCAAAGTTTTCCGAAATATATTCCAGGATGATTTTCCTCTGGTTGACGATGCTCAGGCTTTCATCCCCGCCATCTTCTCTAGAGAGGCGAATGTAAATGCCTACGAGCCAAAACGGCGGCTCTTTCGCCGCGCTATTCCGCGCGTTTTTCCTGATCCTTGCCATGTGTTTCATCTCCCATCCCGACGCGTCCGGTTTTTTTCACTTTCGAAGGCCGGCATATCGTATTTTTTAGAAACGCCACTTTAGCTGTTATTAGGATAATGGTGGGAGAGGAAATGGTGAATTTCCGTGGGAACATGGCGGAAAAAAGAAAGGAAAGGTTTTCGCTTTTTTTGATTTTCACCCTTTCCTGTGTTATAATCAAATTTCAGAAAAGTACTGGAGGCAGGATGCTTACCCTTTTGATCAAGTGGTTTATTAGGGATTCAAGCAATACAACCGACCCCAAGGTTCGGACGGCATATGGCGTGCTTGCGGGCGCAGTGGGGATCGGACTGAACCTGCTGCTCTTTGTTGGAAAGCTGCTGGCGGGGACCTTGACCGGTTCCATTGCCATATCGGCAGACGCGTTTAACAACTTGTCGGACGTAGGGTCGTCCCTCCTTATGCTGCTGGGCTTTACGCTTGCTCGGCAAAAGCCGGATCCGGAACATCCTTTCGGCCATGGGCGTATGGAGTACATCGCCGGCCTTTTTGTGGCGGTCGCCATCCTCCTCATGGGCTTTGAACTGATCAAAAACTCCGTGGAGAAGGTTCTCCACCCAGAGCCCGTGGCGATGAGTTTTCTTTCAGCCGCCATTTTGGTGATCGCGATTCTGGTGAAGCTTTATATGTTTGTGTATAACTGGCGTTTGGCCGCTCGCATCGAATCTTCGGCCATGAGCGCAATCGCCTTGGACAGCCTGAACGACGCGGTGGCCACAACAGTGGTGCTTCTCTCCATGGGAATCGTCCATTTTATGGAGTTGGCGTTGGATGGGTGGTGTGGGATTCTGGTGGCTTGCTTCGTCCTTTTTTCAGGATTCAAAGCCATGCGGGGTACGATTGCGCCTCTCCTCGGCCAGCCGCCGGATCCCGCTTTGATCCGGCGGATTGAGTCCATCGTTCTCTCGGATCCAAACGTTTTGGGCATGCATGACATGATTGTCCATGACTATGGGCCGGGAAGGCGCATGGTCTCGCTGCACGCGGAGGTGCCAGCCAACGGAGATATCCTGGTCATGCATGACATGATCGATAACATAGAAAAGCAGCTTCGGGATACCCTTCTCTGTCCGGCTGTGATCCATATGGATCCTGTGGTCACAGACGATAAGCTGACGGATGAGACCTATGCCCGCGTGGCGGAAGTGGTCAAGGGGTTGGATGAGCGGGCGACCATCCATGACTTTCGCATGGTGATGGGCCCGACCCATACCAATGTTATTTTCGACGTGGTGGTACCTTACGATGTGCCTCTTTCCGAGAACCAGATCAAACAACGGGTTGCCCATATGGTGCATGCCTTAGACGCCAATTATTTCGCTACAGTGGATGTGGATCGTTCCATTCGGTGATATGGTATACATGTGAGGAAGGGTGAATAGCCCATGGAAAAAATTGAATTTGGACGGACAGGACTCATGATTTCCAGAACAGCGTTTGGCTGTCTGCCCATTCAGCGGATTTCCGTTGAAAACGCTGTGTTTCTGCTGCGCAAAGCGGTGGATGGGGGAATCAACTTCTTTGATACGGCTTTGGTGTACTCCGATAGTGAAGCCAAGATGGGGATGGCGTTTGAAGGCATTCGGGATCAGGTTGTGATCGCCACCAAAACAATCGCGCACACTCGGGAGGCGTTCTTCGCCCAGCTTGCGGAGAGCCTCCGGCGCCTTCGGACGGATTATGTGGATATCTATCAGTTTCACAATCCGTCCTTTGTGCCCAAGCCAGGGAGGGAGGACGGACTGTATGACGCGGCGTTGGAAGCGAAGCAACGGGGCCTGATTCGGCATATAGGCATTACACAACACTCCATTGAGCTTGCGGAGGAAGCCGTGGCTTCCGGGTTGTACGCCACCCTCCAATACCCCTTCAATCATCTGGCCACAACCAGGGAAGTGGCCCTGGTGGAGCGCTGCGGCCAGGAGAGGGTTGGCTTTATCTGCATGAAGGCCCTTTCGGGTGGGCTCATCACCGACGCATCTTTATCCTTTTCCTACATTCGCCAGTTTCCCCAGGCCGTACCCATCTGGGGTATGCAAAAACCCGAGGAGCTGGCCCAAATCCTATCCCTGGAAGAGAACCAGCCCACAATGGATGAGGCGATGCAAGCCCGCATTCAGGCGGACCGGGATACGCTGGCTGGCGCATTTTGCCGCGGCTGCGGTTATTGCTTGCCATGTCCTCAGGGGATTCAAATTGAAAATGTCAACCGGATGACCCAGTTACTGACGCGCTCGCCCTCCGCCCAGTGGGTGACGGGGGAGTTCCAAGCTGAAATGAACAAAATAGAGGCTTGTACCCATTGCGGCCGATGCGCCGCGAGGTGCCCCTATGGCTTGAAGCCATATGAGACGTTGGGAAGCCATTTGGAATTTTACCGTGCGTTTCTTGGGAAGTTGGTGGGGTAAAATGGAATTGCCTAAAAAAGCGAGACGACCATAAAGGCCGTCTCAATATTGTCCCGATGGTGCCGTCCGCTACGCATTTTTTCACCCGCCTCCTGGCAGGTCGGAACCCTGCGGCCACTTATTGCCGTCCCCTAACTCGCCGAAGGCGGGGGGCATGACAGCTGCGAACCGACGCAGATCCCTGTTTATGAAATGTGGGTAAAACTACGCAACTCGCGTACACCCCAGGATACTTCGTTCGCGCATGATTTATTATA
>JAVBOX010000063.1:0-4723 GCA_031550095.1 Eubacteriales bacterium
AAAGCGAGACGGGAGGTTTCCAGTTCCGCGCTGGTTGGCTTTTCCGCGCCAAAGGCATGTGCCATAAGAGGAAACTTTTCGCCGTTGTGGCGGGGCCTTCGGTGAGCGACCATGGAGGCTGGCCCAATCCGCCAGGTCTCCACGGAGAGGTTCCGAAACGCCGGGTGGGCCTCATCCGATTCCAGGCTGGAAAGACATACTTCCAAAAAGCTTGCGGCGTCCAGGGATAGGGAATGACCTGGCAGCGCTCTGAGCTTTAGCAAATGAATCGCCGCCCCATCGATGGGGGAGATGAAGCAGATGAGTTCCGCTTCCAACCCTTCTTCCTCAACCCGATAGATCGCCCGACTCCGGTCGAACCAGACTTCCGTCGCGTCATTCAAGCGGATGACTTTGCCTGTTTCCAGGCGCAAATATATCTGAGGGCCCCCCTCATAAAGGGGATCAAGCCGCCGCCTTGTGAGCATCAGCCCGTTGTGGGAGATATACCCGTTGCCTCTGGCACCGCAAACCATGGTGGTTCCGCCGCCATAGAGAATCTGGGATTCCAAAGGAAATTCGTTTTGATTGACATGCCGAAGCAGGGTGCCGTCATGCGCCTTGGGGAGGGTGTCAACACGATGGCCTTTGACGGCGCTGCGGAGCATGGCGCGGGTTGGTTTTCGCTCCTCCAGCAACAGGGCATAGGCCTCAGCCTGGGGCAGGCTATGGAAATATCGAGTGAGCGCCTCATCGCTCAAATGGTTGCAGATCGCCGCGAGGATCATGCCCTGGTGATGGGCCATATGGCTGCGCACGATTCGGCATGCCACATCCGCAGGCAGCCTCTCCGGATTGTAGTCCACCGCTTCATAGAAGCCCAAATCCCCCAGCCAGCCCAGCTCGACCATGCGCTCAAGGTTTTCCGCGGCCTCTTTGGGCAGCACATTGAGGGCGAGCGCCGAGGCATAGGGGGCGATGACCCGATCCAGGCGGGCATTGCGAAGGGCGAGAAGGGGCAAGCCGAACGCCTTGTACTGATAGGACAGCGTTGGATCAAAGGCATAGTATCCTGATTCAGAGATGCCCCAGGGCTCGTGGCCAAACGCTCCCGCCTGTTCCTTTGCCGCATGGAGGCAGGTATCCCCAAGGAGTGTGGCGTGGGGGCTCTTGAGGAACAGGGCGGGGAGCAGATACTCAAACATCGTTCCGCTCCAGGAAAGCAGGGCGGCGCCCTGGTGGGTTCTGGTCATGGAACGGCCCAACCTGTGCCAGTGCTTCAGAGGGGCTTCCCGCCGCATGAGGGCGAGATAGCTCAACAGGCGCGCCTCACTGGCCATCAGGTCATAATGGGCATCGCCGGGGGTTCCGGTTTCCCCATAGACGCCCACATAGAAGAGATCCGCCTTTGAATCGTACAGGCAGGAGAAATCCGTGGCGGAGGACAGGGCATCCAACCTGGCGGGCAAGGATAAAAGGCTTGCGTCGATTTCGGTCAAACGAGTGCGAAGGGCTTGGGCGGTGAGCAACAGACAAGCCACCAAGTTTCCCGAGTCCACGGAGGAGACAAACCGGCGGGAGAGAGGCGCGAGGGTGCGGACATCATACCAGTTCAGGAGATGCCCCCGCCATTTCTCAATTTTTTCTAAGGTTATAACCGTCTTCTCGATCCGCCTCGCCATGGTGTCAGAGTCGATCATTCCAATCTCCCGGGCTGAGACGCACGCAAGCAAATACATGCCTATGTTGGTGGGAGAGGTGCGCGGCGCGATGCCCCGTGGTGGCTCCAGCTGCAGGTTGTCCGGGGGCAGATGGTTGGTTTCTTCGGTGACCGTCTCGTCAAAAAAGCGCAGGGTACGGGCGGCGATGTCTATGAGGATCCGCTTCTGCTCCGGGGTGATGGGTTCCTGGCGCTTTTCATTGGCGTCGAGCCATTTGGCTGTCCAAGGGGCGATTGCCCACAGGGCAGCCATGGGTATGGTGAAAAACAGCCAGGATGGGTGGCTGATGGACGCGACGAGGAGCAGGCCTGAGGCTAGATAGTTAGGCCAAAAGAGGAGGGGCCCCGCATCCTGCCGCTGCCGTTCCGCGTCCGCGGAGGGAACCCATTCCAGCAAGCGTTTTTTGGAGACCAGTACCCGCCAGAGGGTGCGCAAGGCGGCGTCCCCCATGCAATAGGCTTCGTATGGCATCAAAAGAAGATGAGCAAAGGAAGACCGCAGGCTTTGCCATGACGGCGGCAGGAAGGAGCGGATCCAGGGGAGCAGGAGTCCTGCCAAAACGGCCACATGGGCATTTTCCTGGACGCCGCATATGAGCAGTAAGAGGGCTGCCAGGGGCACGAGGCTTCGCCGCAGGTTGTCGTAAATTTTAAACTGATTCAGGATGGACAACGGATTGCGGAACCACCCATTTTCCCCTTTCACGAAGGGGATGAGCCAAGGCAGAAGCTGCCAGTCCCCCCGGGTCCAGCGGTGCAGGCGCTTCATCCAGGAGGATAAGGAGCTGGGTTGGCTATCGTAGAGGGATACGTCGCAGGCTAAGGAGGAACCCGCCAGCCCCCCTTCCAGGAGATCATGGCTCAGCACCATGTTATCCCGCACCCTTCCGCGAAGCGCTGCCTCAAAGGAGGGAACGTGATACGCGCCTTTGCCGGCGAAGCTGCCTTCCCCGCATAAGTTCTGATAGATATCCGAAAAGGAGGTTATATAGGGATCAAATCCGCCGTCGCCACCCCAGACGCGGGCAATGCGGGTCCGAATGGTGGCCGCGGAGGTCTCCATTCGGGGCTGGATGACGGCACAGCCTCGCCGCTTGCCGTTGACAACGCGGGGATGGTTGAGGGGATGCTGCAGCATACCCACTAGCTCCAGCGCGGTGCCAGGGGGAAGCTGGGTGTCCGCGTCCAGGGTAATCACATAGGAAAAGAGGCCGGACAGCGCTTCGGGAGGGCAGCTTTGAGCGGTAAACTCATCCGAGCAGCTTCCCGACAACAGCAGCTCATTGAGCGCCATAAGAGCGCCGCGCTTGCGCTCGGGCCCCATAAACCGTTTGGCGCTGTCGTTCCAAACCCGGGCCCGGTGATAATAATAAAACCCGCCGTTCCAAACGTCGTTCAGCGCTTGAATGGACGTTAGCGCGGCATTTATTATTTCAGGGTCGTCGGCCTCTATTGCCGCCGGGCCGTCTTTGAAGTCCCCCAGCAGCATATATGAAAGGCGGGATTCCGGGTTGGCAAGCCGGAGCACAGAGAGATGGCGCACCATTTCCAGCGCTTGGGCGCGGCTGGTGAGAAGTGTGGGCACCACCACCAACACTTGGGTGTCGTCCAGATTGTCCGGCGCAAGGCGCGCCATTCTTCGGGGAGAGGACAGGTGATGGAATAGAATTCCCGCCAGCTGCCGGAACCCTTCTCCCGCGACCAGCAAAGCGGGACCCACCAACCAGCTTTTGATGCCGAGCAACCATAAGAGCACCGTCGCGCTGAGGGAACCCAGGAAGATCACCGCCACATAGCCAGGAGCGGCAATTTGCCCGATAAAGCGCATTAAGCGCAGCTTGAGGGGAACTCTTCCCAGCATTTTCCAAAGCGTTGGCTGGCCTTGATCCATCAGGTAATAGCCCACATGC
This sequence comes from Eubacteriales bacterium, assembly GCA_031550095.1. Taxonomy (GTDB): domain Bacteria; phylum Bacillota; class Clostridia; order Christensenellales; family Aristaeellaceae; genus Avichristensenella. The sequence goes on from JAVBOX010000063.1 coordinate 3,610, forward strand.
CGGGAAAGCTCCGGTATGGTGTTGTTTTCGTTTTGCTCCGCGCAGCCCAAGGCCTTTTTCGCTACTACAGACTCTGCCACGTGGAAATATTTTGCGAGTTTTGCTGCACGCCTTCTATACATGCCCCGGGATGCGTAGTCCATTCGCCCGTAAACTCCTGTCGGATCCATCCGCAGCCAGTGCTCGATTGAGGAAAGGGATTCCACCCGGGCTCGCCAATCGATGGAGGCCATCGCTTTGAGGGACGCTATGGCATTTCCCGCCCATAGGCATGTGCGGGTCTGCAGGTCATGCTCTCTCTCTGCCATTTCCGCGGCGGTGGTTCCCAACTCTGAGAGACGCTCATCCAGGCGGGCAAGGGCGTCCGCGTCCTCCCGCTCCTGCAGAAGGCAGGACATCCGCTCCCAATAAGCGTCTAGGCGCTTGCGGGCGGAGATGTCTAGGGAGGATTCGGCGTGGGCCCGTTCCTTTTCCGCCTCGGCGGTTGAAGCGGCGACTTCCGTGACGATCAGCAGCAATGCCCGCTGAACGGCCAAGGGCAGCAGGTTTAGCTCTGTCTCGGTAAAGGGGGACGAAATCTGCCAAGCGGCGACGGCCTTTTCCAAAACGGCGCCGTCGGCTTGCGCGGTCGTATGGGAGAGCCATTCCCTGGCAAAACGGGCGATTCTTGCCTCTCCTCTGTTTGCGGGCAGGTTTGGCACGCTATGCAACGCTTCGCCCAGGGTGATGCAGGATTCTTCCAGCATGCGCGAATTATCCACTAGCCAAACGGCGGCGGGCGTCAGTTCCTCCCCCTCGTGCCGCGCTTTCAGGATGGCAAGGGAGAGCTCCAGGGAGCGCGTTTCGCGGCGAATGCCTTTCAAGCGGGCGTATCCCGTTTCCCGGCATTCCCCGGCGATGGCCCGCAAGTGGTTCGTTAACGCCGGTCCCTCCAGTGGCGCGTCGCGAGGAATCGTCTCGGTTTTTCTCACGAAATATATTCTCCTTAAGGCAAAGGCCTGCATTTTTTCTTGCGTGTATTGTGTTCCCTCGCTTCGTTTTTCATTCGAAAGGCTTGTGTGAGGCGTCCGCATGCTGTAGAATAGATTTGTGTTGGTTGGAGGGGGAAAATGTC
>JAVBOX010000126.1:0-23801 GCA_031550095.1 Eubacteriales bacterium
ATTTTTCTGCTTTTTTGTTTTCGTAAGCGTTTGCCCTGCCCCTCGGGATACGCCGAAAAGCCTTGACATTGCCCATATACCTTCCTACACTGTATAGCGACAACAATCCATGCGCAATAAGAAAGGGGACGCCTATGAAAATCCATTCCCTAGAGCTATTCACTGTGCCGCCCCGTTGGCTTTTTCTAAAGATTACAACTGATTCGGGCCTGGTGGGATGGGGCGAGCCCATCGTGGAGGGCAAAGCCGCCACCGTGGCCGCCTGTGTCCGGGAAATGGGCGAATGCGTCATTGGCCGCAATCCGGAGCACATCGAGGATATCTGGCAAACTCTCTATCGCGGCGGTTTCTATCGCGGCGGCCCCATCATGACCAGCGCCTTATCCGGCATTGAGCAAGCTCTCTGGGATATCAAGGGCAAATTCCACGGCATGCCCATCTACGACTTCCTCGGCGGAAAGGTTCGGGACCGGATGCCCGTCTATCGCTGGATTGGCGGCGACCGGCCGGAGGATTTGGCGGCGGAGGCAAAAGAAGCCGTCGCCCAGGGATACCACGCCATCAAGATGAACGGCACGGCGGAACTGAAATGGATCGATACCCACCAGACCCTGGACGGAGTTTTGGAACGGGTATGCGCCATTCGGGAGGCCATTGGGAACAAGCTGGATATCGCCGTGGACCTTCATGGCCGCGCCCACAAAACCATGGCCAAGCTGCTCATGCGCAAACTGGAGCCATATAACCTGCTCTTCATCGAGGAACCCGTCCTCAGCGAAAATGAAGATGAGTTTCTGGAGCTTTCCAGGATCAGCGCCATTCCCATCGCCACAGGGGAACGAAACTATACCCGCTGGGGCTTTAAGCGGATGTTAACCCGGGGCGGCGTGGACATCATTCAGCCGGACGTTTGCCATGCGGGCGGCATTTGGGAAACTCGGAAAATCGCAGCCATGGCGGAGGCCTTCGACGTGGCGCTGGCGCCCCATTGCCCCCTCGGGCCGATTGCCCTGGCCTCGTGCCTGATGGTGGACTTCTGTTCCCCTAACGCCTGCATACAGGAGCAAAGCCTCAACATCCATTACAATACCGGCTTTGACCTGTTGCGCTATCTGGCGGATCCAGAGGTATTCCGATACCAGGATGGTCATGTGCCGCTTTTGACAAAGCCCGGCCTTGGCATCGAGATTGACGAGGCTTATGTGCGGCAGATGGCCCTCCAAGGCCACAGTTGGCATAACCCCGTCTGGCGCGATTCGGATGGATGCGTTGTAGAGTGGTGATCTACCAGAGATTGCCGCATATCGAGGGCGATTTCTGAAAACATAGCGCATAGAGTGGCGAGAGATTTTGCCGTCTCGCTAAGACAAGGGAGCAAGGCGCAGCGCTATGCTGAGCGGACGAGGCAACGCGAGAGGCAAAAGATCCGCCAGGTTGTGTGCTATGTTTTCGAGAAATGCTCTATACAGGATGAGTGTCGCAATGGCAAAAGCGAGGGACGCGCAACCTATCGCTCCCTCGGCCTTTTCTTGTTTTACCATCGGGACGCTTTCCCCCAACCAAAGCAATGGGAAACCCTTTTACCCATCCTTCGCACGGAACGGAGCGCGTCAGCCACGATCCAAATGGAAAGCCGCAACGCCACGGGAAGCTGACACCAACTTTCCTTGGTTTGGTCACCGGTTCAGGATTCGCACTTGGACAGTCGCCGTCTTGTTCCCGTTTGAGGAAGTTACCTTCACATAAAATGTGCCCGCCTTTTGGGGCGTAACAATTCCATCGGCGCTAACGCTCGCGTAGGTGGAATACAGCATGCTCGTCATCGCAAAGGTCAAGTTTGTGGATGCGGTCACCGGCGTCACCTGCACATATTCCTTTAAATCCAGCGTATCATTGGAGGATAAATCCCACTGGATAAGGCTCTGGCTGAAGACTATGGCGGTAACCGCATTCGGATCGTACACCGTTACCGCCAGGGACGCGGTCTTCAGGTTCGCCGTCTGCACCGTGATCGTCGTCGTCCCCGCCTTCAGCGGCTTTACCAGCCCGTTCGTTACAGTCGCCACCAAAGGCGCCGTGGATTTCCACGTCTCCACTGTTTCCGCCGTGCCCGGCGTCAAAATCCCTTCCAACTGCAGCCCTTCCGATTCCAGGCTCAGCCGTACCGGCTTCTCCAGATCATCCGGCCCGATTCTGATCCCAAAGGGTACCTTGGGGTCGATTATGTTCACCGTGGCGCTGGCCGCTTTCCCATTATGCGTCCTCACCGTAACCACGGTGCTTCCCACCTTCTTCGCCACCAACTCCCCATTCTCAAACGCCGCCACCGTCGCCACCGACGATGTCCAGGTCAGCTCCGCTTGGGCCGTTTCCGGCGTCAGCTTTGTTTGAAGCGTATGCCGCAAAGGCGTCTTGCTCGCGTCCTCCGGATCGTACAGGTTCAGCAGGATGGAGCTCCCGTCCACAAGGGTGATTCCCAGCGGTTCATACTTGTCCGTCACCGTCAGTCTCAGCGTGGCTATTTTCCCATTCTGGGATGTGGCCGTAATGGTCGTCGCCCCTGAACGTATGGCCCTCACCACACCGGTGCTGTCTATCGTCGCCACCCCAGGCGCGGAGGATGTCCACACGGTCTGGGTCTTCTTTCCCGCCGGGCTGGCGATGGCCGTCAACTGGAGCGTGGGCGTATCCCGCATCTCCATGGTCTGGCTCATTCCCTGCTCAATTGCGATGCTCGTCGGCGCGTAGCTGTCCACGAACCTGATGCTGGCCGTTGCCGACTTATTCCCGCTCAGGGCCGTCACCGTGAAGGCGGCCGTTCCCACCTTCTTGGGCACCACGATGCCTTCCCCAGTAATTCCCGCGTAGATCGCCCCGCTCGTTACCGCAAACCTCATATCCCTTAGGGCCGTGTCCGGGGCGATGTCCACGTATTCCGCCAGATCCAGGGTCTCTTCCGCCGTTACTTCCCACACCGTCGGCAACGACACGAACTTAATTCCCGTGACGATCTTCGGATCGTACACCGTTACCGCCACAGTGCCATATTTCCCATTGGTAGATTTTGCTGTAATGACTGTCGATCCGACCGTTATCGCTGTGATTTCCCCCATGTTATTCACGGAGGCGATCCCTGGCTTGCTGCTGGTCCAGGTGAGCGTGGGGTTCGTCGCGTTGGCGGGCGCTATCGTCGCTATAACAGTCCTGGACTCACCGAGCGGCATGGATATGCTGGACACGTCAAACGTAACGGACTTTACAGTGATGTTGCTCGTAGGATAAAGCCCATCAATAGACCCATGCGTCCAATCCTCATCCCAGCTATGATCAGACCTCATTTCCGCGTCGGTCTTCATAAAATAGTCATATCGCGGCGATGATCCGCCGGGATCATCCCAGGTGCAGTCCACATGCCACCAAGCGTTGTCTATATTGACGATGTTCCAGCCATGGGAACCGCCACCCGCGTAGCCTGTTACATATATGCAGGGAATACCAGCCGCGGTGCAAAGATAAACATAAGCTTGAGCATAGCTCTGGCAGACCCCTTTGCCGTAAAGCAAAACGCCATCGGCATGGTAATATGGGTCAGATCCATAGTCATAATCCGCATTCGCAATCAGCCAATTATGAAGAACCCGCGCCTTTTCCACATCGCTCATGCCGCTTCTGATGTAGTTCTGAACAATCCAGTTCACCTTGCCCGCGACGGTGGTTGTCAGGTTTACATCCACCGCGTTTGCCGTCATAAACACCTGGCTTTGCCAATACACAGCCTTGTCTGCGGTGTCTTTGATGAAGACATTTATAAAATACCGGCCAGCCATGGTTGGGGTATAGGTAAAAGTGGGGCTTTGGCTATAATTTTTCGCTGCAACGAGAGTATAAATATTTGAAGTGTCCGAAAATTCTTGATAATATAGCCCCATTTGATATCTATAGTTTCCATCTCCGCCTGCCGCCTGCACCGTCCAGGTAACGGGCTGGCCAAGTGTCATAAGAGGAGAGCTACACTCCAAATACGCAATTTCCAGCTCCTCCAGAAGCGCGAAGATCCCAAAAACCGGTTCATCCTCCTGGGATTCCGAAGGAATGGTTCCGCTGAAGATGGTACCGCCTTGATGAATTGCTGTCCGCGATAACGCGTCCCATCCATCTCCCGCCCTGGCGAGAGGATCCCCATCTGTCACATTAACAGGGCTGCTCTCAGAAGAGACAACGGTTTCTGCCTCATCCGCCACTGTCACTCGCAGCACATAAGTACCCACTGATTCTGGCGTATATGCAAACGTGTTTTCGGAAACAGCCTCGCCGAGCTCTCCTAAGGGCTCTCCATCCATCATCAGGCGGTATTGATAGGAGAGTTCCCCTTCTCCCCCAGCCGCTTCCACGGTCCAGAGTATGGGCTGCCCCAGCGTGATCAAATTGGCGTCCGGGGTCACGGAAGAGGTGACCAGCGCCTGGCTTTCCTGCGCAAAGGTCACAAGAAGCAGCTCCAAGTCTTCCGGGTTCGCGGGCGTTTCATTGTCTTCCCTGGGACGCGCCACCCCCGCGACTGGCGCATATCCCAGGATCTCGCCATCATCGCACAGGCTTTCCGCAACCATGCCGTTCACATCGCCTTCCACAAGGGCAATGACGCCCTCGGAAACGCTGACGACAACGCCTACCCGATCTCCGGCGATAAAGGCTACATCCCCCGCCGCGGGAACATGATCCAGAGGCAAGGCCAGCGCGGGAATCTGATCCATCCAACCGGCGACCGTTTCGCTATGAGGCAATATGGAATCAGAAACTCCAGCAAAAGCGGCGCAATAGCTTATGAAAGATGCCCGCCAATCCCCGAAAAGCAAAGCCTCAGAGCCCGCGCTGCCATTGTATGTGCGGTCATACCAATCCCCGAAACGGGTATAGCCTTCCAAGCCGCCTTCCCCAGCGGCATACCCAATCTGGCTGTAGGCCACAGCCACCATATCGGAAGCCACGTCCCCTGTGAGTTCAAAATCAGGGCGCAAGTCCTCCGGCAGATCCAGCTTGCATTGAATCGTCCAGGCCGCGTTTGCCGTAGCGCCAGACGCGTCCGTTACCAAAAGAGCAATTTCATAGGAGCCAGGCGCTTGGGCTGTGAAGGAAAGCTCTCCTTCCCCGAAGGCAACGACGGTTCCGGCTAGCGACGCTGTCAGCGCAAATTGATAGGGGGCCATTCCTCCCGCCGCCCGGGCGGCTACAACCACGGTATCCCCTTGAACGCATGCCTGGGCATTTGTGAGAACCTCCGACGTTAACGGCTCGGGAGCCGAAACAACCGCAAGAACAGCCGAACTCTCTGAAACCTGTTCTTCTCCTAAAAAAGCCGTAACAGTCAGGATATACTCTCCGGCGGCTTCTGGAATCCATGCAAATTCCGCCGCGCCCCCCGGAAGCGTACCTTCGGCGATGGATTGCCCGGCAGACTCCACCCGGTACGCGGCATGTTCGGCGCCTTCCATTGCAAAGCGCCAAATGACCTGCTGCCCAACGGCTATTTCTTCCGCGTCAGCAACAGGCGCTCCTACGAAAAGCAAAGCCGGTGGTGACGGGCTTTGCGGCAGTTCGCCGCCCTCCACCCCGTCACTCCCGGCTCCAGTATTCAGCTGGCCGCCGCCTTCATTTTCCTCGGGAATGTCGGGCGCTGCCACATTCTCCGCAAAGGCTAAATTTGTCCTGTAGGAATGAAAGGGCAGCCATGAGAATAACAATGCGAAAGCAACCAGAACGCTTATAAGTTTACTTTTCATGATTTTTCTGTTTCTCCATCATATTTGAATTTCTTGTAAAATCTTCCATTTTTAATATATCATATTTCCTCCGGAATGCAAATGGGTTACGAAAATATTTACAAAATGATTTTCCATATATCGTAGTAAGGGGCTTTCCTGCCGTCTTCTGGTATGTTATCCTATTTAGAGCTTTTGTTTAATGAATAGCGCTAGCGCACAAAGGGGAGCAACACCATGCAGTATTTCGTTGTGGACGCCTTCACGGACACGCTGTTTAGCGGCAATCAGGCGGGCGTATGCCCTCTGGAAGCTTGGCCGGAAGACGCGGTTCTCCAATCCATCGCCAAGGAAAACAACCTCTCCGAAACCGCCTTTGTGGCACCGGAAGCGGGGGCATACCGCCTGCGTTGGTTCACTCCGACCGTGGAGATCGAGCTTTGCGGCCACGCAACCCTGGCAACCGCGTATATCCTCTTTTCTTTTTATGAAACATCCGCAACCGCCCTCTATTTCAGAACACTCAGCGGCATGCTGACCGTTACCCGTAAAGGAGATTTCTTGGAACTGGATTTTCCCATTCGGGGCCAGACACAAGTGCCCATCACGCCTGCTATTGAGCAAACCGTAAACGCACAGATATTGGCGGCTTACGCAGGTTACAATTTAACGCTGCTGCTGCCGGACGCAACAGCGGTAAAAAACCTGAAGCCCAACCTAGATGCCATCCGCAGTTTATCCGAATACCACGGCGTCATCGTCACGGCGCCTGGGAAAAATTGCGATTTCGTCTCCCGATTCTTCGCGCCGAATGTAGGCATTGATGAGGATCCCGTCACCGGTTCCACCCACACCTCTCTTGTCCCTTTCTGGGCACAGCGGCTGGGAAGGGATACCCTGGTTGCCCGGCAGCTATCAAGCCGGGGCGGCACGCTCTGGTGCCGGAAGGAAGCCGAGCGGGTTTTCATCTCGGGAAAAGCCTGTCTGTACATGGCTGGCCGCATACAAATGCCCTGCGGCAAAGCGAAATAGATTGTTTGGGCGCTTGTTATGCCATCCGCTTCACCTTCTGATCCAGCCAAAGGTTCAGCGCCATGCCCATCGCCACCAGAGCGCCTCCCGCCAGATTCTGTGGTGAAAAGCTCTGTGTAAGAAGCATATCAATTACAACGCCGGCAAACATCTGGCCCATAAATAGCAGCAGTGTCATATACAACGCGGAGATGCGCGCCACGGTCACATTGAGCAGGAGCACCACGAAGACCCCCAGGAGGCCTCCGGCATACGCCCAAATGGGGCCTGACAGCGCGGGCAGCGCGGATAGCTCCCCCATTCCCAGCGCAAGCAGGGCAAGAATCGCCATCAGGATTCCAACCACATAGTTATACCAAGTGCTGACCAGCTCCGAGGACCCTGCGGCAAGCCTGGCGTTTACCGTGCGGGACAGCACCACGCAAACCCCGGCCAGCAATGAAACCACCACCGGCATCAGGGCGAAGCTGGCGCCAAGGAGCATATATCCCGAGCCCAGGAACATGAACAAAACACCTGCCAGCTTTGTGGGATGAAATCCCCGCTTTTCCATTCCAAAAAGGCCGAACTGGTCAATGAAAAGGGAAGAAACCGCCTGGCCCAGCAAGCCCAAAGCCACGAGAGCGGATAGGCTAATGCGGTTAAAGGCCAGGTTGTTGAAGACCGTTGTGCACACGCCAATCACGCCGCCCAGATAAAACCACAGGGGCAGCCGCCTGCGAGCGATTGGTTTTTCACGCCGAATAAGCACCGCAAGGGAAATAAAAACAAGGCCGACAATATGAATGATCACCGTCGCCACATACACGCCATATGCGGAGGTCAAAACCCCATTGACAGCGACCATGGCGGCAATAATGGCGCCTGTTAACAAGGATAGCCCATAAAAGAGCATACTCATCACCTCTCGCCTTATATCGAAACATTTGGTATAGTATGCCACAGGCCATCTAAACCCGCAAGAAAAGAATGCTCGAGTTTTGGGAATCCATAAGCGCTTCATGCGCTTGCACTGATAAAAGCAGGTTCTTTGGCAAAGAAAGCGTACAAATCGCAAAGCCGGCGCAAGCATCCTCGCTATTGATCTGCCGCCTAAGTTGAACTATAATACGCACAAAGCCTGACACCCTTCACAGCCCAACGCGATTGGGAAAGACGCTTCACTCGCCTTCCAGAAAGGAGAAAATCTCATGAAATGGTTTCTTTTGTTCTTTCTTACCCTCTCCATGATGTTCACCTTTTTCTCCGCCACAGCGGCCCAAGGGGAAGCGCCTCCTGGCGCGGCGCCTAATTCACAATCCATCATCCAGGAACAAAACTGCAATTGGGAGCTCTCCGTGAAGGATTCTCAGGAGTATTTATATACAGAAGACAACGAGACCATCAAAAAAATCGTCACTATCGACTTGTCGGCCGCCAAAAAAAACGGTGCGGATTATTTGGGCAAATATACAGGAGAAGCGGTGATCACCGTCTTCAACGCGTTGGCCAATGAGGAAGATGCCTCACCGGTTCTCTTCGGCGGTCATACCGCGACCACAAAGAAATTTGACATCACATTCAATCTGCAGCCCATCGGCGATATACTCCTGCCCACCTGGGAGTTTTCAAGCATGCCCGATCGGGTTTTTGATGCGTACTCCACCCTCACATACGCCATCAAGCCCGATAAAGTCCGCGGCATTTTCGCTGATGCCCTTGATTTAATGGGATTGGCCGCTACCCCTGGCAAAGACTTCGAGATTGGTGACGAACTTGGACTGCTCTATGTGGACGGCGGCTATATTCTGTTGTCCTTGACAAACCATTGGCAGGTTCCAGCGCCTTTTGTCGGAACCCTGATCGGTGTGCCTAGCGGCCGCAAATAGACCCTGCTATAAAACCACCCCGAATGTGGTTTACTTCTTTAGCGATGTTGAAAAGACAGCTTCACGCTGTCATCAAAATGGCCATGATAAAGAAAAAGGAGGTATCCCATGCCTTTGGATGAAATGAATCTATATGATTTTACCGTTCAGAATGGTGCGGGTGAGACCGTTCCCCTATCACAGTACGCGGGAAAGGTCCTGCTCATCGTCAATACGGCCACGAAATGCGGCCTCACGCCCCAGTATGAAGCCTTGGAAGCCCTTTACAAGAAGCACAAGGATCAAGGTTTTGAAATCCTGGACTTTCCCTGCAATCAGTTTTTAAACCAGGCGCCCGGCACGGATGAGGAGATTTCCTCCTTCTGTTCTCTGAACTATGGCACCACCTTTCCGCGCTTTCATAAGGTTGATGTCAATGGTAAGGACGCGGATCCCCTCTATGTCTTTCTGAAGGAGCAGCCCCTTCGTGAGATGGAGGACGAGGAGACAAAGGGATTCCTCCAAAAGCTCAGTTCCTTGGGCCAGAAGGTAATGGGCAACGAAATCAAATGGAACTTCACCAAGTTTCTTGTCAATCGGGAGGGCCATGTAGTCGCCCGTTTCGCCCCCGTGCGCAAGCCAGAGGAGCTCGATAAGGAAATAGAGAAGCTTCTGTAAAGCCAAAGAACCCGCCAGAGCCGCGCTTTTGCCGTAACCCCGCCCATGGGAAACGGTCTGCGCGGCTCTTTTCAGATGGCACGGTTCGGCCATTCCCATCTTTATCGCCTATGCTTTCGCTTTCCCAGCCCGAATGATCTCCATGGCGTATGTCTCCGCAGCCAGATACGTGGAAATGCCCCGGGTTTCCGCCATGTTGAGAATGAGGGTCGTGGTCTGGTAGATCCGATCCACTTTTTTATTGATGGACTCGGGATCGAAATCCCTGGTGGTAATCTCCTCGGCACAGTTGATGATGCCGCCCGCGTTGACGATGAAATCCGGCAGGTACAAAATATCCCGATCCATCAGGGCCTGTCCCGCGTCCTGATCCACCAAAACGTTGTTGGCGCCGCCGCAGACCATCCGGCAGTTCAGCCCGGGGATATTGTCCACATTCAGCACAGCCCCCAAGGCGCAGGGGGAAAACACATCGCAAGGGGTTACGAGAATTTCTTCCCCGCCCAGGGCTTCCGCTCCAAAGGCTTCCACCGCCCGGCGAACCGCTCCAGGGTTGATGTCATAGACCTTCAGTGAGGCCCCCGCCTGATGGAGCAAATCGCAAAGGGCATAACCGACGCTGCCCACCCCTTGCACCGCCACCATGAGACCGGAGAGCTCGTCCGTGCCAAACTTCGCCTTGGCTCCTGCCCGCATTCCCTGGAAAATGCCCCTAGCCGTAAAGGGCGAAGGGTTTCCGCTGAGGGCGGGGGTGCCCGTCACATAGGGTGTGACCTCCTGTATATGCATGATGTCCGTTGTATTGGTGTTCACATCCTCGGCCGTATAGTAGATGCCGCCCAGGGAGTTCACCAGACGGCCATAGGCATGGAACAGCTCCCGGCTTTTCAGCTTGGCGGGATCGCCCAGAATTACCGCCTTCCCGCCTCCAAGGGGAAGTCCGGCAGCCGCGTTTTTCAGGCTCATTCCCCGGGAAAGGCGGAGCACATCATACAGGGCGTCGTCCTCCGTGGCATAATTCCAAAACCTTGTGCCGCCGACAGCCGGGCCCAGGGTCGTATCGTGAACGGCAATGATCGCCCGCAAGCCCGTTTGCTCATCCCTTCCAAGCAGAACTTTCTCGTGTCCATACTTCTCCATTTCAGCCAGGTTTTTCATGTGTGTCCTCCTTTTTTATGCTGTAACGTATGCGGCTCCAACCCGCAGCGCCTTCATGTTTTGGGACAGCAGATCGGCGTGCTTTTCAGGCACACACCGAATCAGGGCGCTCTTCAGGGTCTCCATGGTGGTAAAACCGGTTGCCTTCAAAAGGGCTCCCAGCATGATCATGTTGGATATGCCGGAAAGGCGCTCTTCCGTCGCTATCTTAGCGGCCGGGATGGCGATCAGGGGTATACCTACAGGCGCAGCGTTCATATCCACCAGAGAGCCGTCCACCAAGGCAAGGCCATCAGGGGCCAAAGCGCCTATGAACTTAAGGAAAGATGGAGTGTTCATGGCCAGCAACACGTCCGGCTCGGCAATCAAGGGTGAACCGATGGGCTGATCAGAAATACAGACGCCGCAGTTCGCCGTGCCGCCACGCATTTCAGGTCCATAGGAAGGCAGCCAGGAAACGTGGCGGCCATCCAGCATGCCCGCATAAGCAATCACTTTTCCGGCAAAGAGCACGCCCTGTCCGCCAAAGCCCGCGATGAGGATGGATAGGTTTTTCACGGATGAGCCTCCTTCCCGGCGATGTCCTTATACACACCTAATGGGTAGTGGGGGATCATGTTGTCCTTGAGCCAATCCATGGCCTGAATGGGGGAAAGATTCCAGTTGGTGGGGCAGGTGGATAAGATCTCCACAAGGCTGAAGCCCCTGCGGGTGATCTGGTACTCAAATGCCTTTCTGATGGCTTGTTTCGTCCTGCGGATGTTGGGAACCGTATGGACGGAAACCCGTTCCAGATAGGCAACCCCGTCCAGGGCAGCCAGCATCTCGGAAACCCGAATGGGAAAGCCGGCCGTTACCGTGTCCCGGCCATAGGGGGCTGTCTGAGCGATTTGCCCGGGCAAGGTGGTGGGAGCCATTTGCCCCCCGGTCATGCCGTAGATGGCGTTATTCACAAAAATGATGGTGATATTCTCGCCGCGGGTGGCGGCATGAATGGTTTCCGCGGTACCAATGGCCGCAAGATCCCCATCCCCTTGGTATGTAAAGATGACGGTCTCCGGCAAAGCCCGGCGAAGGCCGGTGGCCACGGCTGGTGCGCGCCCGTGAGGCGCTTGAATCATGTCGAAGGTAAAGGAATCATAGGCGAACACGGCACATCCCACGGGGGCGACGCCCACCGTCCTGCCCTCCACGCCCAGTTCCATGATGCTCTCCGCCACCAGCTTATGGATGATGCCATGGGTGCAGCCCGGGCAAAAGCTCAGAGGGATATCCGAAAGCCCTTTCGTTTTTTCATAGACCATCTTCATCGCATATCACCTCCATGATCCTTTTATGGATCTCCGACGGCGTGGGTACCATGCCGCCGGATCTACCATAAAAATCCACAGGTCTTCGGCATTGTACCGCTAGGCGGACATCGTCCACCATCTGGCCCATGTTCATTTCCACCACCATAAAACACCGGGCGGTTTTCGCGATATCCACATAATCATTCTTTGGGAAAGGCCAAAGGGTAATGGGGCGAATCAGTCCCGCCCGGACGCCGTCCGCTCTAGCCTTATCCACAGCGCTTTTCGCGATTCTGGCTGTAGCGCCAAAGGCGGTCAGCACGATATCCGCGTCCTCCGTGCGGTAGCGCTCCGCATGGGCTTCCTCCCGTTCAATTTGCGCATATCGGGCATAGCGAGCGATGAGCAGCGGCTCCAGGCGCTCGGGATCAATATGGAGGGAGTTGATCACATTGTGGGGCCGCGCGTTGCCATGGCCCGTGAGGGCCCAGGGCTTTTCAATCTTCTTAGGAGCACCCTCCGACAGGATGACCGGCTCCATCATCTGCCCCAGCAGACCGTCCGCTAGGATCATCGCCGGCATACGGTACCGATCCGCCAGATCAAAGGCCAGGCTTGTTAGATCCACCATGTCCTGAACGCTGGCGGGAGCCAGCACCAGAATGTGAAAGTCCCCATGGCCCATGGCCTTGGTCGCCTGAAAATAATCTCCTTGAGAGGGGCGAATCCCTCCCAGGCCAGGCCCGGCCCGCTGCACATTGACGATCACGCAGGGCAGATCCGATCCAGCAATATACGAAATGGCTTCCGTCTTAAGGGAAATTCCCGGGGATGAAGAGGATGTCATGGTCCGAACCCCCGCGGCGGCAGCGCCCATCACCATGTTTGCCGCAGCGATCTCCGACTCCGCCTGAAGGTATACTCCATTCACCTTGGGCATTTGCTTGGCCATGTACGCATTGATTTCCGTTTGGGGCGTGATGGGGTAGCCGAAGAAATGACGGCAACCCGCCCGAATGGCCGACTCCGCCAGCGCTTCGTTACCTTTCATCAGCACGCGCTCGCTCATGGGGCATCCTCCTTCCAGACGGTGATGGCGCTGTCGGGGCAAATCGTGGCGCACATCGCGCAGGCAACGCACAGCTCCATATCCAAAACAATGGACGGATGATAGCCTTTTGGGGTCAGTATGGTTTGATCCAAACCAAGAATCTTTTTTGGGCATGCCACTGTGCATAAACCGCATCCTTTGCAAGCGCTGAGGTCAATTTTTACCATGTTTGCCATGCCGCTTCCTCCTTGCCGCGCTGCGATGTCCTCCCCTTCCGGGGTTCAATAGGCCTTTGCCTTTTCCTGGCCGGTCAGCACCCGAATGGCGCCCCGAGCCAAGGCTTGCATTTCCATTTCACCGGGAAAGCAAAGCACCGGCCCAAAGGCCGCGGAATACCGCTTGATTTCCGCCACAAAGCGGGAGGAGTTGGCTAACCCGCCCGTGAGCAAAACCGCGTCCACACGCCCTTCCAGGGCCGCTGCCATCCCGCCGATTTCCTTGCCGATCTGATAGGCCATCGCATCCAGCACTTGTATGGCAAGCGGGTCGCCATCCCTGGCCATTTTTTCCGCCGCGATCATGTCATTGGTTCCCAAATAGGCCATCATGCCGCCCCGCTTTTGCACCATGGTCAGAATCTCTTCTTTTTTGTAACGACCTGAGAAGCACATTTCCGCAAAAGATGACAAGGGCACCCCGCCGCTTCGCTCCACGGAAAAAGGTCCTTCACCAAACAAAGCGTCATTCACATCGATGACTCGGCCATAGCGATGGGCACCTACAGAGATACCGCCGCCCATATGCGCCACGATGAAGCGGGCGTCCTCGTACCGGATGCCAAGCGCTTCCGCGCAGTTTCTGGCCACCGCCTTGGTGTTCAGCGCGTGAAAAAGGCTGCGGCGGGAAATGCCCGGCAAGCCGGAAAAGCGGGCGCGAGGCTCCAGTTCATCCACGGCCACCGGATCGACGATGAAGGCCGGCTTGCCATACTGTTCCGCAATTTCCACCGCCACAATGGCGCCAAGAGAAGACGCGTGGGAGGCGGCAAAACCCGTCCGCAGATCCTGGAGCATCTTTTCATTGATCTGGTAGGTTCCCGATTCCATAGGCCGAAGCAGCCCGCCGCGACCCACCACGGCGTCCAGCATATAGGGGTCGAAACGGCGCTCCTCCAGAAACCCCAGGATCAAACCGACACGATATTCTTTTTGCTCCATGATCCCGCCGAAGGACGCAAGCTCTCCCGGCTCATGCCGTATTTTTTTCTCAGCAAGGAGGCCGTCTCCCTCGTAAAGCGCAACCTTTGTGGTGGTTGAGCCGGGGTTGATGGCAAGAATATTGAGGGATGAGGGTTGGGACATGAACGTCCTCCTTATCAAGGCGTTTTTCCCTGGATCCTGTTCGGACAGAGAGCTCCGCCGCTATTCCGCGCTCCCAATCGTCGCCCCACAGGCAATGGAATAGAGCTTGCTCTGCTCGGAATCAGCCCGGGAAGCGAGAACAATGGGGGCTGCGGCGCCAATGACAAGACCGCCAAACAGGCAGCCGCCAGCAAAGGTGAAGACCTTCAGGGCGCTGTTGGCCGCCTCAATGGTATGAAACAATAGAATGTCTGCTTGGCCAGCCACCTCGGACCCGATGCCCTTGTGAAGGGCCGCTTCCCTGGACAAGGCCAAGTCCATGGCCAGAGGGCCGTCAACGACGCAACCGGGTATCTGCCCACGCTGATTCATGACGGTCAACAAGGCTGCCTCCAGGGTCGCGGGCATATCCGGGTTGATCTTCTCCACAGCCGCCAGCACTGCCACGCGGGGGATCTCAATGCCAAAGCGTTTCGCCACGAAAACAGCGTTTTGAATGAGCTTGACCTTTGTCCCAAGATCCGGCGCCAGCACCATAGCCCCATCGGTGAGGAAGAGCGTTCGATCCAGAAGGGGGGAATGAACCACTGCCACATGGGAAAGGATGCCCTCTCCTCGGAGGCCATTCTCCTTATCAAGCACCGCCTTCAAGAGCGTGGACGTTTGCAAAAGGCCCTTCACCAGCATGTGGGCCTTTCCACACCGCACAAGCCCGGCGGCCGCTTTGGCGGCCTCTGCCTCAGAATGGGCAGGGACGACGGTGAAAGGCCCTATGGATATCCTCGCTTCCTCAGCGGCAGCCTGGATGGCTTCAGGATTTCCGCAGAGGATTGGCGTGGCGATGCCGCGGGCAGCCGCCTCCACCACCGTGCGCAGGACAGACGGATCCTCAGCAGCCGCGACAGCCGCTATTTTCGGCACGGATGGTTTTTGCCGCGCCAGCAGAGTTTCAAAATCCATACGCCCACTCCTGTCTATAAACGACATTTCTTCAATGAAATTATAACATTTTTTCATACACTTTCGCAAAGGAAACGTGTTATCGAAAATGGAACAATTATGGCGCGAATGTGTCAGCGGAAGGCGTTTCCCCAGCGTTTAACGATTATTCCAGTTATATCGTCCAAATAGGCGCCGATGGATGCAAAATTAAAAGCGCCATATGGCAAATCTCTCTGGAAATTGGTATCATAGGGGGACAAGAAACCTTTTCCCCGCGCCGGAGACCCAATGGACATCCCTCTTACAGGCCCAGCCGGAGCAATATCTATGGAGGAGGCAAACGAATGGAAACCATCACAATACGGAATGATTTTCTTACCGTCAAAATCTCCTTAAGGGGGGCGGAGATGACCAGCATCCGGGATCAGGACGGCATAGAGCGCCTTTGGCACGGCGATCCGGCGTTTTGGGGAAAGCACGCTCCCATTCTGTTTCCCATGCCCGGCGCCCTGAAAGAGGATGCCTACCTGCTGGAGGGTTCTCCCTACCGTCTTGCCAAGCACGGTTTCGCTCGGGAGCGCATGTTCTCACTAGAATCCCATACGGGGGACGCAGCCACCTTCCTCCTGGCGGGAGAAGCGGCCAAGGACCCTGGGTTTCCCTTTGCGTACGCCTTCCAGGCGCACTATACCCTGGAGGGGAAAGCGGTCCGGGTGGAATACATCACGGAGAATTTGGATGGACGGCCCCTTTGGTATGGGGTAGGCGCCCATGAAGCATATGCCTGTCCGGAGGGAATCGATGCTTACGAAATTCGCTTTGAGCACCAAGAACCCCTGGCGCACAACGTGTTGAACGGCAGCCTGCTCACCGGTGAAACCCATCTCATACAGGAAGGCACGGATACGCTGTCATTGACTCAATCCCTCTTCGCAAATGATTCCCTGGTCTTTACCGCCCACCGCTCCAGAAGCGCGACACTGCAAAGCCGCATACACAGTCGCAAAGTTCGGGTAGACTTTCAGGACTTCCAAACGCTGCTCATCTGGACGCCTAAGAACGCCCCGTTCGTCTGCATTGAGCCATGGACCAACCCGCCGGACACCATGGACACGGATCAGGATATCACAAAAAAGCCCGGCATGATCCGCCTGAACCCGGGGGAAATCTCCACCTTGACACATGTGATCTCATTTTAGGCGATTGTGCGGCGCTCCGCAGGGAATGGGTATGCCTTAGGGCGACACCGCACAAAGGAGCGCCGCCGGCATTGCGAGAGATTTTCGCGCTGATCAAGGAGCCTGGAGGAAGCCGCAGCAGCGCTACGGCGACCGTAAGAGCGACATAGAGCAGCGCGAAAAGATCCGCAAAGATGGCGTGCGCGACTGTGCGGTGTTGCCTTAGGTCAGTTTAGGAACAGGCAAAAGGGATGCCCTTCCGGATCCATCAGCACATTCACCCCGGGATAGCTGTTTACAGCGAGCATTGTGGCCCCGCAGGCGATGGCGTGGTCCGTCGCCATGGGTAGATCCTCCACCTGAAAATCCAAATGGAGCATTTTTTGCTGCTCCCCCGGCTCTTCAGGCCACACGGGCCGCACATAGTCCGGCTCTCCCTGGAAGGAAAGGCCGGTGCTTCCGTCTGGGTTTCTCATCAGCACCCAGTCCGGCTCCGCAAGGGTCCATTCCCAGCCCAGAAGCTTCTTGTAGAAGCCTGCCAGAGCATGAGCGTCCAGGCAGTCCAACACCACGGTGCGCAACACAATGGACGGCGGTTTTGACACCATTGGATTCCTCCTCAGCGCACTGACATCCTTATGTCATGACGATGGCGTAACAAAGGGCATCCGCATATCGGTCATCAAAGCCCAAGACCCGCCAATTGCCGGGCGGGCCCATCAGGCTGTTTCGTTCGTCATTTCAGCATAGCCGACTACCTTGCCCGGATTCAGGATGCCATTGGGATCAAACACGGCCTTAATGCCCCGCATGAGCTCCATCTGCACGTCCCCCACGGTTTCCCGAAGGTAAGGCACTTTGGCGTGGCCAATGCCATGCTCCCCGGAAACCTGGCCTCCAAGCGCCCGGGCCTCCTCATAAAGGGCGTCCATGATGGCTTCGCATTTTTGCTTCCATTCAGTCTCCCGCAGGTTATCCTTGCAGGCATACAGGTGCAGGTTCCCATCTCCCGCGTGGCCAAAGGAGCGAATGCGCAGGGAAAGCTCCCGGGAAATTTCCACGCTGCGCCGGACAAAGTCGGCAATTTTGTCTATTGGCACCACCACATCACACTCATCCATGGAGGGTGTGCTGCTCTTGATGGCCTCCAAAAATGCACCTCGAGCATCCCATATGGATGTCTTTCGCTCGTCGGTATCCGCCAGCAGCACGTCCTTCGCGCCAAGGCTCAGGAGCAAATCTGTGAGTCTTTCCAGCGGAGTCTCCAGGGCTTGCGCCGAAGGTCCATCCAGGCGCACAAGCAAATAAGCATCCGCGCTCTTGTCCGGGAATTGCTTGCCCAGATAGTCCTCCGCCGCCTCGATGACCTCTTTTTCCATAAACTCCACGGCGGTGGGCTCCCCGCAGGCGAGCACCTGTGGAACGGCTTTGATGCACATATCCAGGTCGTCAAAGGGGGCGAGGACCGAAAGGTTCTCAAAGGGCTCCGGAATCAGCTTCACGGTCAATTTCGTGAGAAGGCCAAGGGTTCCCTCCGACCCGATCATCAAATCCAGGAGGCTGTATCCGCTGGAGTTCTTGACCACCTTTCCCCCGAGCTCCAGGATTTCCCCATTGGGGAGCACCACTTCCATGCCGATCACATAATCCCGGGTGACGCCGTAGCGAACGGCCCGCATGCCGCCCGCGTTGGTCATGGCGTTTCCCCCCATGGTGGCGCTTTTCTCTCCCGGATCCGGCGGGTAGAACAGGCCCGTACCCTCAAGGGCCTTAGGGAATTCCATCAGCAGCACGCCGGGCTCCAGGGTGGCCGCCATGTTCGTCGCATCCACCTCCAGCACCCGTTTCATCCGCTCCGTGGAAAGCACCACCCCGCCTTCCGTCGCCACGCATCCGCCACAGAGGCCCGTGCCGGCGCCTCTTGGGGTGACCGGAATGTTGTTCTCATTGCAATAGAGGAGCGCGGCGCTGACTTCCTCCGTGGTTTCAGCAAGCAATACGGCCTCGGGCATATAGCGGCCATACTCCATCATTTCGTCATGGTCGTAATCATCCACAATAGCGTCGCCGACGAAAACGCGGCCCGGCATGACCAGCTCGAACGCATCGATGTCAGTTTGATCCAAACGCTTAAACGGTTTCATAGGCGGCCTCCTTCTTAAGGGACTGAACCAATTGAGGAATGATTTGATACAGATCGCCCACAATGCCCACATGAGCTACCTTGAAGATGGGGGCGTCCGGGTTTTTATCGATGGCGATGATGTGCTCGCTTGCGCTCATGCAGGCAGCAAACTGAATGGCGCCGCTGATGCCGCAGGTGATGATGAGCTTTGGCCGCACTGTCCTGCCCGACAGGCCAATCTGCCGCAGGTTCGTCGCCCAGCCTTTCTCCACCAGGGGGCGGCTGACGGCGTACTCCCCGCCCAGCAAGGCGGCGAGCTCCTTGATCATTTGGAGATCCGCTTCCTTTTGCAGGCCTCTTCCCGCGGCCACCAGGATTTCGGCGTCGGAGATATTGGCCGCCTTGGGCACAGGCTCCGTGGAAACATGGCGAATCAAGGAGGACAGCGCCGCCTTGGGCACCTTTAGGCGGACAATCTGCCCTTCCGGAACATCAAGCCTTGCCGGCGCGTCCATAACCTTATAGCGCACCGTCGCAAACTGAGGCCGGGTGAAGGGCGTGACAATCTGGGCCATAATATTGCCGCCAAAAGCAGGCCGAATCTGCACCAAATCGCTGTTCTCCCGGAGGAGCAGCCGGGTGCAATCCGCCGTCAGCCCCGTATGGAGCCGTGTGGATAGCCGAGGCGCCAGGGAGCGCCCCAGGGCTGTCGCCCCCACCAGCACCACCGATGGCTTCATTTTTTTAATGCAATCCTCCACACAGGCGGCAAAGGCGTCCGCCCGGAAAAAGGACAGCGCCGGATTCTCATAAGTGAATATCTCCGCCACTCCATAATGGCGCAGCTCCTGGGCGCAGGCCTCCACAGCCTCCCCCAGCACGACCGCTTTCACCTGATAGCCCATCTCCAGGGCCAGCTCCCTGGCTTTGCCGATCAGTTCCAAAGAAACCGGGTGCAACCGGCCGCCCTGCTGCTCCGCGTAGACCAAAATGCCCTGCCATTGGGTCTTGTCCACGCTGTCCACCTTTGTCTCAAGCCGGATGATGGCCTGCTTTGGACATGCGTTCACGCATATGCCGCAGACCTTGCAAGCAGCGTTTAACGCGGGCTTTCCATTCTCCATATCGATGGCGGAAAAGGGGCAGCTCTTCACGCACTGCCCGCATCCGTCGCATTTCCGTTCTAAAATCGCGATTTGCGCCATGTTCGCCGCCCCTATCTAGATAAATTTCCAATGCTTCAGCCAGCCAAAGAGCCTTTCCCCGCTATCGTCCCCGATCCAGGTTTCCCGCTCAACATCGTTGACCGGCGGGAATATCCGTTCCACCTGGGTAGGGCTCCCTGTCAGGCCGTAATGGTCTGGGTTGGTGTCCATAAACGCATCCAAATTCCGGATCTCCACAGGCCGTTCCTTGGTCTCACGGCCCATTTTCAAGGAGGGCAGCCTGGGGGTAAAGATATTTTGCTCAACCGTCACCAGACAAGGAAAGGGCATCCACACGGTCTCAATCACATCCTGAAGCTGCTGTTCCACCTGGATACCACCCTCTTCCACCGAAAGGCGGGACACCCACGCCGCGTGGGGGATGCCCATGTGCTCCGCGATGGCCGGCCCCACCTGGGCCGTGTCCCCATCCGTGGTCTGCTTGCCGCAGAGGATCAGTTCAAAGTCCCCCACGGAACGTATCGCCTGCGCCAAAGTATAGCTGGTGGCCAGCACATCCGCCCCGCCTAACCGGCGGTCGGAAAACAAATATCCCTCGTCGGCACCCATGCGGTAGGCCTCCCGGATCACCGTCTGGGCCTGGGGCGGGCCCATGGTGCCCACCACCACCCTGCCGCCTTCTTTTTCCCGAAGCCGCAAGGCGGTTTCCAGGGCAAACAAATCGTAAGGGTTCATCTTGCTGGCGACGCCGTCTCGGATCAGCACGCCTGTCTTTTCATCCACCTGCACCTTGTTTGTGGACGGCACCTGTTTGACACATACAAATATGTCCATGGGTTCGCTCCTTGTCGTGACGTATTGTTCTACCCGTTGAGCCTGCTCATAAATTCCGCGCCGGTGATGGTCTCCTTTTCGATGAGGTGCCTGGCGATCCGCTCCAAAGCATCCCGGTTTTCATTGAGAAGCGCTCTCGCCTTTTCATGGCATTCCAAGATGATGGACTTCACTTCCTCGTCGATCTTCGCCCCCGTGGCCTCCGAGCAAGTCGGCACATTGCGGCCATCCAGGTATTGGCTTTGGATACTCTCCAACCCCATCATGTCAAAGGTTTCCGACATGCCATACTGGGTCACCATGCTGCGGGCCATCTTGGTCGCCCGCTCGATGTCGTTGGAGGCGCCGGTGCTGGATTCCCCAAAAATCAGCTCCTCAGCGGTTCTGCCAGCGAGAAGGCATGTGATTTGGGCGAGGAGCTCGCTTCGCGTCATCAAGTACCGCTCCTCCTCAGGCATCTGCATGGTATAGCCCAAAGAGCCCATGGTCCGGGGCACGATGGTGATTTTCTGCACGGGCTGGCTATGCTTCTGCAGAGCGCTGGCGAGAGCGTGGCCTACCTCGTGATACGCCACCATCTCTCTCTCCTTGGGGCTCATGATCCGGTCCTTCTTTTCCTTGCCCGCGATGACCACCTCCACAGCCTCCATCAGATCGGCCTGACACACGGTATCCCGGCCAAGCCGCACGGCCCGGAGGGCGCCTTCGTTGATCATATTCGCCAAATCCGCGCCGGTGGCCCCGCTGGTGGCTAGGGCGATTTCCCGAAGGTTCACGTCGAGATCCATCTTTACCTTGGCGGCATGGACGATCAAGATGGCCTCACGGCCAGGTAGATCGGGCTTTTCGACGATGATCCGCCGGTCAAAACGCCCCGGCCTCAGCAAAGCCTTGTCCAGGATTTCCGGCCGGTTTGTGGCGGCCAGCACCACGATGCCCTTGCCCGAATCGAATCCATCCATTTCCGCCAGGAGCTGGTTTAGGGTTTGTTCACGCTCGTCATTGGAGCCGGCCATCTGGTTGTCCCGGCTCTTGCCGATGGCGTCGATTTCATCAATGAAAATGATGCAGGGGGCGCGCTTGTTGGCCTGCTCAAAAAGATCCCGGACCCTGCTGGCCCCAACGCCCACAAACATCTCCACGAACTCCGAGCCGGACAGGGAGAAGAAGGGAACCTTGGCCTCTCCAGCGACTGCCTTGGCCAGCAGGGTTTTGCCCGTGCCCGGAGGACCCACGAGCAAGGCGCCTTTTGGTTGCTTGGCGCCAATTTTGCGGTATTTATCCGGGCTGTGCAGAAAATCCACGATCTCCGCGAGGCTTTCCTTCGCTTCATCCTGGCCCGCCACATCATGAAAGGTTACGCCCGTCTCGTTCTCCACATTATATTCTTTGGCTTTGGACTTGCCAACACTCATCATGCCTCCCATGCCGCCCATGCGCTTGGCCATGGTGCGGGAGAGCAGATAGAACAGGCCATACATCAACAGGATGGGCATGATCCACGTGCCGATGAACTCAATGATGGGATTGGTTTGGTTGATGGGCTTCAGGAAGCTGACATCGTTATCCAGCAACAGCTTTGTCAGGTTGGGATCGTCTATCAGCCCCGTGTAGTAGATGCTGGTCATTTGCATCTGAGTTTGCCATTCCTGAACCCGAAGATCCCGAGGGCTTTCGGTGACTGAAGGATCTCCCGGGGCTTTTTCCTCGACATTCAGAATATCTCGCACTTTGGCCGCGTCCGCGTCCGCTTTCAGCTCCACCAAAAGCTGCTCCGCATCGATCTGAACCAAAGCGACACTACCGCTCTCGACCAGCGCCACAAACTGGTTGTACCCGATCTGTATTTTATTGTTAGACGAGAAGAGCATGGAAAGTAAGTTCATGGCAAAGGTCAACACAAAAAACAGCACCACCCACTGAAGGGGATTTTTGGGTTTTCCTTCTTTATGGTGAGCACCGCCTGATCCGCCGGATTGCCCCGGTCGGTTTCCCTTGGGACGATTGCCGCCCTCCATATTGAGCGGCATTTTTTCATCCTTCTTCTGTGGACTATCCAATGGATTCTCCTGACTCATAAAAAACCTCCATACGCCTTACCCTAGCGAGACCATTGCAGCTATCGAGCATTATAACACATCCGATGGAATGGCACAATTTTTTCAGCCGGGAATGTCGTTTTATGTGTATAATAGCAAACCAAAACATTAACTAGCGCAACGAAAGAGAATCTGCTATATTGAGGAAAATGCAGGAAGAGCAGATGAAAAGAATGAGGCACAGGAAGATAGAAATCAGCGAAGAACAGAGGACAGAAATCGTCGTGGAACTGAAAAGAACCCATCCGGCGCATGTATATAGGCGGCTCATAGCATTGAAAATGCGAATCATGGATGGAATCAGCAGTAAAGAGACCGGAGTGCATGTAGGGCTGAATGAATCAAGCGTAAACGCCATTATCAAGCGATATTTTGAGCAGGGAATAGAAGCGCTGATTACGAAGCGGCATGACCATGGTAACCGGTATATGAGCAAGGAACAGGAAACGGAATTTCTACAGGGCTTCGTTCGCCTTGCGGAAGCGGGGCAGATTATTGAGGTAACAGAAATCCACCGTGCATATCAGGAGGCGGTGGGGCATCCGGTAACCCGCAACGCAATCTATTACATGCTTCATAAGCATGGGTGGAGAAAGGTCATGCCGCGGGGAAAACATCCCAAGAGAGCGTCGGAAGCGGAAGTGTCAGAATACCAAAAAAATCTCATCCAAGATCCAGACCGAAACCCAAAGCCGCAAGAATTCACGTGTGATGTTTCAGGACGGGGCTGGATTTGGGCGTATCAACAAGCCTAAGCGCTGCTGGTGCCGTTCGGGAATCCGACCTGTAGCAATTTAACTTATTGACGCGGCATGGTATAGTAGTATAAAACCCGTAAAAGGTGTTAACATGCTGCACATAGAAGTAGGGAAGAAAATCATAGCGGCGCGGGAAAAAGGGTTGCAGATAAACGAAATAGCGAAAGCGTATAGCTGCAGTAGATCAGCGGTAAGTCGACTGTTACGACAATATCGGGTGAGCGGGGAAATCAAACCCCAAACGCATTTAGAGCAATCCTCACAAAACCCAATAAAGTGGTAAAATAGAGGTGGGAGGGTGAGGATCATGCTACATAATGAAGCGCGAGAATTGCTGGTAAACGGATACGAGCAAACCCATAACGCAAAGGAGATTGCGAAGAAATTTGCGGTGTCCGTACCGACGGTATACCGCCTGGTGGAACAAAAAAGGAAAACCGGCTCGGTGGCGCTGCGGGTCAACCAACGAGGACGGAAGCCTGTCCTCAACCGGGAGGATATCGCCAACATCGATCGCGTAATCC
>JAVBOX010000020.1:0-7509 GCA_031550095.1 Eubacteriales bacterium
CGGAATTAGGCACGGATCTTTTTCCGTCCAGCGGCGTCGCCTTTCACTCAGCGTAGCGCTGCTACGCCTCGTTCCAGCTCCTTGCTGGACGAAAAAATCTCTCGTGCCTCTCTTCCGACTTTTCGATGCCGGAGTAATAACGACCCAAAAAACTCAGAGGCTGGGAAAATGACGATGCAATGTATTTTTATACATACAATAGGGACGATAAACCGACTTATGCAGAAAGGTATCCCGCTATCCCCATCAGGATAATTAGCGCGACACTTATCATCGGCAAAACTTTCATAATCATTTTGTCTGCAAACTTGACTGAGACATAAATAATACCAGTAAAAAGAAAAATATACAGAAACGCCTCAGGGTAGCCAACCATATGGATGGATACAGGCGCCTTTGTATAGATATAGCCGTCAAACGATCCAATTGTGGGGCCAATCGTTGATAATAGCGAGAGCGCTAAAACTGATAACCCAAGTTTGACATAACCATACTTGTCTTCAATAAAAACCTTTCGTATCGGGTATATTGCAAAACCAAGGATTACCCCCCGAAATATTTGAAGGGCAGGCCCGAGGGCGACCATTGGGTCGGTTGTCGGTCTCATTAGCAGGGACAATGCCGTCGCGGAATACAGCTCTGTGTAATCAAAAACATAGAATGCAATTACACCCGCGATAAAGTGTGCGATCATATGCGCATATGCGATTGTCCAAATGAACTTGGCTGCATATCTCTTCTTGTTCATAATTGCACGCTCCCAAACGTTTAAATATGAAGGTTACCACATTATACCACGGCCAACCTCACAAATCCA
Source organism: Eubacteriales bacterium (assembly GCA_031550095.1). Lineage (GTDB taxonomy): Bacteria > Bacillota > Clostridia > Christensenellales > Aristaeellaceae > Avichristensenella. The sequence continues at coordinate 818 of JAVBOX010000020.1, forward strand.
TGGAGCAGCTTCGCTAAGTCAGGGCTTCGCATGAACAAAGAGGAGAACATCGGCCAGGAAGGCATCGTCGTAAGAACAGCGCCCTACCACAAGCTGTTGGCCGCTTGCCCATGCGCTGACCGTGTGGATCGGGCATTTCGACTCGCCGCCATATATCCCTGTGGTGATTGTTTTGTAATCTATGTGCCGCCTGTGTTTTTTCCTTAATTCACGCAACGGCCTTGGGCGCAAACGCGATTTGCCTTTTATTGGCAAGGCGTCTATGTTATAATTGCCACAAAATGCTGTAAAAAGCGGAGGGAAAATCTATGAGGCTGGCACATATGACCGTTGCCCAGGCGGAGCTGTACTTCAAGACCCGTACCCTCGCCATCATTCCCATCGGAAGCATCGAGTGCCACGGCAGCCATAATGTGCTTGGCGTGGATACCTTGATCCCTGAAAAGCTGGCCGAGCTCATTGAGGCGAAGTCCGACGCCATGATCGTGCCCACCATCCCCTATGGGGCATGCGATTCCCAGACCGGCTTTCCCGGCACCATCTCCCTGGGCACGGATGTGCTTTATCAGGTGGTCAAGCGGGTGGTGGACGGCCTGTACGGCTTTGGCATTCGCAGGTTTGCTTTCCTGAATGGCCATGGGGGCAACATTCCTGTTTTGGACAGGATCTGTCTGGAGCTGGATCAAAAAGGCGCCCTTGGTGCGGAGCTGAACTGGTGGCTCATGGCCTGGGATTTAAACCCTGCCTGGAAAGGCGGCCATGGCGGCGCGGAAGAGACGGCAGCCATGCTGTCAATCGATCCGGCCTTGGTGCATATGGATCAGGTGCGGGAAATGGGCCTTACAGACGACTTATCCCCCGAGATGCGGACGAAGGGCTTCTCCAAGATCGCCTTTGAGGGCGTGGAGATTCCCGTACCTCGGTATGTGGAGCGGTATACGAAAAACGGCTGGATCGGGCCGGACCATCCTCGGGAGGCTACGGTGGCGTGGGGCCGTGAAATGCTCCAGACAACGGCGGATTATATCGTCCGTTTCGTTGCGTCGTTTGAAAAAGTTTAGGGCAACACCGCACAATCGCGCACACCGTCTTTTCGGATCTTTTCGCGCTGCTCTGTGTCGCTCTTACGGTCGCCGTAGCGCTGCTACGGCTTCCTCCAGGTTTCTTGATCAGCACGAAAGTCTCTCGCAATGCCAGCAACGCTCCTTTGTGCGGTGTCGCCTTAGCTGCTTTCTTTTGATAATAAATGGGAAATGCCTTTGGCGTTAGCGTGCCGCAAAGCATTCTTTGCCAGCGCTCTGGGCGCCGCAGGCGTTTCCCTTCTCATTCCTGCCGTTCATATCATTGGATGCCGAGGCAATGCCGCTTGCTGGCAGGCCTTCATTGCCGCTCTCTATATCAGGTACAGCTGCCAGTAGAGAATGTTCGCCACAAAAGCCAGGCTCGTCAGCCACGTTGCGCCAAGCATGAGCTTGTGCCGCGGCCCATTCCCCCGCCAAGCCTTTTGCTTCACGATCAACAAAACCGTATAACCGACAGCCATGGCGCAATAGGCAATGTTATATCCAAATCTGGCCAGGAAGGCGCCTGGTGATGCCGCTGCCGCCATTTGAACCACCATAATCGCCGTGTTTACGCCTACGCCAAGGCCCAAAAGGCACATGAGCAGGTGGGCCCAGCGAAGCGGCATGCCGGAGAGCCTTCGGCGGCGCAGGCGCAGCGCTAACCGACGGAGCAAGTTTCCGAAGAACGCGGTTGCGCAGAATAGAATGGAGGCAGCAAAAAGGCCCAGGAGAATAAACGCCCATGCGCGCTCGCCGCCAGTGGCGCGGATGTAGTCAAAGTATGGCAGGGCGATTCGGGTTCCCCCGGCGGAAGAAGACTCCATGTGGCTGGGGCCTAAAAACAGCCCCGCCTCATTGCCATCCGCCTGAAATACACCGGGGGCCACTTGGCGCAAGGGGAAGGTTGTCTCCCCCAAGGGGGCGGCGTTTAGGGTGTTTTCATCGCCGCTGGAGAGGGAAAGCAGGCCCGTGACATAGAGCAGCCTGCCACAGCCTTTCTTGGTGATGCGGGCGCTCTCATAAAAGCCCTGGAAAGGCCGGGCATCCGGGAGTGGGCTAGCCTCCGCAAATGTCTTCCTGCCGAAGACCAAGGATTGCATGGCGATGGTGTACACCGTCTCCTGCGCCTGATTGACCATGACCGCCATGGCAACGCGGTTTGTCAGATCCAGGGACAGATAGGCGGAAAAGCCAAGGGTGTTGCCTCCGTGGCCTATGGTGGGGACGCCCATTTCCCGCACCCAGAAGCCATGGCAGTTCCTTGGATCGCCGTTGTCATAGCGCATGCTGGGGCTTTGGAGCTGGGACAAGGTCTCGGCATCTGAAAAGAGGGGGGAGGCCGTTCCCGGATCCGGCATCAGGGCCTTTGCGAAGCGCATCAGGTCGCCCAAGGTGCCGGTGGCCATGCCCGCCGGATACAGGGTGATCCCCCGGGGGGCCCCAAGGGGTTCCAGTTGGATGGAGTAACCTTGGGCTCTTGCCCTGCGCTCTTTTACCCACGGGTTGTCCTCAAGGAGGGGATGAATGCCCGTACGCTCCATGCCAAGAGGCGCGAATATATGGTTTCCTGCGTATTCGTAGAAGGGCATGCCGGAAACCCGCTCCACGATATACCCTGCCAGCGCCACGCCCCAGTTGCTGTAAGCGCATACAGCGCCGGGCTGGTATATCTGGGCGGGTTCCATGCGGCGAAGGGTGGATCCAAGGTCGGCTGACGCCTCGCCATAGGGGACAAAGACGCCGATGACGATGTCCTCCCAGCCGGCGTTGTGATGCATGAGGTTGAGCATTGTAATGGGATCATCATATTTCAGCTTTGTAAAAAAGCCTTCCGGCAAATACTGGGCGATATCCCCGTTCAGGTCAATCTTCCCTTCCTCCACAAGTTGCATCACGCTCACCCACACCAACAGCTTGGTTACCGAGCCCCATTCATAGACGGAATCATCATCCGCCCTTGCGTCCTTATCGATATTGGCATAACCGTACGCCTTCTGGAAGATCGTCTCCTGTCCCCGGGCGATGGCGACGCTCATTCCCGCCGTTGTTTCCATATGGTTGCTCACATAGCCGTCAATGGTTTCGGCGATGTGATTGTCGGATAAGCCGGACGGCAGTGCATTCTCCGCCATAGCGGGAAAAGCGGAAAACATCAGCGGGAAGATCAAAAGGGCGGAGATGGCTAAGGGGAAGATTCTCTTCGTGAGGGGAGAAGGCACTGTAAACATCGCTGATTCTCCTTTGAAATGAAATGGGACATTCTGGGAGTAGCATAGCACGGAACTACGCGCTCATACATCAGGATTCCATTAGGAATCCATGAGAATTACCCCTTTCTTTCTCAGCATTTCTCCATAAGCCGCCTATAAAACCGAACCGCGGTATAGAGCTTTTTCAGGGGAATCCGCTCGTCGTTGCCATGGATGGTCTTCCTCTCCTCGGCGGAAAGGGCCATGGCGGAGAAACGGTAGACGTTCTCGCTAATCCGGCAGTAGTGTCTGCTGTCGCTGGCCGCCACCATCAGGTAGGGCGAGAGAATCGCCTCCGGCCACGTCTCCCCGATTGCGCTTCTCAGCCGTTCCCAAGGTTCTCCCTCCGTCCGGGAAATGGGCGATGGGTTCATGCCCTGGAGGATCTCCGCATGAATGTCGGCGTTTCCGATGACGCGTGAAAGCCGAGCTTTTGCGCTTTCCAAGGTATCCCCGCCCACCAGGCGCAGGTTGGCGGCGACCGAGGCGCTTGGCGGCAGCACATTGGGCGCGTCGCTTCCGGTCATCTGCGTGAAGGCGCAGGTGGTTCGGACGAGCGCGTTCATCTCCCCGCCCATCTTGCGGCACATCATGTTCAGCAGCGGTGCGAAACACCAAAGATTGGCGAAGAGCAGCCGATAGGCAAAGGAGGAATGGCGGCCAAGGGTATCGAACATCTGGGCGGCCGGCGGTGTCAGCCGGAAGGGGAAAGGGCTTTTCTCCACCCGGACGACCGCATCCGCAAGATGGCCGATAAGCGTATGGGGAGGCGGCGCGGAGGCGTGCCCCCCTTTGGAAACCATGGAAAAGCTGAAGTTGGCGTTGCCCTTCTCCCCTGTGCCCACCAGTGCGCAAGGTTTTTTTACCCCTGGGAATATTTTTTCCACCACAGCGCCTCCCTCGTCCAGGACAAAGGCAGGCTGGACGCCCCGCTTTTCCAGCTCCAAAACGATGCCGGGGGCGCCTTGCCCCGCGATTTCCTCATCTCCGGAGAAGGAGAGGTAGAGATCACTTTCCGGCATAAACCCTTTCGTCAGCAGGCTTTCCGCCGCTTCCAGGATGGAGAGCAGCGTTCCCTTCGTGTCCAACGCGCCCCGGCCCCAGAGGACGCCATCCTCCAAAACCCCGCCGAAAGGCGGCTTTTGCCAGAGGTTCTCCTGGGCGGGAACCACATCATAATGGGACATGAGCACGCTGGGGTTGTCGCTCCCGCGGCCCCGCCAGCAATAAAGAAGGCCCCGCTCACCGATGCGCTCATGCGCCAGGGTCTGATGCACCCGGGGATAGAGGGATTCAAGCAACCGGGGGAAGGACTCAAATGGCGTCGGATCTTCCAAGGATTTTTCCACATAGGAGACGGTCTTACAGCGAATCAGCGCCTGCATGTGAGAAGCGATGGCAGATTCGTCCAGTTCCGCCGGGGGGGAGGCCCTATGGACTTCATTTTTAGGTTTGAACGAAAAGGCCCGCCCAAGCAAAACTAGGAGGAGCGCCGCAAGGGCAACGCAGAACCATATCCATATGCTCATAGCTTTCCCGCCTTATAGAGCAGCCTTCCCGCGCCAATGGCGATCAGCGCACCGGCCGGTACCAGAATGCCGACCGATGAGGACAAGCTGGGCAGAATGAGAAAGAGCGCTACCATGAAGATTAGCGGGGCCAGGGAAAGCTTCCAGTTTTTTGAGATGTAGACCACAGCCAGGGCGCCGAAAAGGGAGGGCAGGATGTTTTCAAAGGCGGGCGCCAGGGTCTGGGATTCCAAAATGGGCTGCAGATAGGAGAGCAAAAGCACGCCCAGGGCGATGACGACCGTTGTGACGATGGAGGACACGGCGATGGAAATGGTGGAGATCACCTCCGCTTCCTCGCTGCCCGGGGATACCTTGGCCGCCTCCATGGCGTTCAAGGCGCAGGGCACCTTTAGATTCGTCAGATTGCCGGTGATGAAGCCTAAGTAGGAGCCCCCCGCGCCTAGCATGGGCGTAAAGGTGAACACCTCGATGATGCCCACGGTCCAGAAGATGGGCGCTACGCCCAGCAGCCCTTTCAGCACATGGGACATTTCAGGCCACGCGCCATAGTATACGCAGACGGCCACCGGCACCATCAGCATCAGGAGGATGCCAAGGGCTACCCAGATGCGCCCGTGGAAATGGACGCTTTCCATATAATTCTTTTTCATGCGCGTTCTCCTCTCAGCCCATGAGGGCGGTGATCGGGATGGAGAGGGCCATGGCCCCAAGCATGCTGATGGGCAGCGCGTACTGCTCCATCCACTGCCACTTTAAAGCCTTGATCAAAAGCCCGCAGATGCACATGATCAGGGCGGAGACAAGGGCGACAACGATAGGAATCCATCCCGCTAACCCCACCCGGATGTCGGCGAAGAGAACGCCCAAAAAGGTGGAGATCATGCCAAGGAACATGCAGGTCAGAAAGGTATTGCCCCATTTTTCATCCTTGGCCTTCAGGCTGATGATGCCGCCCTGTATCTTCTTCAGGCCGAAGAGGATCACGAAGATGCCTGGAATGATGCCCAGGGTCATAACCCAGGCAATGGCGGAAAAAGCCCGGGCATCGGTCACCGTCTGGCTTAGGCTCATCCCCATGGCGTTGGCGGTGGTCGTCGCCGCGGGCAGCTCATAGGTGAGTGCGCCAAGCACGCTGAGCCGCAGCCATGGCAGAGGAAAGCCCAGGAACTTGGAGAGTGTGATGACGCCCAAAAGAATGGCCACAGCCGGGGCGACGGTGAACAAAGCGCTGCCCGCAATGGTCTTTTTGAGGATGGATGGGGCGATGCCTATTGCCTTGGCCCGTTTCAATGCCCGCGCAAGGAAAAACGCGGATTGGGCGATGACAAACGCCACCACGATGGCCGCGACCCCATACAAGAAGCCGCTGTTGACTGAGAATTCTCCCATATATGACCTTTCCTTTCAGACACCAACGAGGTATGAAACAAAGTTGGTGCGTTTGTGTCGTCACGCTATTTGAGGGAGGTGTGCTGTGTACTACAAGCTCGATAGCGTGTTCAGCAACGTATTCGGCAAGAGTGCGTCCGCCATCATAAGCCGCGTGCTGGACTATCCCCAAGAGCCGTTTGACGTCGCGCCGTTTGTAGATGGCCGGCACAAAACACCCATTGCGGAAATTGGCGCTGACATGACCGTGTTTGAATCCGACAAGCATTGCTGATCCCGGGTTGGGCTTATCCCGCAGAATAACGAGAGCGCCGGTAAGAAGAAAACTACCCGCTCGTCAAAACTTGGCAGTACATGAAGCCCTTGCTCATCCAATGTGCCCTGGCCGCAAACAATCCCCGTTCCACCAAGAATCTCGATATTCGTCCCAAATGCCGCCTGAGGATGAACCCTACACT
>JAVBOX010000044.1:0-4381 GCA_031550095.1 Eubacteriales bacterium
ATTTATACAATGAAATAATTTTTATTATTAACGTTTTGGGTTGTGTAATGAATTCGTTTTACATAATGCTACACTCGGTGCGTTAAGGGGTAAAGCGGTTTTTTGCGCCAAAAAAACGCGGCATTGAACCCATCGTGGAAATACCCAATCAGCATTTTTTTGATGTTGCCGCTTTGGATGAAGCAGTCGAAAGCTTAAGAAGCCTTGTGGATGTACTGCGCAACCCTGAAAAATACATCAGGTATGGAGCGCGGGCGCCTAGAGGCGTGCTGCTCTACGGCCCTCCGGGCACGGGAAAGACGCTGTTAGCGCGCGCGTTAGCCGGAGAAGCCGGAGTGCCTTTCTACACGGTGAGTGGATCAGATTTTGTACAGATGTACGTGGGTGTTGGCGCCTCCCGGGTCCGGGATCTCTTTCGAAAGGCGAGAAAAAATGGGCGCGCCGTCATCTTCATTGATGAGATTGACGCGCTCGGCGGGCGCAGAGAGGGCGGAAATGATGAGCGAGAACAGACGCTCAACGCTCTTTTGACCGAAATGAGCGGGTTTCGCGGGGATGAGGGCATTATCGTACTGGCCGCCACCAACAGGCCGGATAAGCTGGACGCGGCGCTGACAAGGCCCGGCCGGTTTGACCGGCAGATTGAGGTGGGCATGCCGGACAAGGCAGGCCGCCTACGCATACTCTCGGTTCACGCGAAGGGAAAACCCATTGCTAGGGATGTGGATTTTGAGAGGCTGGCCGCTGATACCGTTTCTTTCAGCGGAGCAAAGCTGGAAAGCATGCTGAATGAGGCCGCGCTCCGCGCCGCCCGGAGAGACCAGGGAATCATTACCTCCGACGATGTGGGTATTGCATTTCGATCGATTCTCATTGGCGATGAGAAACTCAACCGTTCCAGCTGCGGGCAGGAGCGGGAGATCACCGCTTTTCATGAGGCGGGCCACGCTTTGGCCACCCTGCTGCTGGAACCCGACAGCCGTCTGACGCGCGTATCCATCATCCCGTCCACCAGCGGCGCGGCTGGGTACAGCATGGCGGTGCCCCCGGACCGACAGTTGCTCACAGCGGCTCAGGTCGAGGCCCATATCGGCATAGCGCTCGCCGGCAGGGCCGCTGAAGAAGTCACCTTTGGAAATGGCTCGATCACCACAGGTGCCGCCAATGATTTGGCGAAGGCGACGGAACTGGCCGCGCGCATGTGCTTGGAATGGGGCATGGACGATGATGCCGGTCTGGCCGTTCGCAGGCTATTGGCGCCCTGGGGCGCTACGGGAGGAGAATCCTTGGTGCGCGCTAGGTTAGACAAAATATACGCCATGACTCGGCAACTGCTGGAAGCACATCAAAGTGCGCTCATCGCTTTAGCAAATGCCTTATTGGAAAAGGAATGGCTGGATGGCATGGAAGCGGAAAAAATTGTTCGGAAATTCCAACGCGGCAAGACAAAAAAAAGCGCGAAAACTGCCATATAGTATGCATAAACCCCTATATTTCGAGGCAGGATAAAGGAGGCCGAAGCAAGAACCATTCACGAAAGTAACAAGGAGGATCGCGGCATGGCTGAACATCGGTTTGCCTCTGCGGAAAAGGCCACCGTCATCCGGGATACCGTGACAGTGCAGTTGGAGGGAGAACTGGACCATTGCAGCGCGGATCGGATACGCGCTTCCCTGGACGCGCTAATCGCAGACCAAGGCATTAAGCGGCTTGTGATTGACCTTAAGAAGCTGACCTTTATGGACAGCTCCGGAATCGGGGTCATCATTGGCCGCTACCGCACGTTATCCCGGCGTAACGGAAGTGTAGCCGTCAAAGGCGCCAACCCGACGGTGGAGAGAATTTTTCAAATGTCGGGGTTATATCAAATCATTGAAAAATGCCGGTAGGAGGGTTGGCGGTGAAAATCTCGAACACGATGCGGCTGTCCTTCGACAGTAAGCCAGAAAATGAGGCCTTTGCCCGCGTGGTAATCGCTGCTTTTTTGGTGCAGCTCAACCCAACATTGGAGATGGTAACGGATGTGAAAACCGCTGTGAGCGAAGCGGTTACCAATGCGGTTGTACACGCTTACCCAGGAGGAAGGCCGGGAACCATCACAATGGCCGCATCTCTTTCAACGGAGGACAGAACCATTCATATTGAAATCACCGATGAAGGAATGGGCATTGAGGACATTGAGAAGGCCATGGAGCCCTTCTTTACAACCCAGCCGCAGCTGGAACGCAGCGGAATGGGCTTCTCTGTCATGCAGAGCTTTATGGATGATCTCCATGTCGAATCCAGCCCTGGGAAAGGCACCCGAATCGCGATGTCCAAGCGGGTGTAACAATCATCGCGTGCGCCGCATAGCATGAGTTGAGGGAAAACACCTTCTTTACCATGAACTGTGAGGTGCGGATATGAATCGGCACGATTGCTTTTATCCCTGCTACTCATGTAGTCCCCGGGAGGAGCATTGTTATCCCCAAGAGGAATCCCGCTGCGAACCTCAGCGCCACGTTCATGAGGTTCTTGGCAGCGTTCGTGTGGCAGAGCTTCGAGAAGATCCGCATAATCATCGCTTTGCGGGCGTCTCCGGTGAGGCCATTCTCATGCCTGGTGGTCATGTTCACGAGGTATGCATACGAACGGATTTCTATGAAGATCATTATCATATTATAACGGCAAAATCCGGCCCGGCGATACCGGTCAGCGGAAACCGGCATGTGCATTTTCTTGAAGGCGTGACCAGCGCCGAAGATGGCCATTGCCACATGCTGTTAGCGGCGTCACTGATCGATAATCCCATTGGCGAATAAGCGGAGAAATAGCGAATCCGGGTCGATCACTCGGCCCGGATTTTGTACGTAGGAAAACATCTATGATTTTGCCAATCACTTACTCCACAAGCACAATGCGCCCGCAATTCTCACATTCCACGCTCTTGGCGCCTGTGCGTATGCTGCGCAATGCCACCTGGGGCATATTCATATTGCACCCCCCGCAGCGGTTTCCATCCAGAAGCTTTGCGATGGGCGGCATGCTATGCTGTTTGATCTGCTTATACTTCTCAAGCAGCTCCTCGGAAATGCCTTGGGCGGCCTGTGCGGACTCCGCCTTCAGCTTGATAAGCGCATCTGACTGTTCCTTATACTCTGCGTCGTAGAGGGCCTTCAGCTTATCAAATTCCTGCCTTGCCTTGGCTGCGCGAACCCGAATTTCATGCTGCTGCCGGTCCCGCGCCTCCGCATCCTTGCGGATTTTTTGTAGCTCCTGCTCCAAGCGATTGAGGGAGGAAACCAACTTCTGGGCGTAGGACAAGGATTTGCGGGTAATTTCTATGGTTTCAGGCTCCTCCTCGGTCAAGGTATCCTGAAGATCCTTAAGCTCCTCTTCCAAACGGGTGACTTCAGCACGGATGGTTCCAATGCGCTCTCCCATGCTCTCCACATCGCTCTCAATGCGGCGCATAGCTTCCTGCTGGGAAAGCAGAAACTCCCGATGCTTGATGAGCTTTTGCCGGTTCGGTGATTTATGCATCTCCCGCTCATAACGGTCGACGGCTATGTCAGCCTGTTGATAAAACCACAGCTGTTGCATTTGATCCACACACACGTCCTCCTGTAATCCCACTTTATGCAAACGGGTTCGTCTTTGATACGAATACCCGTATATTTAATTGTACCCCATTCAAGGAAGAAAGTAAATGCTTCGCGAGCAGATCAGCGGCACAAATTTCTGTTTCCCGGTGACCAGCGGTGAAAACAACCATCCCCCTTGCCATAGCTTCCAGGAGCTTATCGTGCTTGAGCTCGCCAGTAAAGAACAGCTGAGCTCCCCATTGAGCGGCGTTTTCAACCTGAGAGCCGCCCGATCCGCAGCACATGGCAAAGCGCTCCACCGGGACATGTTCCCTTCCATAAAGGGCAACATGGGCACCCAGAACCTCCGCAGCATGCCTCCGAAGCGTTTCCAAAGGCATGGGTTGTGGGAAAGTTCCCGCCCACATAAGCCCATCCACCGTCGCCCTTGATGCCTGCCAGCCAAGTTTTTGGGCCAGTGCGTCGTTGACGCCGCCTTCCGCTTGATCCAAGTTGGTATGCGCGGCAATGAAGGATAGGTTCGCCCGGATAATATCGGAAATGAGGGCCGCCTCTGGGTTGAATTCATCCAAACGATTCGCGGGCACAAGCAAAAGCGGATGATGGGTCACCAGAAGCTGGGCGCCTAATGCCTTTGCTTCCTCGACAACGCCAGGGGTCACGTCCAGGGCGGTGAGCACTGTATCCACCGGCCTGTCCATATGCCCTATGAGAAGCCCGACATTATCCGATGCCATGGCCTTCTCAAAAGGGGCAAAAGAATCAATTCGCTGATAAATGTCCTTCACTGTGTAGCT
>JAVBOX010000049.1:0-10341 GCA_031550095.1 Eubacteriales bacterium
AGCTGATGAAGCGGGAATCCTCCGTTAAAGGCAGCATGCGCGTTAAACGCCTTCGCTGTGCTTATGACTTATCCTACGCCTTGAAGGTCATCGGTGTCAATACTGGTTCGTAAGCGTTTGCCCTGGGATATGATCCCCGGATATTGCGTATAGCGCGGCTCTGGTGTAAAATATAGAGAAAATTGTCTTGTTTTTTCCATAGCGATGGGTATAGGATGGTTATAGGAGGCGGGATTCTATGGGACTGCTCAAAGCGGGCATTGGTGCTCTCGGCAGCGTTTTGGCCGATCAATGGCGAGATTATATTTATGCGGATTCCTTAGGGCCAGATGTGCTGGTTGTTAAAGGGCAGAAAAGGGCGGCCGGCCGCTTTGGTTCCAACCACAAAGGCAATGACAATGTGATTTCCAACGGATCCATTGTCTCCGTAAATGATGGGCAGTGCATGCTGATTGTGGATCAGGGCAAGGTAGCGGAGCTCTGCGCGGAGCCCGGAGAGTTCGTGTATGATACATCCACCGAGCCCAGCGTCTTCTATGGCGATCTGGGCGAGAATATCAAGGCCTCCTTTGCCAATGTGGGCAAACGCTTTGCCTTCGGTGGCGACGCGGGCAAGGATCAGCGGGTCTATTATTTCAATACGAAGGAAATCATCGGGAACAAATATGGCACCGCAAATCCCGTCCCTTTTCGAGTGGTAGATAACAACGTTGGGCTGGATGTGGATATCTCCTTGCGTTGTCATGGAGAATACTCCTATCGGATCGTCAACCCCATGCTCTTTTATACCAATGTGTCCGGCAATGTGCAGCAAGAGTATACGCGGGACGCCATCGACAGCCAACTTAAGACCGAGCTGATGACCGCGCTTCAGCCCGCTTTCGCCAAGATTTCGGAGATGGGCATCCGCTATAGTGCCATTCCCGGCCATACTATGGAGCTTTCAAACGCGCTGAACCAGGTGCTCTCCAAGAAATGGAGCGAGCTGCGTGGCATCGCCATCGTCTCCTTCGGCATGAGCTCTATAAAAGCTTCTGACGAGGATGAGACCATGATTAAGGAGCTTCAGCGCAACGCCGCCTTCCGCAACCCTAACATGGCGGCGGCGCATCTTGTTGGCGCCCAAGCCCAGGCAACGCAGGATGCGGCGCGAAATGAGGGCCAGGGCCCTGTGATGGCCTTTGCGGGCATGAACATGGCGACAAATGCCGGGGGGACAAATGTGCAGAACCTGTATGCCATGGGGCAGACGTCCTCTGAATCCGCGCCAAAGGCGGAAGGCTGGGTGTGTTCCTGCGGAGCCAAGGGAAACGCGGGTAAGTTCTGCATGGAATGCGGTAAGTCCAAGCCCCAGGACGGATGGGCTTGTTCCTGCGGTGCCGTGAATAAAGGCCGGTATTGTGCCGAATGCGGAAAACCCAAGCCCATCAATACGCCAAAGTTCAAGTGCGACAAGTGCGGTTGGGAGCCGGAGGATGCTTCCAACGCGCCAAAGTTCTGCCCGGAGTGCGGGGACATTTTTGATGAGAGCGACCAAGTGTGATATTTTTCGCATCGCTTTGATTCTCTTTTAAGCAAAAGGAGGCGCGTCCCATGGATGAATTGCGAATCGCCAGAGCCGACACGCTGACGGAAACGGATCGAAAGTGCCCGGAATGCGGCGGTACGATGGATTTTGATCCTAAAACAGGGGGAATGGCGTGCCCCTACTGCGGACATAAGGAGGCGATCCCACTTCGCGCGGAGGAACCATCCCGGGCGGAGGAGCTGAGCCTGGAGGACGCGGAGCACACGGGCAACTGCGACTGGGGCATGGCAAAGAAGAGGGTCCTGTGCAAATCCTGCGGGGCGGAGTCCATTTATGATGCGCTGCAGGTTTCCTCAGAATGCCCGTACTGCGGCTCCAACCAGGTGATGGAAGTGGCGGACAAGGACACCCTGGCGCCGGGAGGCGTATGTCCCTTTGCCATGGATGCCAAAACAGCGGTTTCGGGGTTTGCCCGCTGGATCCGTCGGCGATGGTTTTGCCCCAGCGCCGCCAAGAAAAGCGCGAAGCCGGAAGCCATGAAAGGGGTATATCTTCCATACTGGACCTTCGACGCGAACACGGACTCGGACTACACCGCCCGCTATGGCATCGCCCGGGAGGAGAAAGATAGCGCGGGCAAGACAAAAACAACCGTGATATGGTACAGCACCAGCGGCAGATATGAGCGCTTCATCGATGATCTGGCAATGCCGGGTACCGACCGGCATGACGCTACCGTGTTGCGGAGGATTGAGCCGTTCAATACCGCCGACAATGTTATTTACAAGCCCGAATATATGGCTGGTTTCCTTTCGGAAAGGTATACCTTAGGATTGAAAGACGCGTGGCAAAGGGGCAAGGACAAAATTTGTTCCATATTGAACGAGGAGATTGAGAGCCAAATCAGGACCCGGTATGGCGCGGATCAGATATCCAATCTTGCCGTCTCCACCACGTTTTCCAATCTAAAATATAAATATTTAATGCTCCCGGTGTGGATGTCTTCTTTCAAATATAACGGAAAAACCTATCAGTTTATGGTGAACGGGCAAACGGGAAAGGTCGGAGGGAAGACGCCTATCTCCATTCCCAGGGTTACACTGGCCATTTTGCTTGGCATTGGGGTCATTGCGCTGTTCGCCTGGCTGTATTCGAATGGGCAGTGATGAAGCAATATGGGAAGTCGTAGTTCATTGTTTGGGAAACGCGTTTGGATAAACCCTCTGCTAGCATTCTTCCTGGTGATTTTGCTTTCCCTTGTGGTTTCCGGGGCGATGATCTCAATCGCCCCGGGCCGTTTTTCGGACTTTTGGCGCCTATCATCGGAGCAAGGCTATATAACGCTTTGGCTGAACGCGTTGCCAGTGCTGCTTATAACGATGCTATTGTTTCTGGTGACCGGGAGCTTTGCGGTCTCCGTATCCCTATCCGGGTTTTTCTTTTTCGCGTTCGCGTTCGTAAACCGCACGAAAATGCAGTTTCGGGGAGATCCTCTCCTGCATTGGGATTTTTCGCTCCTGCGGGAAGCCTTGGGCATTGCAAAGAGCTTTCCCGCGAAGACCTTTGTCCTTTGCTTTTTGTTCGTGGCCATCTTTATCATAATGGCGGTGTGGTTTTGCCTGACGGTTCGGACAGCCAAAATGCTCATCCTCCCCCGTGTTCTGATGGCCAGCGCCTGTGCCTTGGGAATCGTCGTCTGCAACCAGACCTTTTATCAAAATGAGGATATTTATAATGCTCTGCCGGTTTATGGAAACCTGTATAACTTGGCGGATGTCCACACTTCAAAAGGAAATCTCTACAGCTTTCTGATCAATCTGAACCTTCACAATAGTGTAAAACCCGATGATTATGATCCCGCTTGGGTGCGTAAGCAAATAGCGAACCTGGACGGCAGAAACCCGGAAGCCGTCAGCAGAATGCGTCCCCACATCATTGCGGTCATGGGAGAATCCTTTTCCGCCCTGTCCGAGAGCTCGGCATTGGACTTTGCCGATTATCGCGATCCCCTGAAGCACTTTAAGGAGCTTGGCGAAGAGGGACTCATGAAACGCGCGATCATGCCATGGAAGGGCGGGGGAACGGGAGACGCGGAGTTTGACTTCCTCACCGGCTTCCCTTCCCGATGGTTCGCCAGTGTCCCCTACGCATACCGAATGGTGATGAAGCCCATTGAGGCATTGCCATCCATTTTGGAACAGTTGGGCTACAAGACATTCGCGCTTCACCCCGGATATCGGTGGTTTTACAATCGGCAAAATGTCTACCCAAACCTGGGATTTTCCAAGATGGTGTTTGAGGATGACTTCCCGAGCGAAGCATACAGAGGCGCATTTATCACGGAAAAAGCAACCATTGATAAGCTGCTTGAAATGATGGAGGATCATCTGGCCAACCATCCCGGTGTGCCCATGTTTGGATTTTGTGTCACCATCGAAAATCATGTTGCCTATGAGGATCGTTTTTTGTTGAGCGGCATGGAAAACTTTTCCACCTCCCTCCTGTTGACAAGCCAGGAGCGCAACATCCTCGGCAATTATTTAGAAGGGGTTCGTCAGGCGGATCTACAGCTGGAAAGGCTGGCGACATGGTTGGAAGCCCTTGAGGAACCTGCCGTTTTGCTATACTATGGCGATCATCTGCCCTCCCTCAATGACAACTTGTACGACATGCTGATCGCTGGCTCCAACGCACCGGAGGGTTCTTTTGTCCAAGAAACGCGTCTCTTCGACGTTCCCTTCCTCCTCTGGCAAAACAAGGCCGCGGCAAGTGCCGGCGTTTTGGATATGGATAAAGCGCAGGCTTTGTTACCGGAAAATGGGGTGATCTCTTCAAACTATTTAGGCGCGTATTTATTGGAAGCATTGGGTTTTGATGCCATGTCTCCCTTTTTTCAATATGTAAACGAACTGCGCCAAAGCCATCCTGTGATCTTGGGCGATGCTTATTTCGATGGAGAAGAACATTGTGTGAAGGATTCGGGAAACGGAGAAGGCGAAATGCGGCTGTATCGGGGATGGGTCTGTTATCGGCTTATGGATGAATGAGGGAATTGGCGGATGCGCGGAGCAGCTTCAAATGCTGGCGCCTTTTTCAAGAAGGCTGCCAAAACAGATTGCACGTTAGCGTGCGGCTTGTCACTTTTGTGCAATTCTTATGTCATTTTTAATGAAACGCTTGCATGTTCTGGTGGAGTCGTTTATACTCTGTTTAAATAATAATGCGTAAGGGGTGTGTAGGGATGAAGAGGTTTCTCGCATTGGCTCTTGTTTTGATGGTTGCGATGCCCTGTTTAGCGGTTGCGGAATCAAAAGAACCGATTAAAATCGGCATCTTTGAGCCGCTAACCGGCTCCAAGGCCGCCGGTGGCCAGATGGAGTACGAAGGCATTCAAGTTGCCCATGCCATCGTGCCCGAAGTGTTAGGCCGGCCCATCGAGCTGATCCCGGTTGATAACAAGTCCGACGACGTGGAAGCGGCCACGGCGGCGGCTCGCCTGGTGGAGGCCGAGAAGGTGGACGTGGTGCTGGGCAGTTGGGGTTCCTCCCTGGCCATCGCGGGCGGCCCATCCTTTCTGAGCTCTGAAACGCCCGCCATCGGCACATCTTGCACCAATCCCCAAGTGACCCTGGGCAACGACTACTACTTCCGCGTGTGCTTCTTGGACGACTTCCAGGGCACTTTGCTGGCCAACTACGCCAAGAACAACCTAGGCGCCAAGACGGCGGCCATCATGTGCGATGTCTCCAACGTGTACGCCATTGGCCTTCGGAAATATTTCGTGGAAGCCTTCGGCGAGGAGAACATTGTGGCTGAGGCCAACTTCAACGTAGGCGACCAGGAGTTTTCCGCTCAAATTTCCGCCGTCATGGCAAAGAACCCGGACGTCATCTTCATGCCCTCCGACTACACGGAGCCCGGCCTTCTAATGAAGCAGGCAAGGGATTTGGGTTATGCGGATATTCCCTTCCTGGGCGGCGATACGTGGGAAACCCAAGCGTTGATCGACATCGGCGGGGAAGCCGTAGAGGCCTGCCGCTTCACTACCTTCTTTGACGCGGATGCGGATCCCTCTCCCGAATCCGAAATTTTCCTGGCCAAGTATGCTGAGATGTTCGGCGGCAAGCCCAAGGGCGCTGTGACTGCGCTGGGCTATGATGCCTACATGGCCGCTGTGAAAGCCATTGAGGCCGCCGGCACCACCGATGGTCCGGCTGTCCGCGACGCGCTGGCGGGCTTGACCTTTGAAGGTGTGACGGGCCGCTGCTCCTTCGACCAGAATGGGGACGCCATCAAGAACAAGGCCATCATCAAGACCGTCGATGCCGGGCAGTTCAAGTACATGGACACGGTCATCATTGACGATTAAGGCTTCCTGCGGTATTGCTATAAAGGGAACATGAAAACCGCTTGGTTTTCTGGATCAATGGTTGTGCCGTAACTTTGGAACCGCGAAGGGAAATTCCTTCGCATTGGGTGGCCCTCGCCACGACAAGCGAGCGTGGGCCGCCTTTTTTTGCGGAAGCTTGCCTGTGCCCATTCCGTTCTGGGAGCAATGGATAGAAGCATGTGCTTTTTTGCTTCCCGACGGAGAACTTTCCAGCCGTATCTCAAATAGGATGTGATTATTTGGCCATAAACATCGATCTGCCCAGCGTATTGCAGCAGCTTGTCAACGGCTTGACGGTGGGATGCCTCTATGCCCTGATCGCCATCGGCTATACGATGGTCTATGGCATTTTACGGCTCATTAACTTTGCCCATGGCGATATCTTTATGATGGCCATGTACTTTGTTTTTTTTGGCATCACCGTCTTTTTAATTCCCTGGTGGATAGCCATGCTGCTAGTCATCCTCGCTACGGCCATCCTAGGCATGTTCATTGAGCGGGTGGCTTACCGGCCTTTGCGGGAAGCGCCGCGGATTTCCTTGCTCATTTCATCTATTGGCGTCAGTTACCTGCTTGAAAACCTTGCCACAGTTGTTTTTACGGGTGTGCCCAGATCCTTCCCTTCGGTGCAGTTTTTCCAGCAAATCGTTGTGATTGGCACGATCCGCGTCCAGATGCTGGGCTTTTGGGTGCCTGCGATTGTCGCCATCCTTGTAGTGACCCTTATGTATATCGTGCATCACACAAAGTCCGGTATGGCCATGCGAGCGGTCAGCAAAGATATGGAAACCGCCAAGCTTATGGGCATCAACATCAACCGGGTGATTCAGCTGACGTTTGGCATTGGCTCTGGCCTCGCGGCTGCCGGCGCTATGCTTTGGGGCATGAAATATCCTCAGATACAGCCATATGTGGGCCTGATGCCCGGGCTGAAGTGCTTCATTGCCGCGGTTGTCGGTGGGATTGGAAACATCACCGGCGCGATCATCGGTGGAATTCTCCTGGGTGTGCTAGAGATTCTGATTGTCTTTTTCTTCCCCAGCTTGACCGGTTACAAGGATGCCTTTGCCTTTATCGCGCTGATCTTGATCCTGCTGCTGAAGCCCACCGGCTTGATGGGCGAAGCGGTTACGGACAAGGTTTAAGGGGGTGGGTACATGGCAAACAGAACGTTTTCGGGCCTTGCGGCCCGCCTAAGTCCCAAGAAGCAGAGGGATTTGCTGCTGACGGGTATTTTCCTAGCCGCGGTGTTACTGTTGACCTATTTTGCGGCAAATGGGTTCATCATGGACGCGTATCAGACCCGCATTTTGAACCTGTGCGCCACCTACACGGTTCTCGGCTTATCCATGAACCTCGTCAATGGCTTTACCGGGCTGTTTTCCCTGGGCCAAGCAGGTTTTATGGCGGTGGGCGCTTATGTGACCACCATCCTCTTCCTCTCAACGGCGAGCAAGGAGTCCCTGTTTTATTTGGTTCCTATGGAGCCCTTTCTGCTGAATCTGCAATTGCCGTTTGGGCTGGCACTTGTAATCGCCGGTCTCGTGGCGGCGCTGATGGCCTTTTTGATTGGCTTCCCTTGCCTCAGACTTCGGGGGGATTATCTGGCCATCGCGACTTTGGGGTTTTCGGAGATCATCCGGGTTATTTTCACCAACCTCCAGACGATTACCAACGGTTCTGTGGGTTTCAAGGCCATTCCGCCTGTCGTCAACCTATGGTGGTCTTTTGGAATCATGGCCATTGTGATCGTGTTCATCCTACGGCTAATGCGCACCAGCTATGGACGCGCGTTCAAGGCCATTCGGGATGATGAGGTCGCGGCGGAGAGCATGGGCGTATCCCTCTTCAAGCATAAGATGCTTTCCTTTGTGATTTCAGGGTTTATCGCGGGGGTAGGCGGCGGCATGATGGCCAGTATTGTAGGCTCTATCAACCCGCTTCAGTTCCGCTTCATCCTTTCCTACGACATCCTGCTCATCGTCGTGCTGGGCGGTATGGGCAGCGTTTCGGGAACTGTGGTGGCGGCCTTCCTGATCACCGCCGCGAAGGAATGGCTTCGCTGGCTGGACAACGGCTTTTCCCTGGGCTTGTTCCAGGTGCCCGCCATTTCCGGCCTCCGGATGGTCGTATTCTCCGTTCTGCTGATGATCGTAATTTTGTTTACCCGCCAAGGCTTGTCTGGGGGCAAGGAGTTCTCCTGGCAGGCGCTGATTGGCTTTCCTGGGCGCGTCTGGCGCCGCGTTCGCGGCATTCGTGCCAAGGGAGGTGAGGGACGATGAGCATCCTTCGCTGCGAGCACTTGACAATGCGCTTTGGGGGCGTTACGGCTGTGGATGATTTTTCCCCGGAAGTGAACCCGGAGGAAATCGTGGCCATCATCGGACCCAACGGAGCGGGAAAGACCACGGCCTTCAACATGATCACCGGGGTATATCAGCCCACAGCCGGCCGGGTGCATTTGGAAACCCAAGCAGGGCAAACGCGGGATATCACCGGCATCCGTCCGGATCAGGTGGCAGCTCTGGGCATCGCCAGAACTTTCCAGAATATCCGGCTTTTCAAGTCTCAGACGGTGCTGGAAAATGTGTTGATTGCCGGGCATGTGCGAATCAAATCCGGGCTGTTCGGCGCTGAAATCGGCTGGCCGCGCTATTACAAGGAAGAGCGGGATATGCGGGGGAAGGCCATGGCGCTGCTGGAACAGGTTGGCTTGGCCGACGCTGCCGGGGAAATTTCTTCCTCTCTCCCTTATGGCAAACAGCGGCGCCTGGAAATCGCCCGGGCGCTGGCGACACAGCCCAAGCTGCTGCTTCTGGATGAGCCTGCCGCGGGAATGAACCCTAAGGAGACAGAAGACCTCACCCGCTTTGTCTTCAACCTTCGGGAAAAAACCCGTCTGGCAATTCTCATGATCGAGCATCATATGCAGATCGTCATGGATATATCGGATCGGATCTACGTGCTGGACTACGGCAAGACCATCGCCCATGGCACGCCGGACCAAGTGCAAGAGAATCCCACGGTCATCGAGGCGTATTTGGGGGTGGATGAGGAATGAGCGCCATCATGCGCATCAAAGGGCTGAAGGTGAACTACGGGGGTATCGAGGCGTTGAAGGGCATCTCCTTTGACGTTGAGGAAGGCGCTATCATCACCCTGATCGGCGCCAATGGCGCGGGAAAATCCACCACATTGCGGGCGGTATCCGGCCTAGTGCCCGCCTCTGCCGGCACCATCGAGTACAAGGGCGAGGACATCACGGGCATGGATACGCGCTTGATCGTGGAGCGGGGTCTGGTGATGGTTCCGGAAGGTCGCCGGGTTTTCCCCAACCTGACCACGCTGGAAAACCTAAAGATCGGCGCCTACCTGCGGAAAGATGACAAGAAGATCAACGGGGATATTGAGCGGGTGTACGCGCTGTTTCCCCGCCTAAAGGAGAGGCATTGGCAGCTGGCGGGCACCCTTTCCGGTGGCGAGCAACAGATGCTTGCCGTAGGCCGCGCTATGTTGGCAAGGCCAAAGCTTCTGATGATGGACGAGCCTTCTTTGGGCCTGGCGCCTCTCGTGGTGAAGGACATTTTCGACACCATCCTCAAGCTCAACGGGGAAGGGATTACCATCCTTCTGGTGGAACAGAACGCCAACGCAGCCCTGCGAATTGCCCACTACGGGTATGTCATGGAGACGGGCCTATGCACCCTCTCTGGAACCGGCGTGGAGCTTTTGGGCAACGCGGCCGTGCGGGAGGCTTATCTGGGCAGGAGCAAGGCGGAGCGCGCACTGGATAAATAGGCGGCATTTGGGTATATTGAGGATGGACTAAAAACCAGAAACGAATGGGAAAGCGGCTGGACACGAATTGTAGGGCCGATGGCGGAATTTCATGGTGGTCAAACTATGACATTCGTGGAAGGCACTGTAGCGCCGATCATGGTCAGCGCGTTTGGCATATCGCCATGCCCGATATGGGGGCAAGCGATGGGGTGGGAAGCCAAGGTTAACCGTCCTGGTGTTGTGATATGAGCCCTCACCTGGCGCGTGATCCCTTTGGCTTTCCGTCACCTTTTGGGCGAAGCCTAATGATTGGCGATCATACAGTTCGCCTTCATCGCTATTTGGTTGCAATATCGCCAACACATTCCAATATTACAGTTGTTATAAGTACCCATGGGCAATCCAGTGATACCACATAGCAGAAATTTGATGATCACGCTTTCAATCGATCCAAAGGCACAACAAAACCGAGGGGCGCTGAGGAATGAGCAGATATCCAAGCATTTGCGGATATCTGTTTTGATTATTACTCCGGCACCGAATATTCGGAATTAGGCACGGATCTTTTTCCGCCCAGCGGCGTCGCCTTTCACTCAGCGTAGCGCTGCTACGCTGAGTTCCAGCTCCTTGCTGGACGAAAAAA
>JAVBOX010000118.1:0-5280 GCA_031550095.1 Eubacteriales bacterium
CAACGCCTCCCCCTCCAAAATCAAATCCATTTTGGGCTTTGTGGCCGGATGCCTGGGCGTAAACACCGTACAGCAATCCTCAAAGGGCAGGGAGGATGTTTCAAACGTGCCAATTTTTTCCGCTCTGGCGACGATCTCCGCCTTGTCAAAGCCGATCAGAGGTCGAAATACGCTGAGGCCGCAAGCGTCGTCAGT
This sequence comes from Eubacteriales bacterium, assembly GCA_031550095.1. Lineage (GTDB taxonomy): Bacteria > Bacillota > Clostridia > Christensenellales > Aristaeellaceae > Avichristensenella. Next base: position 196 of record JAVBOX010000118.1, read on the forward strand.
GCATCCCAGGGCCTCCATGGTCTGGCTGGCAACTTGCCCGATACTTTCGCCCGTAACAAGGGCTTGGGCGCCTTCCCGACGCGCGATCCTTTCCGCGATGCGCATCATCTGCCTTCGCATGATTAAGGTGCCGTAAACATCCGGGCAATTTTGATGGATGCGCATCTGCAGCTCCGTGAAAGGCGCGATGAACAGCTCTACCCGGCCGCATGTCGTGGATAGAATTCGGGCCAGCTCGATCACCTTGTCCCGGGCTCGCTCGCTTGTGTATGGAAAGGAGTGAAAATGCACGGCCATCAGCCTCACGCCGCGCCTTGCCACCATAAACCCGGCTACCGGACTGTCGATGCCGCCGGAAAGCAACAAACAAGCCTTGCCGTTTGTGCCCATGGGCATCCCGCCAGCTCCCTCGATCCGACCAATATGGAGCGTCGCCATATCGCGAATTTCAATTTCAAGCGTGTGGGCTGGACGAACCACATCGACGGTGAGGTTTAGGTTTTCCTCGGCGATTCGATGGCCCACCTGGGCGCAGATGGCCGGAGAATCTAACGGATACCGTTTATCCGATCGGCGTGCCTTGACCTTGAACGTACCGCTAAGATGCTTTGTCATGCGCACAGCTTGGGCGCATAAAGCGTCAAAGTCGTCCTTTTTCATTTCCACTGCCAGACTAACGGAGTGTATGCCGAATACCTGGGCGACTTTTTCCGCGCAGGCCTGGATACCGGATATATCGCTGACGTAAATGCGGCTGTCACTCAGCCAGACGCGCCCGCCAAAGGGTTGGGCGGCGCGGCGCACATTGTCTACCAGAACGCGAAGGAATTGAGGGCGGTTAAGCCCTTTTAAATGCACCTCTCCAAACCGAACCAAGAGAATATCCCGCATGCTATCTCCTTTGAAACGCTTTATATCGCTGCCAGCACCGGATGGCGGCGGCGGCGGCGGCTTTGGAATCCTCCATGGTGTTCATCATGCCAAAACTGAAGCGCACCGCTGACTCCGCCGCCCAGGTCGGTGCGCGCATCGCCTGAAACGCCGGGCTTATGCTTCGCTTTTTGGAGGAGCATGCCGCGCCAGTACCCACCAAAACCCCTTCCGCTTCCAAGGCGTGGAGCATCACCTCTCCTCCAACGCCTGGGAATGAAACGTTGAGAATATGCGGCGCGGCGGCATCGCTCTCCGGCGCGGGTCCATTCACGCGAAGATTGCTGATTTGATCCCGCAAAAGGCGATACAGGCAAAGTTTCATTTCCTGAAGCCGCTGCTGGCGATCCGGCTGCTTGGCAACCCATTCGGCCGCCGCGGCAAAGGCCGCGATGCCTGCGGTATTCTCCGTTCCGGACCTGAGGCCTCTCTCCTGACCGCCGCCAAGCACTCGGGCAGAAATTCTCGCGTTTTTTCCCGCGATGAGTGCGCCGAGACCCTTAGGCCCATGGATTTTATGGGCGCTGACGCTATACAGGCTGATACCGGCCTGTGCCAGATCCAGCGGCAGCCGGAGATACCCCTGCACGCCATCCACATGAAACAGAGCCTGTGGACATGCCTGGCGCATCATCACGCCAATTGTGTCGAGGGGCTGAACAGCGCCTGTCTCGTTGTTCACCTGCATGCAGCTGACCAAAGTCACATCTTCACCGAGCATGGCGGATAAAGCATCGAGGTCCAGCGTGCCCTGATCTGTGGAAGGGATCCATTGGACAGTATGCCCCATGGCGACAAGCTGAGAGGAAGTCTCCAGCACAGCGGGATGCTCGGCGGAAAAAAGCAGCACGCGTTTTTGACCGCGAAAACAAGCGGCGCTCCCAAGAATAGCCAAAGAATCCGCTTCCGTACCGCTGCCGGTAAAGATAACGTTATCCTGTTGAACTTTTAGCGTTTCGGCAATCATGTCGCGGCAAGCGGAAAGCCGCTTTTCAACGCGAGCCGCTTCGCCATAAAGGGCGGATGGGTTAAACCAGCATTCCTCCAGCAACTCCCGAGCAGCAAAAACCGCCGCGGCACAGGGCTTTGCCGTGGCGCTGTTGTCCAAATAGATCATGATCAGTTGATCTGGAATACAGCCCGAGGCAAGTATTGCTTGATCATATCGACCATTTCAGGCGATGGCTCACAGATGATCATGGATTTGATTCCGTCTTTTTGATAGTAAAAAAAGAGGAGCTGCGCGTCCCGGTTAAGAAACCAGTTCTTTTTCTTAACACCCGGCGTGGTAACATAGCGCTGGAAACTGCCACTGGAGACCATGCCGCAAGCCTCTACATTTTTGACGCGCATGGAGCCAAGGTTCTTACGCTTCTTATTGCCATAGACGACGGCGAAATCCAGCTCACCATTGGTGAAGGTATATTCATATTCCATGCGAAGCGTGTCTTTTTTCCACCAGATCAGGAAGGCGATGCCAGCATAGAAGACCGTCCAAACAATGCCAATGATCAAATTCTCCGCGTAGGACAACGTTGCCATGCTCATGGCCGCCATCAGGCCGCTGATCACCATAATCACGCACAACATCGCGTACAGGATGCTGTTTGCCACACGGTTTTTCTTTACAATGATTTCCTCGCGATAATTGTCCAAAATGAAGCCCTCCCATTCTTGCGTTATTATAGCACGCTCCTGTGTCGCAGGCAACAAAATCAAGTTGGAAACCGTTGTTTATTGGAAGGAAAATTAATAACGTTCCACGAAATGATGCGATAGATCATAAATATCGGAGGACTGTGCCTATGAAATGCCCCCGCTGTGGACACTGGAACAAGCCGACGTTCCCCCGTTGCTTCCAGTGCGGAGAGCTGCTTAACACAGATGAAAGCCCAAAAGCGAGCTGGCGGGATCAATTCAACAAGCCAAAGAACGAGCAAGTGCGCAGGATTTTCGACGATGCCGAAATGCCCGAGGAGGATATTACGGTAATTGCGAACGAAGACGCAAAGCAGAGCGAAACCCTGGCTTCGGAAATGAACCGCCTGAAAAATCGGCGGGCGCGGGGCATGGTCTATTTGGAGGAGTTTCGAAAGAATGCGGCGGAGCAGGGCATCGCGCCAACTGGGTCCGGGGTATCGATTCATCGGGCGGATGGCTTTTTCGCGGAAGTGCCCGATAATCCGGAAGAGACAGTCTATGAGCCTCCGGAGATCCGAAAGCAATTGCGGGGTTTGACGCAGAAAAAACAAAGCGTCCGTATTGATTTGGAAAAAACGAGGCCATACAAAGGCTATGAGGGCGAATACGCGGCTCAGGATGAATACATGGAGGACCTGCCTCCGGCCTTAGGCGCCGCTCCGCCGCTCTCCCCGCAACCTTCAAGGCGTCGCAAGCGGTTGCATCGCCGTCAACGTGGGCCTGTTGTTCTGGTCAATTGGGTTGTCCGCATCTTAATCATCATGGCCGTTGGCGTGACGATTTGGCAGGGTGCGCAGATCATCCAAAATAGCGCGGCTTCTGTGCCCGTATCCGATGAAACGGTGGATGCCCATATTGAGGCGATTGAAGTTGACGGCTCTCCCGGGCGCAGAATTCGCATCTCTGGGGAGGAAGGCACTCAGTTTTATATCAGCGAGCTTAGCAAGTCGTACGTGGTTGTGGATGGAGTCGCCACCATTGAGGTGGGTGACTATGTGTTTTATGAAGGCATTGAGCATTTGGAAGCGGCCCAGATGGAGGTGACGCTGACACCCACGCGAGTTCGCGGCGGGGATGAGAAGCGTCTGGCGCCGATCCGCTATACCATCGATGTGCCGCTATCCCCCATCAAGCTCATTATGCCGGAATCCAACTATGTAAAAGTGTCCGCATCCATCTATAACATGCAGATCATGGTGGCGTCAAAGAGCAAGGTCTACATCAACGGGGTCGATGCAACGGACCAAGTCAAGGATGACGGCGTCCTTACGCACAACGCCTCCATTCAAGCCAGAGGCGAGTTCCCGGTTACCATCACAGCCAGAGCGCCCCGGTGCCGTGAGAATAACATGACCGTTATTTTCTACCGGGAACCCCAAGAAATCGCCCTGGAGCTGGCGATCGATACCATGACGAAGACCTCGCTGGAAGAAATGACGATTTATGCCGGCGCGATGATCGGCGCGTCCGTCATGGTGGAATCCCCAATCGTATCGCTGGATGACAGGAACCTTAATACCACGGGCGCTTTTTCCTTCGTGGCAAAAATGGAGAGGGTTGGTTTGAACGTCATTCGCATACGCGCTTCCTATCCGGGGATGGAGGACTCCGTCCTAGAGCACGTGGTGACCTATTTGCCCCCACCTGAAATATATACAAAAAAAGCATGGGCGCTGGCTGCGTCGGATTACGCTGAGTTGCTCAACAACATAACCATGCGGGCGAAAAACGCGCAGATCTATCTTTGCGAAGGGACCATCGCTGAAATTCTCTCCGAAAAGCCGCAACTGGCGATTATGAATACGGGAACGGAAGAAAAGCCCCAGCTTGTGTTCCTGGAGAACCAGTCGTATAACCCGGAAGCCACCATGACCACAATGATTACCTGGGAAGTAGGAAAGGCATACCGTGTGTACGCCGATACGAGCGGACTTTACAACAGCATGCCTAAGCTGGTGGGACGATATTCCTACCCGAAATAATGATACTGATACCAATTTGTCCTAGGAAATGCCCAAACGGTATCAATCCTTGATAATGGCTGCGATGAGCACAAGATCCTCGCAGCCCGTGTTTTCCACGCTATGGGAATGGCCGCTGAGCGTTGTCATGGCGTCCCCTGTATGAATGGGGATACGAACTCCGTCATCGGTTACCACGCCTTCTCCACTTACGAAATAAAACAGTTCCGCTTCCCCTTGGTGCTCATGGGCCCCGATAGAACAGCCGGGCGCCAGCGTCAGGCGGGCAAAAAGCCTGCCATTTGCGGGAAGATGCTCCTTTTCCAGAAAGCATAAATTTACGCTTCCTGCGCCGCCGCGCATTTTTTCCCGCGTCTCCTTATGCATCTCCGATGGTCTGTGAATCATGAAAATACCCCTTTCGGAAGCTTTTTATACGTTTTGTGTATTTCGTTCATAGATTATCCGCAAGCCTTTTAATGTAAGCAATCCG
>JAVBOX010000170.1:0-5195 GCA_031550095.1 Eubacteriales bacterium
GAGCCTGCCCTCCACGATCACATGCTCGCCCACGGAGAGCCGGGAGGCAAACCTGGCGTTGCGGCCCCAGGCAATGCAGGGGATGTAGTCGCTCTTTCCAAATGCCCGGTTGACAGCTAGCATCATGTCGGCGATTTCCCGCCCAAAGGGTGTCGTCCGATAAGCCGGCGGTTTGCACAGCGCACCGTATAGTATCACATTGTTGGGATTCTCATCCTCGGTGGGCGGCGCAAGCCGTTGGGCAAAGGCGGTGATCAAAAGTCGGCCAACACCATCGACCATCTTGTTATATGAGCGAACCTGCCCCTCCAGATGAAGTTTTAGATTCGGCTCAGGCGACACCAGCTCGAGCAAGCGCTCGCTGGCAGTAACAGGCAATATGTCGTTTACGCCCGACAGGCGCGGCACAGCAAGCATCAGCTGATAAAATGCCTCTCCAAACACATCATGGCTGAATTCCGGCATTTCCGCAATCGTTCCCGTTAGACTTAAAGTATTCACTGGCCTATCCATCGCAATCCTCTTTCACTGTGTCCGGTAGCTCATTTCAGCTTGTTTTATTACTGGCTTTTGTCGCCCGGTATGATCTATTTCCGTTATACCATCCAACAGAATCTCAGAAACCGGAATTACCGTGAACCCTGCGTCCTGGTATGTTCGCAAAATGGCGGGCAACGCCTGGACGATGAACTGCGAGTCGTTGTGAAACAAAACGATATCGCCTGGTTTGTTGTCCTTGGTCGCCTGACGAACAAGATCTTGAACGCCGCGGTTTTTCCAGTCCAACGAATCCACGTTCCATTGAACGCACTCATACCCCTCAGCGCGGCTTACGGAAACCACCTTATCGTTATAGTCTCCGAAAGGGGGGCGGAACAGCGTTGGGCGTACCCCAGTCAATTGCTCAATCCGGTCGCTCGTCACCTTGAGCTCGTCTTGAATCTTCTCCTCAGAAAGCTTTGACATCTCAGGGTGCGTTGTGGAATGGTTGCCAATTTCATGCCCGCGTGCAACGATTTCTTTTACCAGGTTGGGATACTTTTCTACCCAGATGCCAACCAGGAAAAAGGTTGTCTTTACGCCATATTCATCCAGAATATCAAGTATCGCGGGCGTTTGCGAACCGCCCCAGGCTGCGTCAAAGCTGATGGCCAGTACTTTGTCCTTCCGATCTACGGAGTAGATCGGAAGTTCGCGCTTACGTGCCATTGCCATCATGTCGCCGCCAGGCGTCATTCCAAGATAACAAGCAGACAGTATGGCAAGGCAAACAAACGATACCGCTCTAAGACCGTATATTTTCTTCAGCCTTGTGCGCAATTCCTGCAGACATGCCATTGCATCCCTCCTTTCCGTGCAGGATTTAGTATGCGCACAAATAGAAGGTTATGATACCAATAAAAAAAGAATCGCGTTTATGAAAATGGAGCTTTGCTGAGAAAAAGATTGCAAACGCGAAAAGGGCGTTCTGCGTCAATGCGCTTGGCTGTATCTTTCGTTCAGCGCCTCTCCCGGGCTGACATAGACTTTTCTTCCATTCCCTCCACAGAAATAGACGCTTTTCGGGAATTTATCCATGCATTGGTTTCGAATTCTTTTCAGCATGTTGATTACAAACCTCAACATATGGTATACTAAATTGGTTTTATGTAACTATTGGAAAGAGGTCGGACATTTGGCAAAGGATTACGCTGCGAAGGATATTCAAGTGCTGGAGGGGCTGGACGCGGTTCGAATGCGCCCGGGCATGTATATTGGCACCACAGGCCCTCGCGGACTGCATCACCTGCTTTGGGAAATCGTCGATAACGCCATGGACGAAGCGCTGGGAGGCTATGCCACGGAAGTATCCGTGACCCTTTGCAAGGATGGGAGCGCCATCGTTGAGGATAACGGGCGCGGCTTGCCCGTGGATCTCCACCCTGTTCTGAAAATATCCGGCGTTGAGGTGGTCTATACTCGTCTGCACGCCGGCGGTAAGTTTGATAATGAGAACTACGCGTATTCCGGCGGGCTGCATGGGGTGGGGGCTTCCGTTGTCAACGCCCTTTCTCGGTGGCTGATCGTGGATAGCTTTGTGGATTTTTCCCAATGGCGCATGACGTTTCAAAGTCGGTACGACGCCAAGGAGAAAAAGATGCTTTCAGGGGTGCCGGACGGCCCGCTGGAAAAGGTGGGGAACACGCGCAAAAAGGGAACTCGCGTCACATTCTTGCCGGATGACTCCGTTTTTGACGACATCTCCTTTAACAGCGAAACGGTAGCCCACAGGCTGCGAGAGCTGGCATACCTAACTCGGGATGTTAAAATCACCTTTGCGGACGAACGGGTGAAGGATCCTGCCAAGCGAGAGCGGGTTTTTCATTATGAAGGCGGCATTGCCGATTATGTGCGCTATCTGAACCAGGAAAAAGCCTCTCTCCACGAGCGGCCTGTTTACCTGGAAGGCCGCCGTGAGGATATCCTGGTGCGTTTTGCGCTCCAGTACACGGACAGCTACACAGAAAACTTTTTCTCCTATGTCAACAACATCCCCACCCAGGAAGGCGGCACCCATGAGGTTGGCTTTAAGACCGCCTACACCAAGGTTTTCAATGACTGCGCCAGGCGGATCGGTGCACTAAAGGAAAAGGATAACAACCTTGCTGGGGAGGATTTCCGGGAAGGACTGACCTGTGTCCTCACCTGCATGGTGCGCACGCCGCAGTTTGAGGGGCAGACCAAGGGAAGGTTGGGTAACAGCGAGGTTCGCCCCGCTGTGGAAGCCGTTGTGACGGAGCTCTTGACCTCCTATTTAGAGGATTTGCGCCACCAGGACTTTGCCGCGCTGGTCATTGAGAAGGCCATCAAATCCGCGAAAGTGCGGGAAGCGGCCCGGAAGGCAAAAGAAGTGGCCCGGCAGAAAAACCAGCTGGAAGCCGCGCCGTTGGTGGGAAAGCTCTCTGCCTGCACTGGCCGAAAGGCATCCGAAAACGAGCTGTTCATTGTGGAGGGGGACAGCGCCGGCGGCAGCGCGAAGCAGGGTCGGGACCGCCGATTCCAGGCCATTCTTCCCCTTCGGGGAAAACCACTTAACGTGGAAAAAAAGCGCTTGGACCAGGTTTTGGGCAATGAGGAGTTCCGTTCCATCATCACGGCATTGGGCTGTGGCATTGGCGAGGATTTTGATTTGTCCGATCTGAAGTATAACCGGGTGATCATCCTCTCGGACGCGGACCAAGATGGGGCGCACATTCGCGCCATTTTGCTAACCTTCTTCTACCGCTATATGCGGGGACTCATCACAGATGGTCATGTGTATATCGGTTTGCCGCCCCTGTATCAAATCAAGAAGGCGGGCGGGTCTCAATACGCCTATGACGATCTGGAGCTTCGGCGGCTGACAAAAGGTTTAAAAGGGTATACAATCCAACGCTATAAGGGACTTGGCGAGATGAACCCGGAGCAGCTTTGGGAGACCACCATGAACCCTGCCCACCGGAAGCTTTTGCAGGTGGGCATTGAGGATGGCGCGGAGGCGGAAATGATCGTCACCATCCTCATGGGAGATAAGGTGGAGCCTCGGCGGGAGTTCATCAGCGAACATGCCAACTTCAACCGCGCGGACACATTTGACGCCAAGAACGCGCGGGAAAGAGGCTGACCCATATGCCAAAAAAGACGGACGCAAACGAACCCCGAAATGAAATCATTCTGACGGCCAACATCGAAGAGGTCATGCGGGATGCCATGATGCCCTACGCGGAACATGTCATCCTGGAGCGGGCGCTGCCCCGGGTCGAGGATGGGCTGAAGCCCGTTCAGCGCCGTATTCTCTTTACCATGTCGGAGTTGTCCACCCAACCGGACAAGCCGCATCGCAAGTGCGCCCGCATTGTGGGCGATTGCCTTGGCAAATACCATCCCCATGGGGATTCCTCAGTTTATGATGCTATGGTGCGCATGGCCCAGCCTTTCTCCATGCGGGGTTTGTTGGTGGACGGCCATGGAAACTTCGGCTCTATAGATGGCGATACTGCGGCAGCGATGCGCTACACTGAAGCGCGGATGGCGCCTTTGGCCATGGAAATGCTTCGGGATATCGAAAAAGATACGGTTCCTTTTCGGCTGAACTTCGATGACAGCCTCAAGGAGCCGGACATGCTGCCCGCCCGGTTTCCGAACCTGCTGGTAAACGGCGCATCAGGAATCGCGGTGGGTTTGGCCACCAATATTCCGCCCCATAACCTGGGAGAGACCATTGATGCCGTTATCGCGGCCATTGACAAGCCGGAAATCACAACCCGGGAGCTCATGCGCTACGTGCCTTGCCCCGATTTTCCTACGGGCGGGGTGCTGCTGGATACGCCGGAGATCGTCTCGGCATATGAAACCGGCCGGGGCAAGCTGACGCTTCGGGCAAAGGTTCAGCTTGAGGAAGGGCCTTCTGGCCGATCGATGATCGTGATCACCGAGATGCCCTACCAGGTGTCAAAGGCCGCCATGCTGGAAAAGATTTTGCGGCTTAGCGAAGAAAAAAAAGCCCTCCTTTCCGGAATTCACGATATTCGGGATGAGAGCGACCGGACGGGCCTTCGGGCAGTCATCGAGATCAAAAGGGACGTGGATTCCCAGCGGGTTCTTGCGGCGCTCTATAAGTATTCGGATCTGCAGGTAACCTTCGGTGTCAATATCATGGCCATTGCGGACGGAAAGCCGGAGCAAATGGGCTTGAAGAGGGCCATCGAGTGCTTCATCACCCACCAGGAAAATGTCGTTACCCGACGCTCTCGCTATGAGCTGGAACAAGCCAAGGCGCGCCTGCATATTTTAGACGGCTTGATCATCGCGGTGGATAACTTGGACGAGGTCATCCGAATCATTCGCGGATCCAAAAATGACAGAGAGGCAAAAGCGGCCCTCATCCAGCGATTTGCCTTGTCCGATCTCCAGGCTCAGGCAATTCTGGATATGCGCCTCCGCCGCTTGACAGGTTTGGAGATTCTTGCCCTTCGGGAAGAACACGCTAAGGTTGTCAAGGAGATTGAGAGGCTGGAGGCAATCCTTGCGAGCCACAAAAAGCTCATGGGCGTCATCAAGGCGGAACTCTTGGAGATCCGTCAAAAGTATGCGGATCCTCGCCGCACAAAGCTGATTCGGGAGGACGTTGCCCAGGAGTACGACCTGGATGAAACGCCGGAACCGGAGGAGACGAC
>JAVBOX010000112.1:0-7734 GCA_031550095.1 Eubacteriales bacterium
GGATTAAATCCCTTACGTGGGGACCCATGGGTTAAACCCCTTTGGCGTTCCTTCGTTCCTACCGCGACAGCCCCTTCGAGCGTGTCGACTTTGTCGACACGCTGAGGCGCCGGCCTCCCGGCGCTTTTGGGCCAAACGGAGGTACCAGGGTTATTGGACGCCTATTTCATTATCCGTTGACCTGGATGGCCGCGTTTTCCAGCTCCACAATCCAGCCACGCTCGATGAACAAAAGGACAAGCTCATCGTCCGTGATTTCTATCTTTTCCACCGCCACAAGGCCCCGCTCCGCGTCCTTGGTCCAGATGGAATAGGAGCTGGGCTCATCCTTCGAGAGCCGCTCGATGCTGGCGGCGCCGTCGGCCACATCCCAACCCACCAGCATGCGCCCGTTTCCCTCATACCGCCAGAGGCTTTGGTCATTCTGCAGGTGGGGAATGGCAAACAGGCTGCCGCCCTTCAGGGTGACGGTGGCCTTGTTGGGCAGATAGACGGCGTAGCGGCCGTCGGCGCGGATGGGAGCCTGCTCCGGGTGGCGGTTGGTTATGGCGCCTCCCTTGGGCTCAATGGCGCGGGTGAAGGCCCCATCCTCGGAGACGATGGTCATGTGGGCCTCCGCGTCGGGAGGAACGAGAAGCGAGTAAAAACCGGCGGCCATGTCCACGCCGACGATGTATTCCCCTTCAGAGAAAGTCTTGGGCGCGTCGGCCTCCGCCAAAGCGGCGGAGCAGAGGGAAAAGGGCAGGAAAACCGCCAGCAAAAGGGCCAAAGGATTCTTTTTCATGAGAAATTCCTTTCAATGTTTTGTGTTCCGTGAATTTACACGGCCGCAGGCGTAAATGGACGCCAAGGCAACACCGCAAAATCGCGCACGCCGTCTTTGCGGATCTTTTCGCGCTGCCTTGTGTCGCGCTTGCGGTCGCCGTAGCGCTGCTACGGCTTCCTCCAGGCTTCTTAATCAGCACGAACATCTCTCGCAATGCCGGCAACGCTCCTTTGTGCAGTGCCGCCCTAAACCCGGGAGCCTATGACCTCCACCTCGCAATCCACCAGCTCCATGAACTGCCCTTCCATCAGATCGGGCAGGGCCACCAGGCCGGGAAGCAGGTCGATGCGCTCGGGAGGAAGCCCTTGCCCCATGTCATTTTCCCGGGTTGTGATGAGCACATACCCGGATTTTGCCCCCTTTGCCACCGTCACTGTGAAAAACCCCGCCATCACGCGCTCCGCGGCGTAGACCCGATGGGTACCCCCAGGCGGGAGTTCATGCCAGCCGCGATAATCCTCATTTCTTTGGGAAAGCTCGGCGTCGGGACCCAACATAACGGAGGCGCCCTCCGGCAGATAGAAGGCATAGGCCGCCCCGCCCACCAGGGTCCTTTCCTGGAGCGGCGTCCCGTTCGCGCCCTTGACGGCAAAGGCGCTGGTCTTTCCCTCTGGCACCCGGACGGTATACACCCCGGACGGAAAGGCCGCGCTTGCGGCGACGGGGCCTTCAATAGGAACCGCTTTTCCATTTTCCTGCCCAGAGGACAAGGCCATGGGCAGGCATAGGAGGGCTAACAGATATACCACCATATTCACCAGCGTTTTCTGCACGGTTTCACACTCCTTTTCGTTGGATGCCAAGGCATGCTTCATTGCGTGACATGGTCATCCATAATAACGGCAGAAAATGGGAAAGGCGTTCATCATTGGACAAAAAGGGCGAAAGTTTTCATAGAAGGCCAAAGGCATGGCCGCTCAAAAGAAATCGCGGCAAACACGCCGGCACACCCCGGAAGGCGCCTAAAGCGGAATGAAGGGGGAGCAAGGGTTCATCGCAGTCCGAGGAGCGGGAGGGTGTGAACCCTCGCGTATTGGCGCTTCCTTGGATTCCATAAACCCGTTCATCACAATGCTTCTTGGAGCATTTCTCGAAAACATAGCACACAACCTGGCGGATCTTTTGCCCTCTCGCGTTGCCTCGACCGCTCAGCGTAGCGCTGCTACGCCTCGCTCCCTCGTCTTAGCGGGTACGGCAAAATCTCTCGCCAATCAATGCGCTATGTTTTCAGAAACTGCTCTGCGCGTATGAGGCAAAAATGGCCCAAATATGGTGAAAACCATACGGGGGTCGAAATAAAAAGACCATATATGGAAACCATACATCAGAGCATCAACAAACCCCGGCACCTCAACCTGGGATGAATGAAGGGGCCGCAGCCCCTTCATATTCAATCCAAGCGGCTTGCCGCCTGAAAACATTCCTTTCACGGCAGGAAGGCCGTGCAGTCCAACGGAATGCATATTGCACTCCATTCGAGCGTGTCGACAAAGTCGACACGCTGCCTGCATGGGAACCATATATGGGTCTCGTTCTTCATGATAAGCCGGACATTTCGACCGGCGTGTTGTCTTGCCGCGCACACGGCGCAAACCGCTCCCCCAAGGGAGCATAGATGCTGCCCGTTCGGCGTAGCGGGAAGACGTTCGGTCAATCAATGGCAACAGCGCGAAACATGGCTTATTTGAGAAGGGGCCGCTTGACAGCCCCTTCTCATGGCGTCCACGCTTATTTCTTTTCCGTTTGAATCACCCGGTCAAACAGATCCTTGTGCTGCCCCACCACCGACGCGCTGCCCGATGTGGACCGGAAACCCTCCGCGGCTAACTTTTCCATGGCCGTGGACAGAGCCCGCAAATCCTCCACGGTGGCGGACTTGATCTCCCGCATGCGGATGAGGTTCTCGTCGTCGGGCCAGCCCAGAACGCGGTTCGCCATCGCCCGCGAAGCTCCGGTCAAAGCGCCCTGGGGCACAACAAAGGACGAGTAGGTGCTGATGATATAGCCGTCCAGCGTTTCCTGGGTCACCGGCGCGGTTTTCACGAACTCCGCCAAGGCTTCATACACGGCGAAGGTTTCCGCGACCGCCGGATCCCGGTAGCTGCAAAACAGGATGCCCCGCTTGTCCATGATGTTGATGATGCCATACGCGCCGATTCCGTGGCGAATTTCCGGGGTCAGGTAGGCGTCGAAGATCAGCTGATTCAGGGGAATCAGCTTGCCTGTGTATTCAAGCCCCAGCTGGGACAGCGGCGCGAAGGTCAGGTTGTACTGCACGGTGGAGTCCACCACCAGGGCCTCCCGTTTCGCCGGGGCTTCAAAGGCGTAGGCGGCCTTCTCGATGGGAGCCGCCGGGATGCCCTCAAACAGGGTGTCGATATAGGCGTCAAAGCCGCTGATGCCCTCCTCGTTTCCGGCAAAGAGGATCGTGGCGTTTTGCCTGTTGCTCAAAATGCCCTGGACGGCGTCCAGCTGGGCGATGAGCTTTGTCGGATCCTCCTGGAGCATGGCTTCCGCCTCCGCCAGGTAATCCATATAGGCCAGACCCGTCAGGTAATCGTTGTACGCGTGATCCGCGTAGGCGGAGCCGTAGATCCGGGACATCTGGGCCGTGTACGGCGCGTTGTTGAGCTGATAGCGGGCCATAAACTTTTCCTGGGCGATGAGGGAGGCCAGCATGGCGAGATCATCGGGATTGGTGTGGAACACCACTTCCCGGGCCAGTTCCAAGGCCTTCTCGTAATCCGCGTTCAAGGTTTTGAAATTCGTGGAAAGGGCGGGCAGATAAGTGCCGTCGGCGAAGAACAGCGCGGTGGCATCGGCGCTGAAGCCGTTGAGATACCGGGTGATCAGGGTTTGCAGCTCGGCTCTTCCATAGTTCTTCGTGTCCATTTGGCCCATGAGGGACGTATAGAGCCTGTAAGCGTGCAGCAGCTCCTGTGGAATGGCGCTGGCATCCAGCAGAAGGTTTGTGGCGCCTACGCCGGCGGTGGCCGCCGGGGCGACAAGGGTCCGATACGCTTCCCGCCGCGCTTCGGTGATTTCGTATCGCTGGATTTCCTCGGGCAGGGTGTCCGCGCTGACGGCCTTCAGGGTATCGACAAGCTCCTTGGGGGCATCTTCCTTGCTCCAGGCGTCCAAGGCTTTGTTCTCCTCGATCAAGGCGGCGATTTCCTCGTCCGTCATGGCGGCCTTCACCTGGGCCAGCGCTTCGGCCCGCAGGGCCGCTTCTTCCTCGGCGAGACCGGGAACAGGGTAAGTGGCGGTGAGAACGGAGCAGGGGTTGTTCAGCAGATAGGTCTGAATGAGGTTCTGGAAATAATTTTCAGGGGCCTGCTTCTTGATGTATTCCAGGGCAGCCAGCCTATCGTTCATGGCGGAGAGGCTGTAAATTCCCGCCCAGTCAATGGCCATGGCCACCGAAAAATTGACGCCCAGGTTGGGCACCTCGGGAATCAACAGGTTGGAAAACTCTTCATTGGCGATAACCGCTTCCAAAATTTCCCGATCCAAGCCCGCCTCGGCGAATTTGGGCAACTGCTCATCCAGGACGCTCTTGAAGGTTTCCATATCCTCCGCGTTGGCTCCGCTTAGCTGAAAGAGAATATAGGGGTCCGGCACGGATGGGTCAATGTAGCCGCTAAGCGTGGCCTTGGGCAGCGCCTGGCGCACGGCCGCCGTCAGGGGGGAGGATTCGTGGGTCAGGACGCTGGTGATGATGTTGAAGCCCATGATATCGATCTGGCTCAGGCCGTCGGCCACCATGCCATACTGGACGATGGCGCCGTTCTCGGCGGGGGAGGAAGCCTCAACGGGAAAGGCGAATGCCTTATCCGTATAGCCGGGAACCACCGGGCCTTCGCCGGTCGGCACGTGGAATTCCTTTGCCTCAAACTCGCTGAAATAGCCGTCCAGCTGCGCCAAGAAGGGCTCAATGTCCATTTTGCCGTACAGGACGGTCAGAGAGTTGGAGGGATGGTAATACTCCTTATGGAAATCTACCAGCTCCTGCCAGGTCATCTCCGGAATATGATCCGGATCGCCGCCGTTTACATTGGAGAGGATGCTGTCCGGATACAGGAGGCTGAGCAAGTTGTAATGGGCGGCGCTTTCGATGGTGTCATTGCCCCGCATTTCGTTGTAGACGGTGCCGGTCAGTGTGAGGGGCTGATCCTTGTCCGTGAGGACATAGCGCCAGGCTTCTCTCTTGGCGAACCGCTCATCCTTGTAAATCAGCGGGTGAAACAACCCGTCCAGGTAATAATCCGACAGCTTCAGGAGCTGCTTTTCGGACAGAGAGGACAGGGGATAGGTGGTCATGTTGGGGTAGGTCATGGCGTTGACAAAGGTGTTGTAGGTTTGCGAGATCAGGGGGAAAAACAGGTTTTGGGCCGGATACTTGTCCGATCCGGAGATGGTGATATGCTCGAATACATGGGGAATGCCCTTGCTGTTCAGGGCAGGCGTCCGGAAAGATATATCGAAGGAACAGTCGGGGTCGTCCGCCAGGATGTATAACAATTCGGCGCCCGTCTTGTCGTGGGTCATGTAGACCGAAGGCGCCTCAATGAGCCGCTCCGTGCCTAGGCTCTTTACCGTGAACCCATGCAGGCTTTCCCCCACTTGCGGCAGCGCCGCCTCCTCCGCCAGGGCAAGGCTCCCGGGGAGCGCAAGGCTTGCCAGTAAAACGGAAACCAACACCAGGCCAATCCATCGCTTCATCAACGAAACACTTCCTTTCTTTCGCGAACGCTCATCTTTTCGGTTTTCTTGCGTTTTGCTCGTTATTGCGCAAGAAGACCCTATAAAAGCAGTATAAGGCAAAAGCCTGCCAAGGACAATGGTTTAATTTGTCCGATATTCGTCTGGATTGTTCGCATCGCTTATCATGGGGCGGGACAAACAGCCATTTGACGTTTCTGCCAGACAATGGTACTATGGGGGCACCACAACAACCAATAAAGGAGGGATATCCATTGAAAATGCCCATCGTTCGCCGCCATCCCATGGCCATGAATGAGTCCGTCGCGGCCACCTGCTGCTATCGGATGGTCCCGTCCCCCGCCGCCATCACGTTTGAGGTGCTCAACGGCGGTTCGATCAAATCAGGCCCGGAGAAAATCCTTCAATGGAATCCTTCCATTTCCCCGGATTGGCGCCAGCTGGATTTTGACGTGGACTTTACCGGGTATACGGGGCCCAAGACCGTCCCCATCTTCAACAGCCTGAGGCGGGAATGGTGGGTGCTCTTCTTCGCGGAAGACCGCTTTACGTCGGCGATATCCATGGAGGGCTTTCTCAACGCCCAAAACGGCCAGGTGGCCGCTAAAAACTACGGCTGCAAGCACGACACGAAGGCCTGCCTGTATATGGCGGAGGTTGCCGCGCCCACCACCAACAACCACGTGGACGCCACAAAGGATCATTTCACTGCCGGGGGAGACTGGAGACAGCCTCACACCGCCCAGCAGTTCAATTCATAGGGCGGCTAAAAAATGGACCTTCCGATGAGCGCCACGCCGAACGCGGCCAGCGGTGCGCCGATAACGATGCCCACCACCGTCACACAGAGCAGAGCGCCCAGCCCCGTCAGCGCCAGGCCCGTGCCAAGGGCGAAGATCCGCCCCACGGCGGAGATGATCAGCGCGATGAGCCCCCAGGCCATCACAAAAGGCCAAGCCAATATTCTCATGTTCCGACCTCCTTTTCCCCCATTCATTCCGTTTTAGGCGCCGTCAGTTTATCAACAGCGCCATTATACAAAAAAGACTTTGGAAACCGTCCAGAACCAGATTAGAATTTCATGAAAATGAAGGAGAGATCGCAATGACGCGCTTTCCCATCGGCATCATCCTCGATTCATTTCAGAGGCCCATTCCGGAAGCTTTGGATCTGGCCCAGTCCCTGAATGTTCAGGGCATTCAGGTGTACGCCACCGAGGGAGAGCTGTCTCCCGAAGCGCTCACCCCGAAAAAGCGGGGGGAGTTCCTGCGGATGGTGAAGGATCATGGTCTGGTGATCTCCGCCCTCTGCGGGGATTTGGGCCATGGCTTTGGGGACGCGAAGAAAAACCCGGCCCTCATTGAGCGCTCCCGCCGCATTTTGGATCTGGCCAAGGAGCTGGAGACGAACATCGTCACCACCCATATCGGCGTGACGCCCGAATCCCCGGATCACCCAAGGTTTCGGGTGATGCAGGACGCCTGCGGCGCTTTGGCCGCCTACGCGGACGGCCTCGACGCCCATTTCGCCATCGAGACCGGCCCGGAGACGGCCCAAACCCTTCGCCGCTTCTTGGACACCTTTCATTCCACCGGCGTGGCGGTGAACCTGGACCCGGCCAACCTCGTCATGGTGACCGGGGACGACCCGGTCGAGGCGGTGCGCACCCTGAAGGATTACATCGTCCATACCCACGCCAAGGACGGCGTCAAGCTGCTGGACAAGGATCCGGAGCTGATTTACCATATCGTCCGGGACGACGCCATCGTCACGGATCAGGCCTTTCAGGAGGTGCCCCTGGGCGAAGGCTCCGTGCCCTTCCCCCAGTATGTAAAAACCCTGGATGAAATCGGCTACCGGGGATTCCTCACCATCGAGCGGGAAGTGGGAAACGACCCTGTGGGGGATATCCGCAAAGCGGTTTCGTTCCTCCGGGAGCTGATGGGGTAAGGGAAGGCGGGCTTGCCGGACGGCGTGACGGGAGGGGGATCCCCTCCCGTATTCCGGAAGGACGTCATAAAAGCCGGACAATCCTCCAAAACGCCCCATGCCTTCCGGGCTTTGCCGATCCCCCGTCCTGGCACATCGCGATCAACATGTGGTTTATATGGGGCTGTCGTGATAGGGAGGAACGCCGGGACGCTGTCCCGGACCCTGCCAAAGGACCTTCGGCCCTTTGGAATCCC
>JAVBOX010000068.1:0-15441 GCA_031550095.1 Eubacteriales bacterium
TGTGGGCTTGATCCTTTTTGGGTATACCAGGGCCAGTGTCCGTAACCTCAAGCACCGCGTTTCTGCCTTCTTGCCGGATGGTAACGCGAACTTTTCCACCCTTGGGAGAGTACTTGACCGCATTGTCCACCAGGTTGTAGACGACCTGCTGAAGCTTGATGGGGTCGGCAAACATTGGGCAATCGTACTGGGCTTTGAACGTGATCTCCTGATCGTGCTCTTTGGCGAGAGGATCCAGACGGTGGAGGGTTTCGTCCACAACATCCTTCAGAAGGATATTTTTGCGTGTCAACCGGTAATCGTGGGCATCGGTCTGTACCAGCGTCAGAAGGTCGGTAACGATAAGCCCCAGGCGGTCCAGTTCCTTGTTGATGTCCGTGAGAAACTCCGTGCGAAGATCCGAGGGCATGTCTTCCTGGTATAGCATGGACTCCAGCATGATTTTCATGGTGGCCAAGGGCGTCTTAAGCTCATGGGAAGCATTGGAAACAAACTCGTTTCTTGACGAGTCCAAGTTCTCAAGCTTTTCGCTCATTTGGTTGAATGTATCCCCCAGACGGCCCATTTCGTCAATGCTCTTGACCTTCACGCGGCCGGAGAGATCGCCTCGCGCCATCCGCTTGATTCCTTCGGTCAGTGTCGCAATTGGCTTGGTTATAATCCGTGAGAAAATCAGGCTGACGATAAAGACCGCAGTTGCGGCCGCAAAGAAATAAAGAAGCATACGGTCCTGAATGACCCGAAGCTGCGTCACCATGTCCTGCACGCTTACTGAAAAGAGCACAACGCCGATTTGTTCGGTATCCTGCACCAGTGCGGCGGCAAAGTAACCGACCCATTGCTTTTCCGGATTCATATCCCGAAAAATATCGAAAAGCGCGACTGGGTCTGTTTTTCCCTGATTTTCTACCCGGTGAAAGCCATAGTCCGTTTGCATGCCGTTGAGCACATTGACGATCTCCGGGTGAGCGATCCGTTTTCCATTGAATTCTGAAAATGTATCAATCTGCACTTTGCTGTCCATATCCAGAACCAGCAGGCGGCCCCCAAGCTCGGCACCGGATTTTCGCGATAGGGAGAAGAGCTCATCCGAATCTCCACGCGCAAAAAGCGGCGCGAAATTAACCGCAAGGGACTGAACCGTGGCGGTTTCCTGACTGATTTTTGTCTTAAAGAGATAATCGCCGACCAAGTCGATCAGCGATGTGGCGATGATAATGAACGACACGCCCAGTATTAACAGGAAAGCGATTAGAATCTTCCAGCGAATGCTAAAAAAGATTCGTCTAGTCTTTGTCTGTGAAATAGTAGCCCACTCCCCACTTGGTGAAGATGAATTCAGGCTGTGCGTTATTGCGCTCAATTTTCTCTCTCAAGCGCCGAATATGAACGTCCACAGTCCGCATGTCACCCAGGTAGTCATATTTCCATACAGTCTCCAGCATATTTTCGCGGCTAAACACACGGCCCCTGTTGGTTATAAACAGCTGCAAAAGGTCAAATTCTTTTACGGTCAGCTTGATGTCTTTACCAGCGAGACGAACTGAACGGTTCACCAAGTTTACTTCCATATCCCGAACGCGAATAATTTTGTTCTCATCAGGGGAAGCAGGCGTCTGGGTTCGGCGAAGGATTGTTTTGATACGGGCTTTCACCTCTAGGATATTGAAAGGCTTGGTCATATAATCATCAGCGCCATATTCCAAGCCAAGGATTTTGTCCATATCTTCGCCTTTTGCGGTCAGCATGATGATGGGTACGCCGGAGCGTTCGCGAATCCTTTGGCACACCTCGGTACCGCTAATTTTAGGCAGCATAACATCCAGGAGAATTAAGTCAAAAGTACCCGCGGTAAATTTTGCAAGGGCTTCTTCTCCATCTGCAGCCGACTCGACCTCGTAGCCATCTTGCTCTAAGCTAAACCTAAGGCCTTTGATAATAAGCGGCTCGTCGTCAACAAGCAGTAGTCTTTTAGCCACGCTTAACACTCCTTTGCCGTCCGACATTTGTATTCATATTATTATAAGCGGATTCGCTAACAAAATGCAAGATCATTTTTCTTTGTTCCGTAACAAGATTCGTGACCGATGAATCGTTTACTTAGTTACAATGTGAAAAATCTTTTTAAAAAATGTTCGAAGAAAGTAAACTTCGACCAAAACTGCTTCCCTACATTTGCGCTGGCCTGAATATACAACCGGGGCTATTTATGCTAAAATAGGCAGGCACGTTTATAACAAGCGAATTCGAAAGGGGTGAAGAGGGGCTTGATACGGCGAATCACACTATTAGCGGTTATTTGCTTGCTTCTGTTTAGCCCTTTCGTCGCCCTATCGGAAGATGGGGATGAAGACGCGTTTGTCTCCCCCACCAGGCCCCCAAGCGCTCTCAAGTACGATCCGGAAAAACCCGAGGAACTCCAGGACGACCAGATTGTCGCCCATAGCTTCATTCTAATGGAACGCACATCCGGCACAATCCTACGAGAAAGAAATGCCGATGAGCAGATGTATCCGGCGTCCACCACAAAGATCATGACCGCGCTTTTAGCCTTGAAGCATGGCGAGCTGACCGACCAGCTCACCGTCTCACAAAATGCCGTGAACATTCCGGACGACGCATCCAGCGCCCACTTCAAAGCGGGGGACGTTATCACCCTTAAGGATGCCCTTTATGGGCTGATGCTGCCCAGTGGAAACGACGCGGCAAACGCCATTGCCGAGTACATTTCCGGGGATATCAACACCTTTGTGGGGCTTATGAACGAAGAAGCGGAAAGTTTGGGTATGCTGCACACCCACTTTGCCAACCCCAGCGGCCTATTCGATCCTATCCACCAGACCACAGCCTACGACATGGCCATCCTGATGAATGTGGCCATGGATCACCCTGTCTTCCGTCAAATCATCGCCACCCCCAGCTACACCATGCCCGCGACGGGACAGAATATAGGCAGAACGTTTTACAATACGAATCTGCACATTCAGCCCTCCTCCAGCGATGGTCAAGAGAGCCCCCGCTATTATAAACCTTCCTTGGGCGGCAAAACGGGCTTCCACAATCAAGCCGGTTATTGCCTGGTGGAAGTCGGGGAAAAAGACGGGGTTCAGCTCATCGCTGTTGTCCTGATGTCAGGCACGTATAGCTATTGGTCGGATGTAAGCTGGCTGCTTGAGTATGGATTCACCCGGTTTAAATCCGTTACTCCTGAGGATATGTATGAAAAACACCCGATTCAACTGCAAATCAACGGATTTACCCGGGATGATACGCTGCCAGACGGCTCGCTGGGGCTTGGGCACCTGGACCTTGATATCAAGCCACAGGATCCAAATCGAGAAGTGCGCATCACAAAGCTTGCGGCTGAGGTGGATGCGATCATTGATGATTTCCCATCGTATATCAATGTGAACTATACCGTAGAGTTGAGAGCGCCCATCACATACGGGCAAGTCGTCGGTACGCTGACATTCTATCCCGATGGAGAGCCTGAAGCCGTCTACGATCTCATTGCCACCCGAAGCATTGCCGCACGGACGGACGCGCCACCGACTTTGGAAGAAATCGAAAAGCGCGTCTTAGAAGACCCCTCCCCCTTCCCTCCGTTTGGATGGGATTGGGTTCTTCCGCCCGTTCTTATATTCATAGCCGGTCTTTTATTGCTTAGAGCGGTAATCAAGGCCGCCATGAAAAGGCATAAGAGCAAAAAACAAATTCCAAAGCCCAAGCGACGTTACTACAGCTGAGCTGGGAAGCGAGATGCGGTTTCTCGCGTTTTAAGGCGTACTCAAAAATGGCAGCTGTACGCTGTTGGAACCATCCATCCATAGGCGCTCCAGATGGTAATACTCTCTTTCCTGTTCATGGAACACATGGACGATTACAGAGCCGTAATCCAAAATGACCCATCGTCCCTCCGCATATCCCTCCCTGCGAGCGGGCTTCACGCCTTCTTCCGCCATTTTTTCCTCAACCTCATCCGCGAGGGCTTTCACCTGAATCATGGAGCGACCATTTCCGATCACCATGTAATCCGCGATCACAGTGAGATGGCTGATTTCCAGCACCAATAAGGCTTCCGCCCGCTTGTCCCACATGAGTTCAGCCATGCGCAGCGCAAGCTCCTTCGGCTTTTGGGTCATTGCATCTCCTCCTCGTTTCTGTTGATTTCCAATGCAGCATAGACCGCAGCAGTCTCTGGATGCGCCGGTTTTCCACATTGGTTGATGTGTTCAATCTTAATTCGGGTCACTTCCAGAACCGCCTTATCTAGGTCGGTCGTGGCAAGCGCCTTCAGCCCATCCATCCAAGGATATGGTTTTCTTGAAGGCTCAATCATATCGGCAATGAACAAAAGCTTGTCCAGCTTCCCCATACGACTGTTCCCCGTATTGTGATACCAAACCGCCTGCAAAATTTCCGGATCCGTTACACCGTAAGCCGCTCTGGCCATGGCCGCGCTGGCAGGCGCATGGAGCAGCGCCTTAGATGTCATGCGCATAGCATCCACCTGAACTCCAAGGGCCGCCACATAGCTCTGCATCTCTTCAAGCTTCATTCCCTTGGCGCAGTCATGGAGTAATCCTGTCAGAGCCGCCCGTTCCTCATTATATCCCCATCGTTCCGCAAGAAACCCCATGGTAGCTTCAACGCCAAGCACATGTCGAAAGCGGTCCGGGGGCAGGTCTCGTTTCATGCGCTTAAGAATTCCGGTTCGGGAAACCCTCTTGGGCGGTTCATATAGCCGGTGCAGACCGATATAGGCTTCCACAGCCCATGGGGTCAGTTCTTCCAGGGACATGCCCAAATGAATCCGCCTTCGTATTTCCGTCGCCGATATATCCGGCACAGAGGTCTTCATCGGAATGGCGCGGACTTCGGGAATATCCGAAATGGGAAATCCTTTCCGTTCAAATACCGCAAACCGGCAAAGGGTGTACAATCGTGGCGCATCATGCCAGGCATGGAGTTCCAGCTCCGTATCCGCTCCAATGATGAGAACGAATTCCGCGTCGGGATATTGGGATTTCAGGGCAGTCACGGTATCAACCGTGTAGGTTTTGCCCGGACGGTCAATTTCCGTGCGGGAAACTTCGAAGCGGCCATTTACCGCCAACTCCGCCATCCGAAGGCGGTCCAGCTTGCCGGCAAGTTCCAAAGCCCGTTTATGCGGTGGGTCTCCACACGGGATGATGAACACTCGATCCAGACCAAGCTCCTTTTGTGCCGCTTCCGCCATCGATAGATGGCCGTAATGAATGGGGTTAAAGCTGCCTCCCAAGAGCCCGATCATCTCGCGCATCCATCCGTCCCTCTTTCCGAGAAATGAAACAGGCAGACAATTTACATCTGCCAAAATCCATCCAACGCCCCTCCCCCGTGTCGCCTAAAACGAAGATAAGGAAAGGCGTTCGCGTTTAATTGGCGCTGGCCTAGCGCTTAACTCGCGCGTTGCCTTCCCAGATGCTCCAGATCTGCTCCTCGTCCGCCGGCATGGCATAGTCAGTTTCGAGGGTGGCGACAAGCGCTCCGCTGGCCCATCCGAACTGAATCCACTTTTCGCCTTCCCAACCCATGAGAATCGCATAGAGCATGCCGCTGACAAAGCCATCGCCGCCGCCAATCCGATCATATACGGGGATGGACTTGGGCAGGATCACATGCCATTGGGTTCCATCCCAAAGGATTGCGCCCCACTGGTGTTCATTGGCGCTGACAACCTGGCGGAGGGTATTCGCAAAAACCTTGGTATTGGGGAACGCTTTTTGCGCTGATGTGATCATTCCTTTGAAAGCGGCAATCTTATCCTCGATGCCCTTTCCGCCCGCTTCCGGCCCTTCCAGGCCAAGCGCCAGCTGGAAGTCCTCTTCGTTTCCGATCAGGATATCCGAAATGCTGGCGATGCGGACGAACATCTTGCGCATGGCTTCTTCGCGGCCCTTCCAGAAAGACGCCCGATAATTCAAATCAAAGCTAATGCAAGTTCCCGCTTTTTTCGCCGCTTCCGCGATCGCCAGACAAAACTCCCCTGTTTCCGGCGATAAAGCCGCGATAAGACCAGAAATGTGCAAAATCCGAACCCCTTCCTGGATAAACAGGCGATCCAGGTCAAAATCCTTCACATTCAAGGTGCAGCCAACTTCACCGGCCCGGTCGTTATGCACCCTTGGGCCCCGCATTCCGAAGCCGCTGTCCGCGATGTTGAATTGATGCCGGTATCCCCAAGGGCCCCCTTGGGCGACTTCGGCTCCGTCATACGCGATATGGCGTCTGGAAAGCTCATCCTTGATAAACAAGGCAATGGGGCTGTCCTTTACAAATGTAGTCAATACCTTTGTTTGCAGCCCAAGGCTGGCGGACACGGCCAAAACATTGGACTCGGCGCTGGTGGCTTGCATTTCATAAACATGGGCTGTGTTCACAGGTTGGCGATTGACCGGGGTGATACGGACACCCATGCTAGTAGGCACAACAAGGGACCATTTGCAGTTTTCGCGGAACTTCATCGCTCGAATGCCTCCATTTTTTCATTTCACATAGTATATCAGACACTTCTCCGTTTAGGAAGTGTTTATCCACAGTTGCGAGAATATAGGTTGGAGACGCCGGAGAAAGCCAGAGCATTTGCGCCATGAAACCCATAGACACCTCTCCGGCGCCAATGCCGTGACTTATCCATTGCCCTGAAGCGTCATCTCCACAATCTTGATCATCACCTGGAGCACAACGGAATATGCATCGTGGTCAAAATCCTTCGGCGCATCTATAGGCTGGTTAAATCCGCTCCGGTCATCCAAGGTAAGCGTTCCCGCCTCATCAGCGCTGGAAAGCAGCAATGGGGTCAACTGCTGGATGTTGTTCGAAAGGGGAACATCGCTCCATCCGCTTAGCGTCAAAGCCATGCCCTGCCCCATAATCGTCTGCTGAGATTTGGTATCCCTTTGAGCCGTATATATGATGGAGCGCCCTTCCTGGGAGACCAGCACCACCTGCATCTCTGTGCCAATCGCGAGCACAGGCACATAGATACGGTTTGCAATGAGCTCCATCTCCCCATCAATCAGTTTATACACATCTAAGGAGAGAGAGTGGATGTCCTCTTCCGTAGTCTCTATATTGACCAGCAACAGTTCCACAAGCTTGTCTGCGTCAAAGTCCCGGATGGCATAAGACACCACATTGGGGAGCGTCCGCGCAAAGGCATTATAGCGAACGCTATCCAGCGTCGATCGTATTTGATCCAGGATCGAAAGCGGCGCCGGCGTAGGCATAGGCGTAGGGCTTGGGGTTGGCGATGGAGACGGCGTTGGACTCGGTGTAATCAAAGGCGTGGGCGAAGCCGTCGGCTTGATTTGGATGAAATTGATCACATCCTCCCGGAGATAACCATCCGTGTTGTCAATCCGGACAAAATACCAGCGGTAGCCATCTTTTTCTACCGGACCGGACAAAAGCGTCGCCAACGTGCCCTGATGTACTCTCCAGAGCAGCTGCCCGTTGGGTTCTTTGCGGAAGTTCACGTTGTCCGACTTCACAACGGCATAGCTCATGATGGGGTTCAGCGTCGGGGCGACTGTCGGTCTGGGTGTGGGCGTTGGTGTGGGCTGAGGCGTGGGTGGATGGAGGATCGACTGGAGATACGCGTCAATTTCCGGCTGAGTCATCATAACGATAGCCCCCGCCAAGACATAGCCATAGGTGTTATCGAACCGCACATAGAGCCACCGTGTTCCCATGGTATCCCATGTGGAGGACACAGCGTATACAACGTTGCTCGCCGAAAGCGTACGGAGCCACTGTGCGGAAGCAAACGGTCCATTGCGAAGAGGCGTGTTTTGCCAGATCACCCGCGCATATCCGTTCATGGGAATGGGAGGCGGCTGTGTTGGACGGACAGTCGGGCTTGGCGTTGGATTGTTGAGGTAGGCATATATCTCCTGAGGCGTCATAAAGCGCAGAAGATCTTCCCTGACAAAGCCAACTTGACCTGTTTGCATCACGTTGACAGAATACCACAGTGCGCCGGTTTCATCCACTTGCTGGCCGGACACATAGACCACATTCGCCGACTGCAACCGTGAAATCACGCGTCCATTTGGCCTATCCCTAAGGTTGACATTGTTGGCAAGGATATAGGAATAGCCCGTCCGCATTGGGGGGTACGTCGACGGGAAAAGCGTAGGCGGCGGAGTTGACGACGGAAACAGAGTTGGTCTAGGTAGCTCTGTAGATGATGGCGATGGCGATGAAGTTGGACTCGCCGAAGGCGTAGGCGACGGTGTCGGGGTTGGACTCGGTGAAGGCGTAGGCGACGGTGTCGGGGTTGGGCTCGGTGAAGGCGTTGGCGACGATGTCGGGGTTGGGCTCGGTGAAGGTGTTGGCGACGGTGAGGGAGACGGACTCGGGGTTTCCGTTGTTGGCGCCTCTGTGGGTGCCTCTGTCGGGGCTTCCGTTGGCGTTTCTGCCGGAGCCTCAGTTGGGGCTTCTATCGGAGCCTCGGTTGGCGCCACCGTATAAGTATTTGGTAAAGTTTCCGGTTTTTCGTGCAAGCTTACCGTAATCCAGCCCCACCAAAGGGGTGAATGATCTACCGCGCCTTCCACCAGAAAGGCATAAGGCACTGTTTCAGAACCAGAAAAATCAACGGCTGATGTGCCGTCAGAAATAGGCGTCATGGTACTGGGGTCCAAAAGATATAAAACGCCTTCCGCTGTTGGTAAATAGAAAGGTGCCATCGCCATCAGAAATGAAGCGTCACGAAAATCCTCCGGCATCTGCGCCCAGAGCCATTTTCCCTGATTTCCTTCCGAGAGGGGCAAGTCAACACTCGCTTCACCATTTGGGGTTTGAAACCAAATCCGCAATATTTTTTGTTCTGGATCCTCTGCGTACACAGGCACGGCCAATCCCATGAGAAGAGCCAGCACGCACGCCCAAATCCATCCTTTCCACATAAACATCCACTCAACGCCCCTTTTTTATTGATAAATCGGTAAAACGGACTGGCACTTAAACTTTCATCTTTGGGTATTATAGCAAATTTATCAAGGAAGTTCAAACAAGGTTTGTGAAATGATGTATAATAAAAAAATGCGAAGCTTAAAACACTTCGCAATGCTTATCATCTTAAGAGCCTGTCCTTGTTTTTGTTCCCTTCCATGCCGCAGAGCTTCACTCCCGGTGATCGTATACCTCCCACCCCATATATTTGCCAAGGGCTTCCACAAGCACATCCGCAACATTGGCTTGAACCAGCGCAACGTGGTGCTCGTAGCCATTCTCAGTCAAAAAACGCATCAGCCCATTCAAGTTAGGCACTTCGCAGACGGCGACTCCTCCAAACGTGTTCAATGGGTCGCCTGTAAAAGCGCCTTCGCCGAGATAGCATTTGATTTGGCCCCTTATGTCATCCGTCGTGATTTTCAGGTATGTCATGGCACCGGGGCGGACGCGTCCCTTCAGTGCGCCGAACGAAATCTCTGACCCAAGCGTTGTTGCCAGGATGTCCAGGTTGCCAATTCCCGGTTTTTCGTTGAAGACTGCGGCTGGATAATTGCAGCAATGAACGTTGACGCACTTGTCGGGTTCCCGTTGATAGTTATTGTTCCAATCCTGATACAAGGGTATTTTTCCGCTGGCCCGAGCGAGCGCGAGCATGGAAACCGCGCCCATTACGTCTGTCTCGCACGCGGAGGGAAGCCCGCGCTGCCCCATCATGCTCATGGCGAGGCAAGCAGCGCAGCCATAGTTGGCCTCAACACTGTCCCAGCATTGAATCGCGCTGGCGTCACAGCGGTGCTCTTCCATCCAGCGGTCCAGCGCAATGCACAGCTTGGCCTGTTTTTCAATTGTCTCATCGGAGATGCCTGGGGCAATGGTGCCATAAGCACGGATTTCCGCGGCTTTTGCCTTGACTCCCCGTTCATCATCCAGCGTCGAAATGTCCGCGATTATTTCCGAAAAGTCCTCAGTTTCAACCGTTATGCCGGCCTTCTGCAGCAGCTTTTCAGAGTAACGAACCGTGCGAAACGGCATCACCCGGGCACCAATCTGAGCGATTCGCGCAGTGCGCATTGCTTTGACCACAGCACACACGGCGGAAAATTTATCCACATCCGTGCGGAATTCCGTTCCGTCCACCGGGCAAGTGTGCCGGGTGGTCAGGGAATATTTGATCCCGTACTGATAAAGGTTGTTGCATACGGATAGCTTTCCGCAAAATGCGTCCCTTCGGTTCTCAAGCTGCAGGCTGTCCAGGTCGTCATCGCAAGCCTGTACCAAAATCGGCACATCAAGCCCGCTAAGGCGGATCGCGTCGGCAACGCCCGCCTCCTCGCCGAAATTGGGCAGGCAGATAATGATGCCATCAATCTCCTCCCGATGGTCGGAAAATAGCTTAGCGCACTTTCTCGCCTCCTCATAGGTCATCGTCTCCCCCATGAAGGTCTCGTCCGTGCCAAGGACAATGGCCCGATGGCCCCATTCGTCTAGGGACCTAAGGAGCTTTTCTCGGGCTGTCAAGACCAAATGATCGGGAAAGAATGAGCGGTTGCTGATCAAAACACCAAAGGTCGCCATAAATGCATCCCCCTCTCGTTGATTGCGCCGTGGATTTGGCCAACCCGTTCCGCCGGCTAGGGCTGGAATGACGCGCGTCTTACCGCCCCACGCCAGCCGGAAAGCAAAGCTTCGCGCTGGTCTGGCCCAATGGATGGTTCATATCTGACGCAAGAGCCCGCCAAGGACGGGATGTCCTCAAAGCTAGCGAACACCCCTTTGGCGAGCCCTGCCATATACGCCACGCCAATGGCTGAAAGCTCCCTCGCCGCCGCGCATTGTACCGGGCATCCAAGCAAGTCGGCCTGAAACTGCATCAAAAGGCCGTTTCGGCTTCCGCCTCCGTCAACGCGGAGCTCCTTAAGCCGCGCTGACACATCCCGCTCCATGGCCGCGATGATTTCAGCATTTTGAAAGGCAATGGACTCCAGCGCCGCCCGCAAGATATGCGCCTTCCGCGTGCCGCGGCTCATGCCCCACAGCAGCGCCCGGGCATTTGCGTCGAAATAGGGCGCTCCAAGGCCGGAAAAAGCGGGAACCAAATATACGCCCCCTGTATCGGGGACCGCCGCGGCGATCCCTTCAATTTCGTCCACAGAATTCACCCACCCAAGCTCATCCCTCAGCCAGCAGAGCGTATCGCCTGAGCAGGTGGCATTGCCTTCCAATACATAGCAAACCTTCCCCTGAAACCCAAACCCCACGGACGTGGAGAGTCCGTTTGCGGAAAGGATCGGCGTATCCCCAATGTTCATCATGACGGAAGACCCGGTGCCGTATGTCGCTTTCGCCATGCCCCGCTGATGGCAGCCTTGGCCAAAAAAGGCCCCGTGGCTGTCCCCCATGACACCAGTGATGGAGATCCCCTTTGGCAGGCCAAGGCAGTCCGTCTCGCCAAAATCATCGTCTGAGAAGGCGATGCTCGGCAGGCATTCCATAGGAATGTCAAAAAGATCACAGAGCGCCTCGTCCCAGCAGCGCTTTTGAAGGTTCATCAGTTGGGTACGGCTGGCGTTTGAAATGTCCGTTTGAAACCGCTTGCGGCCTGTTAGCCGAAAAACGAGATAGCTATCCACCGTGCCAATGCAAACCTGGCCCGCCTTAGCCCTACGCTGGATATCTGGCGACTCCTCAAGAGCGCATGCCGCCTTGGCCGCGCTGTAGTATGGAGATAAAGCGAGCCCTGTTTTCGCGAAAACCGCATCCTTGTGGCTGGCCATTCTCCTGCAGATGCCGTCGCCGCGCAAATCCTGCCAAACGATGGCAGGACATAGGGGCTCCCCCGTCTCGGGATCCCAAATCACGATTGTTTCCCTCTGGTTGCTGATTGCAATTGCCACAATTTCAGCCGGTGAGATATCCTCAATAACAGCACGAATGCTACGGACTGCATTCTCACAAATTTCCACGGCATCGTGCTCCACCCTGCCCGGCATGGGATAAAATTGCCGGTGCGCCTCACTATGCCGGGCGACGATGGCGCCTGTTTCATCCAGCAAAAATGCCTTGCTGGCCGATGTGCTCTGATCCATTGCGACGATGTACTTCCCCATATCCATTACCTGCCTAACAGCCCAAGGGCGGCACTCATTATTCCTCTACAGGTTAAACCATAATGGGCCAACACATCGGCACTGGCCCCAGTGTATAGATTTTCATCCGGCAGCCCGAGAATGCGCATTCTCGTTGGCGCTCTTTCCGCCAAAACCTGGGCCACCGCTGCGCCCAGGCCTCCAAAGACATGGTGCTCTTCAACGGTGACAATCGCGCCGGTTCTTGCCGCCTCCATTACGGCGGAATCGTCAAGGGGCTTAAGCGTATGCATATCAACAACCTTCGCGAAGATCCCCATCCCAGCCAGCTCTTTCGCCGCTTCCAGCGCACGATAGACCATCTCTCCGCAGGCGATGATGGCAATATCGCTTCCCTCCCGAAGCACATTTGCCTTGCCCGGGATAAAGGGAAGATTTTCTCCATATACATCCGGCACCGGGCCACGGCCCATGCGCACATACGCGGGCTCCCGAGAGGAAACCAGGTACGCGGTGAGCGCCACCATTTGCTTTCCATCTGCGGGCAAAAAAATCTCCATGCCAGGCACCGCGCGAAACAAGGCCACATCCTGAATGGCATGGTGTGTCATTCCCAACGCGCCATAGCTGACGCCGCCCGAAACGCCGATGATCTTCACATTCATGCGGGAATAAGCCACGTCCACCTTAATCTGCTCGGCGGACCGAAGCGAATAAAAACATGCCGGGCCGCAGACAAAGGGCTTCTTGCCCCCATTGGCGAGGCCGGCAGAAAGGCCAATGGCATCCTGCTCGGCGATACCGCACTCCACAAACTGTTCGGGTAACTCCCTGGCAAAGTCTCCCAGCGTCACGGAGCCTCGGGAGTCCGTTGCTACGGCATAGATGTCCTTATCCCTCCGGGCCAGCTTCAGCAGCGCGTCCGTAAAGGCCTCCCGAACCGCTTGTTCGCTCATGCCCATGCCACCCCCTCCACACCTAGCGCCTCGTACGCCGCAAACAGCTGTTCCCTTGTCGGCACCTTATGGTGCCAATCGGGCTTATTCTCCGCAAACGGCAGTCCCTTGCCCTTGACTGTGCGGGCGATTAAGCAGTGGGGCTTCTCCTGTGCTTTTGCAGATAAAAAATACGCGAGCAAAGCGCTTATGTCGTGCCCATCGACTTCATCCACATCCCAGCCGAACGCGCGCCATTTGGCCAAAAAATTCTCCAACGCCATGACCTGCTCGGTTGGGCCGCTGATCTGCAAGTTGTTCCGGTCGATAATCGCAAACAGGTTGTCCAGCTTATAGTGAGCCCCAGCCATTGCCGCTTCCCATACCGAGCCTTCCGCTTGCTCCCCATCCCCCATGACGACATAGGTTCGGTAAGGTGCCTTAGAACGCTTTGCGGCGATGGCCATTCCGACGCCAACGGAAAGCCCGTGTCCCAACGCCCCAGTGCATAACTCAACACCGGGCACTTTGGCGCTTGGATGGCCGATCAGCCGGCTGCCAGGCTGGGAAAATGTTAGCAGCTCCGCCTTTTGAAAAAAGCCACAATCCGCCAAAATTGCGAAATACCCCTCTACGCTATGCCCTTTGCTAAGCAAGAAGCGGTCACGATTTGGCCAGGAGGGTTGATCCGGGCGTATATTCAGCACGCCATAGTACAGCGCACTGATGATGTCGAGGACGGACATGGCGCCTCCGGTATGGCCGGTGTTTGCCCGAAAAATCATCGTCAGCGCGTCTGCCCGACGTTCATTGGCAAGCCGTTGTATCTGTCGTGCGTTCATATGACCATTCCTTTCGGACACCAACGAGATATGAAATAGGTTGGTGCATTGAAATAGAAAGGGGTTACGAGGGATGAGGAGTTGTGTTACACTTTTATCATCGCTGAAATCGGCTCGGGTATGACGCGGTTTGAGTCGTCTAAGCACCTTTGCTCCGCAGAAAAGGCGGCATCATTCTCCTGCCTACGGACGTCGGCCTTACTAGGATCGCTTCATCCGGCGGATCCCCTCCCGTGATTTCCGCTTCCTTGCCACGCCTTGATTTGCTATGCTTTCCTTTGTGCCGCCTACCGGATGGTTGCTTTCAAACTTATCCTTCATTAGAAGAGCTCGCTCACTGTAGCTGCGCTTGCAGCGCCACCCTCTTTTGCAAATCCTTTTGCATCAGGTCGATGACGACAGCGACGACGATCACAATGCCCTTGATCACCATCTGCCAGAAGTTTGAAACGCCCATCATGATCATGCCGTCGTTCAGCACCGTGATGACCATGACGCCGATGATTGTGCCGCCGATAGACCCGACACCGCCGGACATGGATGTTCCGCCCAGGACAACGGATGCGATGGCGTTCATCTCCCATGCTTCTCCCGTTGCCGGGTGGGCGGCGCGAAGCTGGGAGACCATGATGATTCCGCTGATTGACGCGCACAGTGCCGAGAACATATATACGAACAGACGAACCTTTTTAGTCTGAATGCCGGACAGCATTGCCGCCCGCTCATTGCCCCCAACGGCATAAATTTGATTTCCTAAAGGTGTCTTTTTCATGATGAACAGCGCGATCAGCGCGATGGCGATGAAAACCAGAATGGAATAGGGTACGTCGATGCCAGGAATACTAGCCGCGCCGATCTTGTCAAAGCCGAGGTTGTTTAATTCCACCTTACCTATCAAATTTGGAAAGGTAGCGCCGCCATTTCTGAGCATGGCAAAGCCACGGCAGACGTACATCGCGCCAAGCGTCGCGATGAAGGCGGGCACCTTCACATGGCTGATGAGCGATCCGGACACGAGTCCAATCAACACCGCCATTGCACAGACAATGAGAAGGATCAACGGTACATTCGGATAAATTGTCGCGCTGATGAAAGGCAGTCGAAACCCTTCGGTCAGTAATCCTCCCGCGATCATGCCGGATAAGCCAACGACCGCCCCGACCGAAAGATCAATGCCGCCGGTGATGATTACTAGCGTCATGCCAAGCGCCAACAGTCCATAGATTGACGCGTGTTTGACCATCAAAACCACGGAGGACCACGCGGTAAAGTTTGGCGCTCTAAAACAGAAATAGATCAACAAAATCCCCAACGCGATAAAAGTTCGCCCTTTCAGCAAAAGCATGCCGATGGATGTCCCATTGAGCTTCCTTTGATTCGCCTGTGTCATGGCGGCGTTCCCCTTTCCGTAGAGGCGGTTTTCCCAGTATGAAGCGCAGCGGCGGAAGCCGAGACGAGCCTTTCCTCCGTGATTGCCTCGCCAGCAAGGTCGGCGGTTATCTTGCCATTGGACATCACCAACACCCTGTCGCAGACGGATATGATCTCTTTTAATTCGCTACCGACAAAAAGCAC
>JAVBOX010000035.1:0-23617 GCA_031550095.1 Eubacteriales bacterium
CTCTATGCCGTATAGGGCTGTGTTACTCATCGTCACCCTCCTCCCATACGCAGGCCGCGCCTTTCATTGTTCCAAGGGTGGGGATCCAGCAGGGAAGCGATAACCCGCTCAAAGTCCTCAGAATCTCACCGCGCCTGGAAAGGGAGTCCTCCATGATCATCGCGCCTGTCACCACTTTGGAATCCCCAAGCAACGACCATCCCCCAGCGTCGGGCTGAACCCGGGTCAGCGCGGGAAAGTGCATATACAATATTTGGGCCTTTGTGGCGCTGTGAATGGTGGAAAAGTGCCGTGCCAGCTCCTGTGGGTTGGAAAGGCCAAAGTGAAAGCTGGGCGTTACCACGAAGCCCATTTCGCCGTGGCGGCTCAGGGACAGGATTCGCTCGATGGCCCGGGTGCTGGCGGTTTCAAACACACCCGCAAGCAGCCTGGCGCGGCCTCTTATCGCTTCATGGCACAAGGCCGCCAGCCTTTCCTGCTCAGAGGCGGTGGCCCGGCCTTGCTCCCCAAAGGCGCCGAGGATCAGCAGGGCGTCGGCGCCCTGAGCGGCGCACGCCTCGGCGCTTTCCGCCACCGCTCCCTCGTCAAGGGATCCGTCGGAAGTGCGCCTTGTGAAAAGCTCCGCGACGCGCTTACCCATGGATGTCCTTGATGGCCTCAGTGAGCATGCCGCTTAGGATGCGCACGTCCTGGGCAATGGTCATCCAGTGGCAGCCCCGGCCCATCAACGCGCCAACAGACGCCTTGCTGGGGCCTGCGCAGGAACCCACGTAGATGCCCTTGGCGGAAGCCTTTTGACAGATCTCCTCGGTGATCCGGTTAATTTTCGCGCCTTTTTCAGCCCGGGGCACATCCAGCATGGACATACCCAGATCCGCCGGGCCGATGAACAGGGACTGATACCCATCCACTCCGATGATCTCGTCGATGTTTCCCACCGCTTCCATGCTTTCAATCTGCAGGATGCGCCATACCTCGTCCTTGGCGACATTCAGGTAGTCGGGCTCGCTGTCCACACCGTAATGGATCGCGCGGAGAGGGCCGATGCCGCGCCTTCCCCCATCCTTGGGGTATACGCAGGTGGAGACCACTTCCCGGGCTAGGGCGGCGGTGTTGATAAATGGGAAGATCACCCCATCCGGCCCCATGTCCAAGATGTGCTTGATCTGGTGCTCATTGACGCCGGGCACCCGGACAAACGCGCAGCACCCGGCGGATTGGGCCGCCATGACGTGCTGATAGATCTCCCGCCGGTCCAGCATGCCGTGCTCCGAATCGATCCAAACAAAGTCACAGCCCGAATATCCCACGATTTCGCTCACGCTGGAATCCGCCAGCAGCACAAAGACCCCCACCACCGGTTGTTTTTCCGCGATTTTCTTCTGGATCCGCTCAAGCCTTGGATTCATTGCCCTGTTCCTCCTTTTGATGCTGTGATAGATTGAGGCGGGATGATCTGCGCGGAACGCGCATGGTCACCGTCGTTCCTTTCTGAGGGGCGGAGCTGAACTGGAGCGTCGCCTGCTGCCCAAAGTGCAGCGTAAGCCGCTCGTTGGTATTGCGCACGCCGTAATGGGCGCCGTTGCCGGACGAGAGCACCTCCGCTAGCTTTTCGGCGCACATTCCAACGCCGTCATCCGAAATGGAAAGCACCAGGTCATTTCCCGAGGCGTAGCCCGTTACGCGGACTTCGCCCTTTTCATCATCCCGCTCCCGGATGCCGTGGGAGATGGCGTTTTCCACCAAGGGCTGCAGCACAATCTTGGGCACACAGGTATCCCAAAGTTCCTCCGGCACATCGATCGTTAGCTTAATGTTGCCATTGAATCGGACGTTCTGGATGCTGACATAGGCCCTGATATGCATCAGCTCCCGCTCCAGCGTCACCATCTCTTCCCCGCTGGCCAGGCTCAGCCTGTAAAAGCTGGAGAGGTCGTTCACCACCGAAACGATGTCCTTGGCCCCCGAGCGCAGCGCCATCCAGTGGATGAGATCCAGGGTGTTGTATAGGAAATGGGGGTTGATCTGCTCCTGCAGCACGTGCATTTCCGCACTCTTCAGGGCCTGCCCCATCCGGTACTGCTGGCTCATCAGGTCCCGGGTTTCGGTGAGCATCCGGTTATAGCTGTGGATCAGCTGCCCGATCTCGTCGTTGCTGCCCTCCGGAATGTTGGCCCGAAAGTCGTTATCCGACGCGGAGCGCATGTGAGTGCGCACCATGCGGAGCCTTTTGGTGACTGACCGCACCAGGAAATAGATCAGCG
The DNA here is from genome assembly GCA_031550095.1 of Eubacteriales bacterium. GTDB lineage: Bacteria > Bacillota > Clostridia > Christensenellales > Aristaeellaceae > Avichristensenella. The sequence goes on from JAVBOX010000035.1 coordinate 2,265, forward strand.
GCAGGGCGAAGAACAAAAGGATCAGAATGTCAAAGAGCATCATGTTTCGGGAAGCGGTGGCGACGGCCAGAATTTCATCATGGGGGATCATGAACAGCAGCGTCCAATCGGCGTACTGGATGGTCCGCGCGGCCGCCAGATACATATCCCCGCCCACGGAAATGAGCGCCAAAGGCCGGCCCATGGCGAGCAGCGGCAGCGCCTCCCTGGCCATCTGCTGGCGGCCCGCGTCCAGGGCTCCGTGAGATACGAACACCTCCCCCTGGCCGTCGATGAGCATGAGCTTGGCCGAAGGGGTTACCCCCGCTTGGCGCAGCATGTCGTTCAGGTGCTGCAGGGGCAAATCCGCCCGGATGATTCCGATGATGCTGCCCAGCTTGTTCTGATCCGGTATTTTGGCCACATAGGAGATGTACTGGGTTTGGGAGTTCAGCTGCTGGCTGTAGGATGTGAGCCAACAGCCGCCAAAGCCCTGGGCGGAGCGCCACGCGGAAAAGGAATTCCTTTGAGACGCGGAAAGCCTCCAGAACGCGGCCGTGCTCTCAAAGGCATGGGACTGGGCGCCCAGATAAAGATAGACCCTGGAGATGTAGGGAGTGGTAAGCCCGCCAAAGATGATCTCATCAGACTGATCATTTGAGACGATCCAGTTGCCCACGGTGTTCTGCTTACGGGGGCTGTACAGGGCTCCCCAGCCCTGGATGGTCTGGTCGCCGCAGAGCATGTCCACGATGTTCTTGACGATGCGGGTCCGGGCGTTCAGGTAGGAGACCTCCTGATCCAGCACCTTGTTGTAGGTGTATTCCGACTGCTCCATAACCATAGACCGGTTGAAGGCGTTATTGCTGAAGATAAAGGCCAACAGGGGAAGGAAAATGGCAATCAAAAAAGCCAGGCACAGCTTCAAAACGATGCTTGAATCCCCAAACCATTTGCGCAGCTTCGCTATGTGTCTCACGGCTCATGCTCACTGCTCAAGGGGCCCGCGCTAACCCGCCTTCGGTATCCGCTGGGAGATATCCCCGTTTGCTTCTTAAACACGGCGCTGAAATAGTTGGGGTCCGAAAACCCGACCTGAATGGCCACCTCATAGAGCTTGTCATCCTGCATGAGCAGGCGCTTGGCTCGCTCCACCCGGGCGTTGATGATGGACTTGTTCAGCGTGGTGCCCACCTCTTTTTTGTAGAGGGAGCACAGATAGTTTTCGCTCAGGAACAGGGCCTTGGCGATCTTGTGTACGCTCAGCTCCTTATCGGCAATCCGGGACTGGATGTATTCGATTGCCTGTGCGACTTTCGGGCTCGCTCCCTCGGGTATCCTCATGGTGGGAAACAGCTCGTCCAGCCGGAGAAGCACAAAGCCGCTCATTTCCTCCAATGTGCGCAGCTTTTGGAACATGGACACCAGCCCGATTTTCGTGTAAGGCCCCCCCGTCATGGAAAACCGGATTCCATGGGCATCCAGGCAATAGAGGAGCAGCTGATCATAGAGGGCGCTCACCTTGGCGATGTCGCCGATGGGCTGGGCTTTCAGTTTACGGAACAGATCGATGAGCAGCATCCGCGCACCGCAGGCGTCCCCGGCCCGAATCATCTGGCGGAAGCGCTGGGGCCCCTCTTCAAAAATGGATTCTTCTCCGCGTCCATCCGCGTAGGTTCCGATGCCAAAAGCGCCTGTAAACGCGAGCCACCGGGCAAGCGCCTCCGCCTGGCGGTAGCATTCCGGCATGCCGGAGAGGGTCTCCGCGCTTTTGCCAATGCCCGTGGAAAGCACAAACGACCGATGATCGCAAAACTTCCTATGGAGGGCGTGCGTGCATTCATAGAAGGTTTCCAGTGAATCCCTTTCCCCAGAGAAGAATATGGCGATGCTATCCGTTGACCGAAAGCCGGAGACGACGCTCTTGCGCCGGTCCCCCAAGGCGGCCGCGAAGGTCTCATCCACCCGGGTCTGCAACTCCGTGCATACCGGCTCTATTTTTTCCCCGTTCAGACGGTCCGACCACCCGAGCCTAAAGCACGCGGCGGAACAGGCGCCTGAATCCGGCCAGTCCAGGTAGGTCTCCCCATAGCGCTTTTGAAGCTCGGAAAGGGCCAGGGGCGCCTTGGCCAGTTCATTCACCAGCTGCTGGCGGACAATGCGGCTGAGCTTGTGTTCCGAATCCTGGAGCAGGGAACTTTTCAGCTGGGCGGACCGCTCCTGCCGGATTTGATCCGCCGCCTTTTTCAGCACCTTGACGAGCTCATCAACGTCGATGGGCTTTTCCACATAGGCGGTGGCCTGGAGGGAAATGGCGGTCTTCAGGTATTCCTTATCCGCGTAGCCGCTGATGAAGATGATCTTCACATCCGGGTATTTCTCCCGCAGGAGCGTGGCCAGCTCCAACCCGTCCATTTTGGGCATGCGAACATCGCAGAGCACAATGTTCGGGGGCGACGTGAGCGCCTGGCTCCAGGCCTGCCTTCCGTTGCAGGCGGTGGCCACCTCCCGGATGCCCAGGGATTTTGTGGGGATGAGGGCAAGCAGGCTATCCCGCGTCATTTGCTCGTCGTCCACAATCAGCAGGCGCATGTCCATCCCTTCTTTCAGGTGTAAAAACTGTCACGGCCATCCACAACGGTCCGGGCCCGGGATTCAGCCGAGGATAGCGTCTATGGCCCGCCGCTCATCCTCCGTGAAGTGCGTCCGCTCAATGGCCTTTACATTCTCAAGGATCTGCTCGGGCTTGGAGGCCCCAATGAGGGCGGAGGTGACGACCTCATCCCGAAGCACCCACGCCAGCGCCATCTGCGCCAGGCTATGGCCACGGTTTTTGGCGATTTCCGAAAGCCCGCGTATGATTTCAAGCTTCTCCGGGGTGATGGCGCTTGGCTTCAGATACCGGGGGTCATGGCCCGCCCGGGAATCCGCCGGAATTCCATTTAAGTATTTCCCAGTCAATAGCCCGTTGGATAAAGGCGCGAAGGCGATCATGCCCACGCTTTCCCTCCGCAGCACATCCGTCAGCCCCCCTTCCACCCAGCGGTCTAGGAGGGAGTAGTTGGGCTGGTGAATCAGCATGGGGGTGCCTAGGGTGCGCAGGGCCCGGATAGCCCGCTCGGCCTGTTCCGCCCGATAGTTGGAGATGCCCGCGTACAGCGCCTTGCCCGACCGAACGATGGAATCCAGGGCGCCCATGGTCTCCTCGATGGGCGTATCCGGATCCGGCCTGTGGTGGTAGAAGATATCCACATAGTCAAGCCCCATCCGCCGGAGACTCTGATCCAGGCTGGCAACCAAGTACTTGCGGCTTCCAAAGTCCCCATAAGGGCCTTTCCACATGTCATAGCCGGCCTTGGTTGAAATCACCAGCTCATCCCTGTGAGGCCGCCAATCCCGCCGCATATGCTCCCCAAAGTTGGTTTCCGCCTCCCCATAGGGCGGCCCGTAGTTGTTGGCCAGGTCAAAATGGGTAATGCCGTGATCGAAAGCCGTCCGCAAAATGGAGCGCTGAACCGAAAAGGGGGTGATGTCCCCAAAGTTATGCCACAATCCCAGGGAGATCATGGGCAGCAAAAGCCCACTGGCTCCGCAGCGCCTGTACCGCATGCCTTCGTAACGGTTTTCCGCCGGAGTGTACGTCATGCCTCGCGCCTCGCTTTCATTATTCCTTGACAGCGCCGATGGTCACAGAGGAGAGAAACTTATCCTGGAAGATCAAGAACACGATGATGAGCGGCACGGTGACGATGGTACACCCTGTCAGCACCAGATCCCACGGGGCCGCGGCGGCGCCAGCGTCGTTTTCGTTTAGGGTGGGGAGCACCACCATGATTGGCTTGAAGTTGATCTTATCCACCATGATCTTGGGAAACAGGAAATCATTCCACTTGCCCAAGAAAAGCAGAATTGCCAGGGCGCCGATGGTGGGGATGGAGATGGGCAGGACGATATCCCGGTAGACCCGCCAATGCCCGGCGCCGTCGATCCGCGCCGCCTCCAGAAGGGAGTTGGGTACCGAGTCCATATACTGGCGGAACATAAACATGGCGAACACGTTCGCGATGCCTGGAATGATCTGCACCTGGAAGGTGTTCAGCCACTTGAGCCGGGAGAAGATCAAAAACAGGGGCGTCAGGTTCAGCTCCCCGGGCACCATCATGGTGATGAGCAGCATGACAAACAGGACGTTTTTGCCGAAAAACTTGTATTTGGAAAACACAAAGCCCGCCATGGAGGCCGCGATGAGCACCAGCGCCGTGTAGCAGGAGGCGATGAACAGGGAATTCAGGTAAGTGCGCACGATGATGCCGGAGTTCATGGTCAGCAGCCGGGTGTAGTTGGCCAGGGTAGGGCTTTGTGGAAATCCAAGGGAATTGCGGAACAGCTCCTGTAGCGTCTTGAAAGAGCCGGAAATCATGATGAAAACCGGATAAGCCGCGAAGAATGAAAAGAAAATCAGGATGGCGTGAAGCGCTATGCGGGACGCGCGGCTGTGGGCGTTATGCATTTTATCGCTCCCCCTTAAACAGCCGCATCTGCACCAGCGTCAGCAGCAAAATGATGACGACGAGGAACCAGCCCGCGGCAGACGCCATGCCGAAGTTCCCGCCGTTGATGTTGTTGGTGATGATGTTGATGTAGGGCGCGACCTGGAGCGGCGCCTCGCCGATGCTTAGAACCAGGTTGGGCTCCGTGTACAGCTTCAGGGAGTTGATGCCGTAGGTGATGAACGCCAGCATGAAGATGGGCTTCATCATGGGGATGGTGATATAGAGGAGCCGCTGAAAGGCGTTGGAGCCGTCGATGGTGGCCGCCTCGTCGATCTCATCGCTGATGGTGGTCAGCCCCGATAAAAAGATGATGAAATACCAGCCCGTGGCGCGCCAGATCAGCACCGCGATGATGGGATATTTCATTAATGTCATGTCGTTTAGAAAGCGGATTTCCGTATGGAAGAACTGGTTGATGACCCCCACGTCGTTTCCGAAGATCACCTTGAAGACCAGTGCCGACGCCACGACGGCGCAGATCTGCGGCAGAAAGATCAGGGGCTTGTAAATGCCTTGATATTTGCGGATGCTCTTGGAGCGAACGGACACCGCCAGCAAAAAGGACAAAATCATCACGGGCACAAAGCTGGCAATGAAATACAAAAAGGTATTGCCCAGGCACTGCCACATGGTGCCGTATTGCAGAAGCTTCACGTAGTTTTGCGTCCCTATCGCCCGCATCTCCCCATAGCCCTTGTACTTCATGAAGCTCAGGACCAATGAAAACCCCGCCGGATACAGGAAAAACGCCAGATAACAGACGATAAAGGGCAACAAAAACAGATAGGGAACCGCTTTTTCGCGTGCCTTGATCATGCGCACGGAATGTTGCATAAGCGTTCCTCCTTTTTATGAAAACAGGAGGCAGAGGATTTCTCTGCCCCCAGAACCCTGTGTTGGCTCAATTGGCGTCGAAGGCGTTGCCGATTTGGTTGATCAAATCGTTCTGGGCGGCTTCCAGCGCCTGCTCTACGGTCATGGTGCCGGACATGTACTCATCCAGATACTGCTTTACGATCGTCTGCTCGGCGGAGAAGGTGGGGGTGTAGGGATATACCTGCAGCGTCTTCATGGCCTCCAGGTGAACGGGAACCAGCGCCTCGCCGAAATAAGGATTGGGCGCCGTATAGACCGGGTCGGTCTCAATGGACTTCAGCGGCGGGATGATGCCGTTGATGCCATAGACGATCTGGCGGTACTCGGGATCAAAGCTGTACTTGGCCAGCACATCGGCAGCCAGCTCCGCGTTCTTGGCGCCCTTGGGCACCACCCAGATGCCCATGCCCGCTTCGGAACCCGGGCGAATCTCTTCCGGCCACAGGGCACAGCTCCACTTGCCCGCCTGCTCGGGGCACCAGTTGATCAGGTGGGTCTTCATCCAGGAACCGATGAGCTGGCTCACCAGCGCCTCGTCGGTGAACGCCGACTGCCAGTCCGCCGACCATTCGGAAATGGGCGCGAAATAACCGGAATCATTATACTTCTTCAATGTTTCAAAGGCAAGCTTCACGTTTTCATCCTGGGCGATGACGAAGTTGCCCTCGTCGTCCGTAAAGCGGCCTCCGTTGCCGCTTAGCAGCATCAGAAGGTCATAGGCGCTCATGGGCGGCAGATAATTCTCAATGTACTTGTCCGGATACTTTTCATGGACGATTTTGGCGGCTTCGATGAAGTCATCCACGGTCTTCACGGCGGCCACGTCGATTCCGCAATCCTCAAAGATGTCCGTGCGGTAATACCAGATCTTGGGCTTGACTTCCTGGGGGAGGCAGAACACCTTGCCGTCAATGGCGCTCATCAGCGCGTACACCTCGGGCATGATGTCATCCTTGTAAGGCTCCACGGCGGCGGTCATATCATAGAGCAGCCCCGCCTCCGCGAACTCCCGGTACTGCATGTAGTTTAAGCGAACCATGTCCGGCAGTTCCTCGCCGGAAGCGAACAGCAGCCGGAGCTTCTGGGCGATGCCCTGGTCCCCGTCTCCGCCAATCACAACCTCGATGTCCAGCTTGTCCTTCATTTCCGGGAACCGCTCCATGAGCTTGTCATTAAGGCTCACATACATTTCGGTTCCTGTCCAGATCATCATCTGCATTGACACATGATCCCCGGAGTACAGTTCCGCGGTCGCCGCGGCGCTGCCCATCACCAGCGCCAAAGCGAGCAGGAGCGCCAAGAGATTTCGCTTCATCATCGGATACCTCCTCGTTATATTCTATCACCGCCCAATGGGCGAAAAGGCCTTTGACACCGCCCAGATCGCCCATGGAGCAGGCGCATAGATTCCCCGCCGGATGCCCCGCGTTTATATGCTTTTTATATCATAACCGAAATAGGCGGAAATAAACAGCAAAACAATCTACTATATTCTTTGATATTTTATGGCATTCGCTGAAATTCAACTGGCCGTGGATCCATAGGCGGGGCCCGGAAGGGGACGCTGGACGGGCGTTATCTAGAGCAATTTTTGAAAACATAGCGCATAGATTGGCGAGAGATTTTGCCGTCTCGCTAAGACGAGGGAGCAGGGCGTAAGCGCTACGCTGAGCGGACGAGACAATGCGAGACGGCAAAATCTCCGCCAGGATGTGTGCTATGTTTTCGAGAAATGCTCTAGTATCCAGTAATAATCGCATTGTCGTCCGCCAAAACATACGTCTACTGTCCGCCGGCGTCTGTCCTGTCGTCCAAAGTGATGTTATCAAAACCAATCAAAGCATAGTGAATCAGGTTTTCTTTTGCGTAGTACTCCGCGAAGCTGCCTTGATAAACGCGCAAGGTAAGCTTTGGGTTGGGCACGGCGCGGCCCTCAAAGATATAAAACGCATTGACGGCGATACTGACCACGCCTTCCGGGATGGTGACGTTGGTTAAGCCGCGGCAGTTCATGAATGCGCCGCTGTCGATTTTCGTTACTCCTTCCGGGATGGTGATGTCGGTTAAGCGGGTGCACCCTGAGAACGCCCCGATACCGATGCTGGTTAAGCTGTTTGGAAGAGTGATGCTGGCTAAACCGCCGCACAAACCGAACGTGTCTTCGCCAATGCGGGTCACGCCCTCCGGGATGACGATGCTGGCCAAGCCGTGGCACCCTTCGAACGCCTTGGCGCCGATTTGTGTTACGCTGCCGGGTAGAGCGACGCCGGTTAGGCTTTTGCAATCACGGAACGCCCCTTCTCCGATGCTGATCACGCCATCCGGGAGGGTGACGCCGGTTAATTTTTCGCATTGAAAGAACGCCCAGTTGCCGATTCTTGTCACGCCTTCCGGAACGGCAACGTTGGTTAAGCCAACGCATAAGGAGAACGCCGAGTTTCCGATGCTGATCAAGCCATTCGGGAGGGTGACGCCGGTTAAACCGCCGCAATCATAGAACACCTCGGCACCGATGCCCGTCACCGCATAGCCGTCCAGTTCAGTAGGTATCACCAGATGCCCTTTCGGTTTCTTTTTGTATTCGATGATTTCCGCGCCGCCATCCTTCAGCACGTACGTCCACTGCCCGCGAGCGTCCGTTTTCTCTTTCCCCGCGACTGTGACAAGATTGCCCGTGGCGTCAATATATGTATATGGAATCTCGTTTTCTCTCGCGTATTGTTCGCCGTAGCTGCCATGCGTCACGCTCAGTGTAAGCGCATTGCATCTTTCAAAGGCGTCTTTGCCAATGTCCGTCACACTGGCCGGGATGTTCACGCTCATCAGGCTGCCGCACGCAAAAAACATGCCGTCGCCGATGCGCGTAATGCCGTCCGGGAAGGTTACACTTTTCAGGCCGTAGCATTGGCTGAATGCCCGATCGCCGATGCCCCTCACGCTGTCCGGAACGGTTACGCTTTTCAGTTCGTAGCACTCAATGAACGCGCAATCGCCGATGTGCGTCACGCCCTCCGGCATCGTAATGCCGGTCAGGTTGAAGCTGCATTCAAACGCCCCGTCGCCGATAGCCGTCACCGGATATCCGCCCAATTCACCCGGGATCACCAGATTGCCCCTGGGGTCTTTCATGTATTTTATCGTAGCTCCAAACTCCGTCAGCACATACGCCCACTGTTCATCCGCGACGGCCTCTTTATCCGGTATGTCCACGCCAGCCATGCCTTCAACGGACACATAGGGGACTTCGTGGTATTTCGCATACTCCTCGGCAACGCTTGCTTTCGTTACGGTCAGCGTGAGCAGTTCACATTCGGTAAACACGTTTACGCCGATATCCGTTACGTTAACCGGTATGGTCAAATTGGTTAAGGATTCGCATCCAAAGAACGCGTATCCGCCGATGCTGGTCACGTTGCTTCCGATGGTCACACTGGCGAGTTCATAGCATTCCTTGAACGCCCATACGCCGATGCTGGTCACACTCTCCGGTATGATTACATTGGTCAGGCCAACACACAAGTTGAACGCCTCTGCGTCGATGTGCGTCACACTATCCGGGATGGTTACGCCGGTTAAATCGCCGCAACTAAGGAACGCACTATCGCCAATACCCATCACCGCATACCCGTCCAATTCGCCCGGGATCACCAGATCGCCTTCCGGTTCCTCCACATGTCCCGTAATCGTTGCTCCACCGTTTTCCAGAACATACATCCATTGCCCACTGGCGTCCGTCATTTCTTCCTCGGCAATTCCGGCAGTCATGAAAAGCACCAGTGAAACCACAAGCACTACCATCATGTTTCCATTCTGAAGCTTCCTGTACATCCGGTTCATACCTCCTAGATGCTTGCTTTAGCGGATTGGGTTCCACACATAGTATACTCCGTAACGAACGCATATGGTTTATTGTTACCCTTCGCGTAGTACGCCGCGTAGCTGCCTTTCGTGACGGCCAGGGTGAGTTCCTCACATCCATCAAAAGCATCTTCGCCAATGTCAGTCACACCGGCCGGGAGGGGCAAACTCGTCAGGCTATCGCATCCACTAAATGTCCTGTTGCCAATGCTCCTCACACTATCCGGTATTGTCAAATTTGCCAGGCTTCCGCACCATCTGAATGCACCGTCGCTGATGCTCATTACACTGTCCGGAACTGTTTCGCTTTTAAGCCGCCACACCCCTCAAACGCCCCGTCACCGAGCCTTGTCACGCTATCTGGGATGGTCACGCGAGTTAAGCCACAAAATTGAACGTATAATTGTCAATGCTCCCGACACTGTCCGAAATGATCACGCTGGTCAAACCCGTACAGTAAGCAGCACATAAGCCCGCAGCATGGTTTCCAATGGATAGGGTTTGTTCCCGCGCTCTCCTTTGTATTACTCCGGCATCGAAAAGTCGGAAGAGAGGCACGAGAGATTTTTTCGTCCAGCAAGGAGCTGGAACGAGGCGTAGCAGCGCTACGCTGAGTGAAAGGCGACGCCGCTGGACGGAAAAAGATCCGTGCCAAACTTCGAATATTCGGTGCCGGAGTAATAGTAGCCTGGCTTAATGATTCCCTGCCATTGGCTCCATGGTATGATCCGATCCATCTGCTCCGGAAATTCCTTCTTACTCGTCCGTACCCGCGCCAGTTCATCCCTCAACGCGGATAGGCTTCATTGCTTATTCATACTCATATTTTACCACTTTTGCTCCGGTTTTGCATCTTCTGTGCGGTGTTGCCCTAAAGCGCCTCCACCGGGAAGGCGAAGGCGCTGATTGCGCGGGTTTTCGCGGAGCATTCACCCATGGTAAGAAACAAAGGCCAAGGGGGGCCGGTTTGTCCGCCGGGCCAGTTCCAGCGCGGCACTTGCTTCCCGGTGGGCTGACAGCAGCAGGTGAAAGCGGTAATGATGAAAACCGCCGGTTTCCGCGCGAAAATTCGCGTCCCAGGCCGTGTTCATGATCCACGCGCAGGCGGGGTCCAGGTTGTGTATCCCCGGGTCGCCGCTTAGGCGGATGGGGTGGGCCATAAGCTCTCCCATGGCGATCAGCGGCGTATCCGGCGTCGCGATGACGACCGAGCAATCCGGCCCCACATAGCACATGCCCGCCCGAACCGCGTAAAAATCCGTGTTGGTGCCGGGGATCTGGTCGATCCGCGGCCGGACGGGGGCCCCGGCCTTGTCCAGCCAGCACACCTCATCCGAGTGCCCCGCTGTAAACGGCAATGCCAGGTAGACGCTTTCCGGATCCCACACGCTATCCTTATGGCACTGAAAATCCACATCCAGCCTGGGCAAGTGGCGGTACACGGTGAGCAGGATTTCGCAAAGATCCATGCCCTGGATCTCATAGGCAAGCCTAACGCTGGCATAAAGCTCTCCCTCCTCCTGCACCGTGGCCTGGCGCAAGCGGCCCTGGTACCTGTGTGTTCCCATGGCTTTCCGGCCCCTGCCCATGGCGCGGCGCACACCGCACGGATCCCCGCGGCCATCCGTCACTTCATAGATGGGCGTAAAGGCCCCGTAGACCGCGCCGGTCCGCAAGAGGGAGGTTCCGCTCTTGCGATCCACGATGGAGACGATGCCTTCCGGAGTCTGAAGGCCGATTTCAAGAAAAGGGGTCGCGATCCGCCAGGGGCTGACAAAGAGGTCATCGGCCCCCATTCTTTCCCCGGTGCGAAAAAGATCCCGGACGCCTTCGGAGCCTGTTTCGAGCGTTGGCTCCACGGAAGAAAGGGAAGGACCAGGCCTTGGCTCAACGGCATACCGCCGATGCTCCCCCTTCTCCAGCGCGGAAAGCCAGTGAACGCGGACACCCCGGGACTGGGTTGCCACCTGGAAAGGGACAGGCTCACGGGTTCTTTCATCTATGATGGCAAAATGGGGGAAGGGCGCCGATTCCATATCCACCGAGATCACATCGCACAGGGCGGCGTCATAGGGGTTTACCCCATGAAGGATCATCGACTTCCAGGGCAAAATCAATGGGGTTTGTCCCATTTTTTCCTGAATGAGGCCGCATGCCCGGGAAGCCGCGTCGTTGGCCCGAAGCGCATAGAGCATTTTTCGCATATCCTGGCCGTCCACCTCGGGGAGGTAGGGCTTATCCACCGCCGCGGCCGCGCCAAAGGTATGCTCGGCGTAGATGATCAGGTTTTCAGCCGCTTTCTCCCGCAGCGCCTTCGTGCCATAGGCGTCATGGGGGTCAAGGCGCCGGGCAAGATCCAACGCCCTGCCAGCTTCCCGGGCATGCCTTACGACGCGAGGCGCGGAAGCCACGCCGTCTACCCACCAATCCGTCCAGTCTCCCCGGTAGATAGGCAGGGAATCCCCTAGCTTTCCCACCGCATCAAAAAATGTCTCCAGGGTCACCAGCCGCAGTTGGATGGAGCCCTTGTTTTCGGCATTGTATCGGTCTATAAACGCCGCTACGCCGGGGTTTGGGGGGCTGTTATCCGTCATGCGGCCGGAAACACACAGCTGCGCAAAAGAATGGGGGTGCCCGCGCTCCCAAAGGGAACGGACATACGCCTCAATGCGCAGGTTCGCCCTCTCCCATAGGGAAAGGCCCGTGCCGTCCAGGCCGTCGTGAAGCGTGTATGGAAAGGAGGGCTCCTGTGCTAGGCCCAGCTCATTCCCCAGATGATAATGATCCCCGCTATATACCAGGAGCCTGCGCCCGGAAGGGGCTTCCCACCAAAATGGCGCTTGCGTGTTGTCCAAAGGTGGGCGTCCCCGGTACGCGTGAACACAGCTCAAAAGGCTGGCGATGCCCGCGTCAATCAGCGCGTCGGCATACCCCCAGGGATAGCCGTTGATGTCGGCGGTCATGGCGCAGGGCATGCGAAGGCCCAGCCCTTCTATTTCCCTTTGAGACCGGTTGAGCGCCCAGCGAAGCACCTCGTCATCGGCCAAGTCAACCAGCCCCAGGTAATTGCCCGACAGGCCGATTTTCACTTCCTGAACCCGGCGAACAAGGGCCTCCCTTTCCGACGCGGCGGCGGCTTTCAGGAACTTTTCGACGCACCAATAGCTCTCGCAGACCCAGCGGAAGCCGCTCCATTCCGGCCTGTCCGTCTCCGCGTGATCCAGAATTTCCAATGCCCGTCTCAAGAAGTTGATTTGATTTTGCTCCACAACCTCCTGCAAGTCGGTGAAGCCCACATCCGTATGGCTGTGGTGGATGATATACAGTGTGAAGTTTCTTTCGTCCATGTTCATCCTCCCGCTGGCCTCCCCTTTCATCCTGATTTGCTGAAAACCCCCCTTTCCCGCCGTGAGGCGAAATAGAGGGGTTCCAAAGGGCGCGCCCCTTGGCAGCGTCCCAGCGTTCTTCCTTAGGGCGACACCGCACAAGGAGCGTTGCTGGCATTGCGAGAGATTTTCGTGCTGATCAAGAAGCCTGGAGGAAGCCGTAGCAGCGCTACGGCGACCGTAAGAGCGACACAGGGCAACGCGAAAAGATCCGCAAAGACAGCGTGCGCGATTGTGCGGTGTTGCCTTAGCGCGACAATCCCAGAGGTGCTGGGAGGGGGCTAAATCGTCTCCAGATAATCCTTATCGGGCAGCTTCGGGAACGCCTTCCCCGGCAGCTTCTGATACCAGTAGGCCACGGACGCGAGATCATCCTGGAGGGGCAAATACCGCTGGCCTGAACGCCAGCCGAGGGCCTGAATGGTCACGCGCAGCTTTTTGGTAAAGCGAATGGGATCCGGCAAGTGCCAACGGTACAGACCAAAGCGGAACTGGCTGCAGTACAGGGCGTCGGGGGTTATGACCTGGTGAAGCCCCGCGTAAGGGGTGGTAAAAGGCAGATATCTGTTGTGGGTATGGGGATCCTCAAAGTTATAGGAACCGCAGAAATAGTCCTCGGTTCCGGTGCCGCAGATGGTGGGGTATTCCTGATCGTCATCCATGAAAAACTTGATTTCACCCTCGCCCCACCAGCCGTTGTTATTCACGCCCCAAGCCATATAGGTTCCCACATACTGGCCCTCGCCCTCGATGCCGTCCACGATGGTATAGACCTCCTTGTACGGCAGCGGGTTTACCCTGCGGTACTGGGCATGGAAATAAGCCGCGTCCGCGCCTACAGGCTCCAGGCTGTAGCTGATCTGGTAGTAATAGACCAGGGGTTCGGTGTGGCGGTTCTCCAGCGTGACGCGGCAATGCTTCCTGAAAGGCATGGGCCAGTAGCAGTTAAAGGCAGAGCCGGGATTCACGCATACGGCCAGAGAGCTGATTTGGGCGTATTCGTTCCAGCCCATGCAGAAAAAATCTCCCACAGGGCATTCAACGGAGGGCTGTTCCTGGTGATCCCAGTAAAAGCGGACGATCACGTCGCGCCAACGGCCGGTGGGCGTCAGCCAAATGTGCTGGATGATGCCAGGGCCGTCGATGCCCGCGATTTCCACCGTTTCTCCCGCGGGAATGCGGATGTAGGGGTTCACTTTCCAGCCCGTTCCCAAATCCTGAGCGGCCACATTGGCGGTGCCTTCCCCCACGGGACACATGCCGCCTTCGCCGGGGGCGCCGGTGTAGTTTTCCGGGCTGATGGAGCGGGTTTTCGCGCCTTTGACGCGATAGATGTCATCCAGGAACATGTTTCGTCATCCTTTCAAAATCATCATAGGGAAACCTTGCGCTTGGACCGGATCAACTCTTCATGCCGCTCAGGGCGATGCCCTCGATAAAGTACCTTTGGGCGCACAGGAACGCCACGAGCACCGGCAGAATGGATAGCACGGCGCCGGCCATGAGCAGGTTAAATTTGGCGCCATAAAGGCCCTGGAAGGAGGCCAGCCCCACAGTGAGGGTTTTCAGCTTGGAGGACTGAATGACAATCAGCGGCCAGAGGAAGTCATTCCAGGCGCCCATGAAACTGAAGATGCCAAGGGTAGCCAAAATGGGCGTAATGAGAGGCAAGTACACCCTGAGGAACACGCGGCCATAGCCGGCCCCGTCGATAACGGCCGCCTCCCCCAGCTGGTTGGGCAGCGTCATGAAGAACTGCCGCGTGAGAAACACGCCGAACGCGCCACCAAAGAATCCCGGTAAAATCAGCCCGGCAAAGCTGTTTACCAGGCCCAGCCGGACAAAGATGACGTACATGGGAATCAGGGTGACCGTTCCGGGCACCATCATGGTGGCCAGGTAGAGCTTAAAGAGCTTATCCCGCCCAGGAAACCGCAGCTTTGCGAAGGAGTACCCGGCCAATGAGCAAAAGATAAGCTGACCCGCCGTGACGGACAGGGAGACGATCAGGGAGTTGACAAACATCTGCCCGATCTTGATCTCCTTGAACACCGTCTGATAGTTGCTCCAGCGCAGTGTGGCGGGGAAAAGCTTCGGAGGATATACGATCAGCTCCGACGGCGCCTTCAGAGAGGACAGCACGATCCATATGAACGGAAAGATGTAGGTGATGGCAAGCGCGATGAGGAAGACATACAGCAACGCTCGCGGCATGCGCAGGGTTGGCCGATGGGCGGTTGGTGTTACGGTGTTTTCTTTCATTGCTGTCACCTCAATCGATATCGTATGTCACACGGCGGCTGCCGTAGCGCATATTGAGCATCGTCAACAGGAAGATGATGATGAACAGCACCCAGGACATGGCGGAGGCGTAGCCCATATCAAAGAACTTAAACGCGTTCTGATAAATCCAGTAATACAGAACCCGCGTCGCGTTGCCCGGCCCGCCGAGGGTGGTCATATAGACCACGTCGAACACCTGGAAGGAGTTGATCACGGACATGATGGACACAAAAAAGATGGATGGCGAGATCAGGGGAAGGGACACATGGTAAAACTTTCGCCATTCGTTGGCGCCATCCAGCACAGCGGCTTCATACAGCGACGTGGGAACCGCCTTGAAGGCCGCCACCAAGATGACCGTGTTGAACCCCAGGTTCTTCCAAATGGAAATGATCACCACGGAAAACATGGCATAGGATTCGCTTGTGAGCCATGGAATCCCTTTGCCGCCAAGCAGCGCTAAAACGTAGTTGACTACGCCGAATTCCGTATTGAGAAGCCACCGCCATACCATCGAGACCGAGACCATGGACAGCGTTACGGGCACAAAGATGACGGTGCGAAAGACGTTCACGCCCCGTATGTTTTTGGAGAGCAGATACGCGACGAAAATGGCCAGCAAGATCGCCATCGGGATATACATCAGCGAGTACTCCACCGTATGGCGCAGGGAGAGGATAAACTGCTGATCCCGCCACATGTCCACGGTAAAGTTTTGCAGCCCCACAAAGATGGGGGGCGTGACGATGTTCCATTTTGTGAATGAAATCCACAGGGAATAAACGATGGGAATGAGTAAAAAAGCGACCATCGCGAGAAAATTCGGCAGGATGAAAAGATAGCCGTAAAGGCTCTCCTTGGATCGCATGCCAAGCACCGGGCGGGGGCTGACAGGGGATGCTTTGGGCTGTTTCATCATGCGCAGCACACCCTTTCCTAAATCTAGTGGTTGGAACCATACCAATTGGGTTTGGAGGGGACTTGCGCCGCCTCCAAACCCTTCGTATCCGTTGATGGTGTGTCCTACGGCATTACTTCTTCGCTTCCGCCTCTTTTTGATCCAAATAGGCGTTGGCTTCCTCGGCGCTGACCTTTAGAGCTTCCGCAACCGTGGTGACCCCCCGGGCCGCCTCGGTCATATGGCGGTTGAAAATTTCGTCGATGATCATGCTCCATTCGGCATGGAAGGGGAGGGGTTTCGTGTTGCGAAGCTCCGTCATCCACATGTCCTTCTGGGCTTCGGTCTCGCCTTCCAGCATCCAAACGCCTTGCTCCGCCAGCTCTTCCGTTACCGGCATACCCAGGCCCAGGTTCGTGTTCAGCGTGGTGCCCAGTTCGCCGCAGTAGAACTCCAGGAACTCCCAGACTTCCTTGGGATGCTGCGTGGTTACGGGAGCGGCCAGCGTCACATACAGCATGCCCGTGCCGTTTCCGTTGTCGGTGTTGGGGAAGTTGATATACCCGTATTCTCCCTCAAACTCCTTGAAGAAGAAGGTCTGCCAGCGGCCGGCGATCATGGTGGCAGCCATGTTGGACATGAATAGATCCTGGGGGGTGCTGTTGCCAAGGGAGGCGAGCTGATCCGGGCTGGGCATGGCGCCGTCCACAAGGCCTAGATCCATGTAGCGCTGAATCGCCTCGATGGTCTTGGGGTCGTCCGGGATCAAGCGGCCGGTTTCCGGGTCGATGAGCTGGCCGCCGTTCTTATACGCGAAGCCAAGCCAGGTGGGCCATCCGGAATCGCCCGCGCTGCCGTACTGGGTCACGCGGCCGGTTTCATCCTTGATGGTCAGCTTGTTGACCATTTCGGCATAATCGTCCCAAGTCCAATCGGGCGTCGGGTAAGGAATTCCCGCCGCGTCCAGCATCGCCTTGTTGTAGTAGATCATCATGGCCGTGCAATCCTTGGGAATGGCGTACAGGTGTCCCTCGTCATACCCCATCGGCGGGAGCAGGGAAGGCCAGAACTTGTCCAGGTCAAAGCCGGACTCCTTGGCGTAGGGCAGAAGGTCCAGCAGGGTGCCCATTTGAATATGGCTTTCCACAATGACCTCGCCGATGTAGAAGATATCCGGCGCATTGCCCGCGGCGATGCGGGTCATAATGGCCGCGTTGAATTCAGGGGTGGAGGATACATGCTCAGACTCAATGCGAATGTGATCGTTTTGCGCGTGGAACGCCTCAATGATCGCTTCCTGGGCGGCGATTTCGCTTGGCTGTCCCCAGTACGCGTAGGTTAGGGTTACCGGCTTGTCCGCCGCGAGGCCGGTGAACGGCACCAACAGCATGGAAGCCATTAGGAGCAAGGTCAGCAGTTTCTTCATGGGATTCCCTCCTTGAAAATTTGTGTACCCCATCCCTCCTGTGGGAATTGGAACGAAGTTAATCTGCCGGCTCTAAAACCAACATCACCGGCGAGAGGGCGGAAAGCTCCAGCTGAAGCGTTTCTTCGGCACGAATCACCCCAAGGGAACGAACGGTGGGGGGGGAATCGGGATCAAATCCGGTCCATAGGGAAGCGTTCCATTGGCCTTTCAGGCCGGTTTGTCCCCCCAGGTGAAGCGTTGCTTTGGTCTGCTGATCGGTATTGGCCAGGAACACCGCCACGCGTCCGTCCTCCATGCTTTCATAGGCGCTGGCAAGAACGGGGTTGACCGTGACCGTTCCGGACTCTTGATAGGAAGCGTCCCCCTGGCCGTGGTTGTAATGATAGTAGTCCAAACGCGCTTCCTTCGCCTCTACAGCCGGCGGCGGCAACATGCGGCCATAGGCGAGAAAGGGATTGCCCGCCCCCACCCGCAGCGCGGCAAACTGGCGCAAGTACTTGGCCCGCTTATCGCTGTAGGCGTATTCCACCGGGTCAAAGCGGAAATAATGCTCTTTTGAGTCGTTGGTCTGCCCGTCAATGGACTCCATGGAGCTGTACTCATGGTTGATCTCATAGAGACCGCCCCAGAGGTATACCCGGGCGACCACCATGTGGAAGAACGCGCCGGTTTCCTCAACCAGCTTTCCCCAGCCGTCCATGCGCACGGGGTTATAGCCGCTGTAGGTGTAGGAAAACAGCGGAATGGGTTCCGCCGCACCTTCGACGATCAACCCCCGGATGGGCCAGAACTCAAGGCTCGATGAAGGCTGTCCCCAGGAGCGAGCCTGGTAATAGTCCAGGGAGGAAAGGAATATTTCGTTCATGAGCTCTGTGCCAATCGGCACATAGCTGCCTTTCTCTTTGGCCAGCGCGGCTTTTGTATCCAAATACACATCCATAAATCCTTTGTTCACCTCAACGGTGCCGCCCACGGGATGGCCGTGGCTATCATCCAGGCAGGACATGATCAGGTTGTTGGCGGAGATATCATAATACATGGAATCCACACCCGATTCCCGCAGCACCTTGAGGTCCCGCTCCCGGTGGAACTCCTTTGTAAAGGGAGAGGCTGGACAGAGGATGCGGAAATGATAATCATCAAAGCTCATGGTTTCCTTTGGAAAATGCATCAGGTTTTTCTTGAGCCGTTCACTGTCGTCTTTGTTCAAATCCACGAGGAAATCAAACTCAAACGGCGCCACATAGTCGCCCTGGGCCTTGATGGTTTCCAGGTTTTCCTTTGAAAAACGGGTAGGCACCCAGTCGTTCATGCCGCCGGGAACGCCATAGCCAAACGTTTGGGGTTCGTTGGTCCAATCGGGGCCCAGCACATGAAAAATGGGGGTTCCCAAATCCTGATGGTAGCGCTTGAGCCAAAGCGAACGGTCGTACATGCCGTTGACGCCGAATGTACACAGGCCCGCCTTTTCCAGCAGCCATGTGGACTTTTGATCCTCCGGAAGCTTGTATAGTGGCCCCCGGGCGCACCAGGGCTGTGAAAGGGCCCAGGCACGGTATAGGTCAGCCGCCTCATACCACCCTTTTCCGCCCGTAAAGCGTACGACAAACGGATAGGCCTGCTTGATTCCCTTGCCGGGGCGAATGTCCTCGCTGCCGCAGATGTGGCTGGCCTCAAGAGCCATGCGCATGTTATAGAAGTTCAGCCACTTCAGGTGATAGCCGCTGTCATACGCGGCAAAATACAGGCCGCCCTTGTCCTGGCCGTAATAGGTGAAGAACTGGGCCGCGCACCCGGAAAAGCTCTCGGGATACGGCATATAGCGCAGGCCGATTCCGTTGAAGTTGAAATGGGTATACGGATCACGGATCAGAATGCCGGTGCCATAGCTGTGGGCGAGAAAATCCTTCCCATGGCCGGCAACGCGCCGTATCCCTGGGAAAATGGGATACTCAATGGCGCGAACGGTTTGTTCCGAGCCATTGGTCAGCTCACACGTAAACCGAATCTCCTCCTCAAGCAGCTTGACGCTGCCCTGAACGGTCATTCCGTCGGGGGTTTTCCAGGTGCAAACAACGCCTGAACCGCCTGGCGAAGCCTTGCACTCGGTCATCACCGCATCCACATTCACCATGCCATGGCCGTAATCCAGCCGAAAGGGAGGAATGATGGACGTGTGAAACGCGTCTTCCCCAACCTGCACATAGGGGATGCCCCGCCGCAAGTCCTCAAGACCACAGATGGAGCCATTGGCGTCCGATAGCGCGATAGAGATGGCCTTGTTTTGAAATTTCATAGCTGTCACCTCATAAAGTTGAAGGGCAATAGGGGAATAGGCGGGACGTTTGTCCAAATTGGCATCGATGTCATTAAACTGAATAAAGTATAGCAACTGCCACTGCCTTTGTCAATGGCTGTACCCATATATTTTATTTGAATATTCCAAAGAAATCATGTTGCGCTTGTGGATGACGCCTCTTTGTGATAAAATAAACATGAACAGCGCGTACATGCGAAATGTTTATGATATCGATACCACAGGACGGGGTGATTGTTATGAGCACCATCTATAAAATCGCGAAGCGCACCGGTTTCTCCTCCTCCACCGTCGCCAGGGCTTTGCGGGAAGATGGCGTTTGCAGCCCGGAGACCCGGGAAGCCATCCAAAAAGTCGCCAACGAAATTGGCTACGTGCCCAACCGGGCGGCGCGGACGCTTCGCAATCAGCGCACGGAAAAAATCATGTTCTGTATTCCTGATATTTACAATTCCTTTTACTTTGGAATGATTCGCGGCGCCAGCGAGGTATTTGAGCGTCATGGCTTTTTCGCGTTGCTCTGCCACACCGGCGGGGACCCGAAAAATGAACTGCGGATGCTGGACAACCTTAAATCCCGCCTGGGCGACGGAATGATCTTCGTCTCCTTTGACTTCAGCAAAAAGCTCATCGAGACCATCAA
Organism: Eubacteriales bacterium; assembly: GCA_031550095.1. GTDB lineage: Bacteria > Bacillota > Clostridia > Christensenellales > Aristaeellaceae > Avichristensenella. The sequence continues at coordinate 22,487 of JAVBOX010000035.1, forward strand.
CGAAACCCACATGCCGGTTGTTCTGACCAACAGCACCGACGCCGGTGATTTTCCACAGGCCTATGATACCGTTTGCGTCAACACGACGGAAGGCACCCGCATGGCGACGAACCACCTTATCAGCCAAGGGCATAGGCATATCGGCTATATTGGCGGGGATGTTCTTACCAAAGTGGGCCGTGAGCGGCTCGCCGGATATCTTTCCGCCATGGAGGCCGCGGGGCTTACGCCAAGCCCCGGCTACCGGAGCAACGGGGCCTTTACCATCGAAGGCGGCACGGTGTGCGGCATGCAGCTTTTGTGCAACAACCCCATGCCCACGGCAGTGGTGGCGGCAAACGACTTGATGGCCATCGGCATGATGCGGGCTTGTGAAATGCGCGGAATTCAAATTCCATCGGACATGGCGCTGATCGGCATGGACAACTCGGAGCTCTCCCAGTTCATCAGGCCGAGCCTTTCCTCCATTATCATGAAGGAGGATGACATTGGCCGCCTCTCCGCAACGCTGCTGATGGATCGGATCTTAAACGGCAGAACGGAGCCGAAGAACATTCTGTTAAAGCCGGACATCATCATCCGGGAATCGTCCATGTCACGCTGAGATATCACCCCACAATCAACCCATACCTCCATTCCCAGCCCGGATAATTTGTCTATTCAGGCAAATGTGTGCGCACACATTTTTACAGAAAGTCATTGACAGCCTTTCAAGATGATGCTATACTGGCCGCATATCCAAATTATATAAAAACAACGCAAAAAAAACGTGGTTATTGCACGTTAATGGCAATGCCGTTACAATTTTGGTTCGCTTTCTTTTGGCCTTTTCCCTAGAGTTTCAAGCGGAAATGCTTGGACATAGAATCAACAAAGGAGTGAACTCATCATGAAAAGGTTTCTCGCAGCAATGGTCGCTCTCATTCTATCCCTGACGATGATCGGCTCAGCCCTCGCCGCCGATAAAGTAGGCGTGGCGATGCCCACCCAGAGCCTGCAGCGCTGGAATCAAGACGGCGACAACATGAAAAAGCAGCTGGAGGCCGCCGGCTACGAAGTTGACCTGCAATATGCCGACAACGATGTGGCCCGCCAAGTTTCCCAGTTGGAGAACATGATCCTGGGCGGCTG
>JAVBOX010000125.1:0-13869 GCA_031550095.1 Eubacteriales bacterium
GGAAGCCATCAGCGATAACCGGCTTGGGGACGTGAACGTGGTCTTCTCCCCCAAAGCATCCTGCTGCGTGATGGTGGTTTCCGGAGGATATCCGAGCGCTTATAAGAAAGACCGCCCCATCCATATCGGCCCGCTGCCGGATGGCGTCACGGTCTATCACAGCGGATCCGCTAAAAAAAACGGGGCGCTGGTTACGGCAGGAGGCCGGGTGTTGGGCGTCACCGCCACGGGAGACACCCTCCGAGAGGCCATCCATAAGGCGTACGAAGGCGCGAAGGCCGTGGAATTTGAGGGAGCTTATTATCGCCGGGACATCGGCAAGAGGGCATTGGAGGCGAAATGATGGTTTATCGGCTATACGTTGAAAAAAAGAAGAACCATGAAGCGGAAGCCCTATTATCGGACATCCGCTCCTTTTTGCGGATAGAGCGGCTCACAGACCTTCGTCTCATCGTCCGTTACGATGTGGAGCGCATCCATGAGGCGCTGCTGGCGGATTGCATAGGCACCGTGTTTTCCGAGCCGCCTTTGGACAATACATACCAGGAGCTTCCCCCTTGGGAAGGCCCCATCTTCGCCGTGGAATACCTGCCTGGCCAGTTTGACCAGAGGGCGGATTCCGCAGCCCAGTGCGTCCAGTTGGTCTCCCGGGGAGAGCGGCCCCTGGTGGCAACCGCCCGGGTGTATCTGTTGGAAGGCAGTCTCACCGAGGAGGACATCCTCGCTATCAAGCGATATGTCATCAACCCGGTAGAGAGCCGGGAGGCCTCCCTGTCCTTGCCGGAAACCCTGTCCCTTTTAACCCAGCCCCCCGCCTCCGTCGCCACGCTGGATGGTTTCCTGACCATGGATCAAGGGGCGCTGGCAGGCTTCCTCTCCGATTACGGCCTTGCCATGGATCTGGCGGACCTGACCTTCTGCCAGCAATACTTCCAGTCGGAAGCGCGAACCCCCACCCTAACGGAGATCCGCGTGATCGATACCTACTGGTCCGATCACTGCCGCCATACCACCTTTTTAACCGAGATCACAAAGGCGGCCTTTGAGGATCCACGGGTTCAGGCGGCCTATGACGCGTACCTGGCACTTCGGGAGGAACTAGGCATTCAAAAACCCGTCACCCTCATGGATATCGCCACCATCGGCGCCAAGGCCCTCAAGCGCGCCGGACGGCTCACGGATTTGGACGAATCCGACGAGATCAACGCCTGCACGGTGAAAATCGAGGCAGAGGTGGACGGCAAGCGTGAACCGTGGCTCCTGCTTTTCAAAAACGAGACCCACAACCACCCCACGGAGATCGAGCCTTTCGGCGGCGCGGCCACCTGCATCGGCGGCGCCATCCGGGATCCCCTCTCCGGCCGGGCCTACGTATACCACGCCATGCGGGTCACTGGCGCGGCCAATCCCCTGCGCCCTGTGGCGGAGACCCTTCCCGGCAAGCTACCCCAGCGGAAGCTGACCGTCACCGCGGCCGCGGGCTACAGCGCCTACGGCAACCAGATCGGCTTGGCCACAGGCCTTGTGGATGAAATTTATCACGAGGGCTATGCCGCTAAGCGGATGGAGATCGGCGCGGTGGTAGGCGCGGCGCCTCAAAGCCATGTGCGGCGGGAAGTGCCCGCGCCAGGCGATGTGGTCATGCTCCTGGGCGGGCGCACCGGAAGGGATGGATGCGGCGGCGCCACCGGCTCCTCCAAGTCCCACACAGCCGCCTCCCTGTCCCAATGCGGCGCGGAGGTGCAGAAGGGCAACGCCCCTGAGGAGCGCAAGCTCCAAAGGCTCTTTAGGAGTCCGGAGGCGACCCGACTCATCAAGCGGTGCAATGACTTTGGGGCAGGCGGCGTCTCCGTGGCCATTGGAGAACTGGCGGATGGCCTGTGCATCGACTTAAACGCAGTGCCCAAAAAATATGAAGGCCTGGATGGCACGGAACAGGCCATCAGCGAATCCCAGGAGCGAATGGCTGTGGTGCTGGATCCCAAGGATCTGGAGACCTTCATGGCCTTGGCCGATTCTGAAAACCTGGAGGCCACGGTGGTGGCCAAGATAACGGAAGCGCCTCGCCTGGTCATGGAATGGAAGGGCAGGGAAATCGTCGACATCGCCCGGGAGTTCCTCAATTCCAACGGAGCGCCAAAGCGGACCGCGGCCCATGTGACAGCCCCAGGCATTCAGAGCGCCCCTACCCCAGCGTCCTTTGCGGCGGGCATGGAAGCCATAGCCGGCGATCTAAACATCTGCTCCAAACGGGGCTTAGCGGAGCGGTTTGACGCTTCCATCGGCGCGGGCACCGTGCTGATGCCCTTTGGCGGCGTCCGCCAGCTCACGCCTCCCCAGGCCATGGCAGCGAAAATCCCCTCCCTGTACCGGGAAACCACCACCTGCTCTGTCATGGCCTATGGATTTGACCCTTTTCTGACCGAGCAAAGCCCTTTTGACGGGGCGTACCGAGCGGTGGTGGAATCCGTTGCGCGGCTCGTGGCCACAGGGGCGGGGTATAAAAATGCCCATCTGACCTTTCAGGAGTATTTTGAGCGGATGAAAGGCCCGGAAACCTGGGGCAAGCCCCTGGCCGCGCTGTTAGGCGCACTCAAAGCCCAAATGGATCTTGGCTTGGCTGCCATCGGCGGCAAGGACTCCATGAGCGGCTCCTTTGAGTCCCTCCATGTGCCGCCCACGCTGGTTTCCTTCGCGGTGGCGACGGCCTCGGTGGAGGATATCATCTCCCCGGAATTCAAGCGGGCAGGCGCCAGGGTTGCCCTGGTCACCCCGGGGGACACGCCCCAAAGCATGCTGGATACCTTCGATCTTGTCACCCGCCTGATCCAGGAAAAGAAGGTTGACGCAGCCTATACGCCCGGCATCGGGGGTATCGCCGCGGGGCTGCTGAAGATGTGCCTGGGCAACCGGATCGGCTTCGCCTTCGAGGAAGGGATCGATCCCCTATCCGCCTTCGATAGCGAGGCAGGCGCGTTCATCCTCCAGACCGAGGAGCCCTTGGGCATCACCCTGGGCCATACCACGGAAGAATATACCCTCCTTGCGGGAGCGGAAAAGGTGGATGTGGGCGCCTTGGAATCCCTTTGGGCCGACACCCTGGAGCCGGTATTCCCCACAAAAACCAAAGAGCTCAAAGGCCCCGTGCTTTCCTTCAGCCACGAGGCCAAATCCCATAAAAAATCCCGGGTATCCATCGCCAAGCCAAGGGCGCTGATCACCGTTTTCCCCGGCACCAACTGCGAATATGACAGCGCGTATGCCCTGCAAAAGGCAGGCGCCGAAACGGAAATCTTTGTCCTGAACAACCTGACTGCCAAAGGCGTCGCCCAATCCGCGGAGTGGTTTGCAAAGCGCTTGACAAAGACGCAGATTTTGTTCCTGCCCGGCGGCTTCTCCGGCGGAGATGAGCCGGATGGCTCTGGCAAGTTCATCACGGCTTTCCTTCGAAATCCCCGCATCCGGGAGGAAATTGAAAATCTCCTCTCCCTCCGGGACGGGCTCATCGGCGGCATCTGCAACGGATTCCAGGCACTGATCAAGCTGGGCCTGGTGCCCTTTGGCGAGATAAGGGACGCGGACGCGGGCTTCCCCACCTTGACATTCAACGCTATTGGCCGGCATCAGTCGCGGCTTGTCCGCACCCGCGTCGCCTCGAACAAATCCCCTTGGCTGATGCACGCCAAGGTGGGCGATATCCATTTGGCCCCTGTCTCCCATGGGGAGGGCCGCTTCCTCTGCGATGCCGCCCTGCTGGGCATGCTGGCCGCAAACGGGCAGATCGCCACCCAGTATGTGGATTTAAACGGCAACCCCACCATGGAAATCCTCTATAACATCAACGGCTCCGACCAGGCGGTGGAAGGCATCACCTCCCCGGATGGCCGGATATTCGGCCGCATGGCCCATAGCGAGCGAGCGGGATACGGCCTCTACAAAAACGTGCCCGGCGATGCGGACAGCCCCATGTTTCGAGGCGCGGTGGACTACTTCCGGTAAAGGAGCCCAGCCATGAACCAAAACGAGTGCTATATCTCCCCCTTCTCTACCCGGTACGCAAGCGACGCCATGCAACGCCTGTTCTCCGCCCAGCACAAGTTCTCCACCTGGCGTAGGCTCTGGTGCATCCTGGCCGAATGCGAGCATGACCTAGGTCTGCCCGTGACGGAGGCCCAGGTTCAGGAGCTCTATGCCCATATGGAGGATATCGACTTTGAGGCCGCTGGTCGGTATGAGCAAAAGCTGCGCCATGACGTGATGGCCCATGTCCACGCCTATGGCGATCAATGCCCCTTGGCCAAGCCCGTCATCCACCTGGGAGCCACCTCCTGTTATGTGGGCGACAACGCGGACATCCTGATCCTTCGGGATGCCCTTTGGTTGGTCATGGGGAAAATCGTCACCATCATCAGGACCTTATCCGCTTTCGCACAAGCCCATAAAGCCCTGCCCACCCTGGCTTTCACCCACTTTCAGCCCGCCCAGCCCACCACCGTGGGCAAGCGCTGCACCCTGTGGATCCATGACCTGATGTTGGATCTAATGGAGCTTCAGTCGGTTTTGGAGGCTATGGAACCCCTTGGCTGCAAAGGAACCACCGGCACACAGGCCAGCTTTCTTTCGTTGTTTGACGGGGATTATGAAAAGGTGAAGCGGCTGGATGTGATGGTCGCCGAAAAGATGGGCTTTGCCCATGCCGTCGCCGTTTCCGGCCAAACCTATACGCGAAAAATTGATAGCCGTTCCTTGGCCGCCCTATCCTCCGTAGCACAAAGCGCCCATAAATTTTCCAACGACCTCCGGCTCCTGGCCCATTTGAAAGAAATAGAGGAGCCTTTCGAGAAGACCCAGGTGGGTTCCTCCGCCATGGCCTATAAGCGCAATCCCATGCGAGCCGAGCGCATTGCCTCCTTGGCCCGCTTCGTGATTCAAAACGCCGCAAACGGCGCCCAAACCGCCGCCGAGCAGTGGTTTGAGCGCACCCTGGACGACAGCGCCAACAGGCGCATCGCGGTGGCCGAGGGATTCCTTGCCGTGGACGCCATCTTGAACCTATACGCCAATGTCGCCTCCGGGCTGGTGGTCTATCCAAAGGTTATCGAAAAGCGGCTCCTCACGGAGCTGCCCTTTATAGCCACGGAGAACATCCTCATGGATGCGGTAAAGCGAGGCGGGGACCGGCAGGCGCTTCATGAGCGCATTCGCGTTCATTCCATGGCCGCCGCCTATGCCATAAAGGCCGAGGGGCGAGACCCCGACCTGTTGGAGCGCATCGCTGAGGATCCGGCGTTTGGCGTCACCCTGGAGGATCTCCAGGCCTCCATGAACCCGGCCGATTTCATCGGCTGCGCTCAATACCAGACGGAGGACTTTTTGCGGAACCATGTGGCCGCCTGCTTGGTCAGATTTGGCCATTTGGAAGCCCAGGCGGCGGAAATCAAGGTATAGCGTAGACCGAGGCGACTTGTTATCCACGCGGTTCATGCGTCAGCGGCCCATCGCCCCCCCGGCGGTTACGCCTGCCGGGGGCGTTCATCGTTTGGGCGCCACGCGAGCCCAGGTGTTTCCCATGGCGCAATGGGCCCCGTTGGGCGTTGCCTACCTACCTGTCCATATGGCGATGGTCGGAGTTTCGCCTTGTTTTCTCGCAAAGCGAGCGGAATTTGTATATTTTGGATAAATTACTCGTCATTTTCTTTCGGTTGCGGGGCTGGTTTTTGTAACGCAAATGGGCGATATGTAACGTATTCGTAACTCTAGGCCTTTACAATAAAACTGATAATGCGTTGAAGGAAGTCTGCTTCGTTGGCCAATCCCTTCTTCCTTTTCCAAAGTATCAAAGGATATCACAACAAAGGAACGGAGAAAAATGCCATCAGAAGCCTTCAGCATGTATGAATTTGAAAATCGCCGCGACGGAAACCCCTTCATAAGCCCGGCTGAAAGCCAGCCGGTTGAAGCGGTTCCGTTCGGTACGCATAAAACGGTATATGGACCTGTGTATTCTCCTTTTGCCGTCCTCAACCGCCGCGTCAACATCTTTTCAAGCCTGGACGCCACCACCCAGGAAGGCGAACCCGTGCTCCTATGGTGCGAGCTGATCGGCTTTGACAACTCCTATTTGGCGCTTCAATGGCAGTACGACATGGGAGCCGGCTGGAAGGACATTCAGGAGGGCGGTAACGGGCTTTCCTATACGTACATTGCCACGAAACACTTGCTGGAATGCTCCTGGCGCTTGGTCGTCAGAATTTGCGGCTAGTATCGAACCGATATACGCGCCTCTTCCGAAGGCGTTGTATATAGAGCCATGCTTCATGGCTCTATCATTTCTTACCCCTATCTTCGCAGTAGCCTGCCGCACGCCCCTGCGGCGGGTTATTGCTTTCTTTCCGCAAATATTTACACGTATTTTCGCAGGTGCGCCAGGGCATTCTTTTCAAGCCTGGACACCTGTGCCTGGGAGATGCCAATTTCGCCAGCCACTTCCATCTGGGTTCGCCCATCGAAAAAGCGCAGGCGAAGAATCCGCCGCTCCCTGTCGCCTAAGCGCCGGAGGGCCTCCTTCAGGGCGATGCCCTCCAGCCACTGGGCATCCACTTCCTTCTCGTCCCGAACTTGATCCATCACGTATACGGCGTCGCCGCCGTCGTTGTAGATGGGCTCAAATAGGGACACGGGGTCCTGAATGGCCTCCAGGGCAAAGACCACATCCTCCCGGGGCAGGGAAAGTTCCGCCGCCAGCTCCGACATGGTCGGATCCCGGCCCGCTTTCGCGGCCAGGCGATCCCTGGCTTGCAGCGCCTTATATGCCGTATCGCGCAGGGAGCGGCTTACCCGGATGGCGTTGTTGTCCCGAAGGTACCTGCGGATTTCCCCGATGATCATTGGAACCGCATAGGTGGAAAAGCGCACATTCTGGGATACGTCGAAGTTATCCAGCGCTTTCATCAGCCCAATGCATCCCACCTGAAAGAGGTCGTCCGCGTTTTCCCCCCGGTTGTTGAACCGCTGAATAACGCTCAGCACAAGGCGCAGGTTCCCACGGATGAACTCCTCCCGGGCAACCTGGTCGCCACCATGCACCAGCGGGAATAGCTCCCGCATTCGCTCATTGGTAAGGACGGGCAAGGTTGAGGTGTCCACACCGCAAATCTCCACTTTGTTAATCGGCATTGGCTTCCCTCCGCATCTTCGGGATGAAAGCATTATTGCCGTATGGATGTCAGATTATACAAATGGTTATGTCATGCGCACCATTTCTTTTCGCAAACGATGCAAAATTCGCTTTTCGAGACGAGAGATATAGCTTTGCGAAATACCCAGAGCATCCGCCACCTCCTTTTGCGTACGGCCCTGTCCGCCTTCCAAACCAAAGCGGAGACGCATGATGCGCTGTTCCCGGCCCGGGAGGCGCCCTAGCGCCGTCAAAAGAAGCTGCCGTTCCACGTCTTCCTCAATGACCCGATAAACCATGTCGTCGTCCGTGCCCAATACATCGGAGAGAAGCAGTTCATTGCCGTCCCAATCCGTATTGAGGGGTTCATCCAAAGAAACTTCCTGCCGAAGGCGGCTGTTTCTTCTCAAAAACATAAGGATTTCATTCTCAATGCATCGGGAAGCATAGGTAGCCAGCTTAATTTTTTTTTGCGGATCGAAAGTGTTCACCGCCTTGATCAACCCAATGGTTCCAATGGATATCAAATCCTCTACGCCAATGCCGGTATTTTCAAATTTTCGGGCGATATACGCCACCAATCGCAAATTGTGTTCAATGAGAATTGTGCGTACCCGGCCATCGTCGTTCTTTAGATCCTGCACCAGCTGTTCCTCCTCTTCCCGCGTGAGCGGCGCAGGTAAAACATCCGCTCCCCCGATGTAATGCACCCTCCCGGGCAAGAGCCACGCTAAAAGGCGTGCAAGCCTGTTCTTCAGCTTGAAATAAAACCTCATGAAGCCATCCTTTCCCCATGAAAGCTACTTGGCACCAATGCAGTTTCCAGAAAGCCCACAGGCGCAAGCGCTACAACCCCCCGAACCTCCATTCCATTCACTGTCAACTCATCCGGCAAAAAGCATGGCATAAGCCTGGTGCCCGCAATCGTTCGAATGCACAGCATATGTCCCACGCCCGGCTGAAAAAGGCATTCCGGTATAAAAACCACACCAAGGCCACTGATAGGATCGATTGCACGGTTGCCCGTATCAATCATCGCTTCCATCGTATGCGCCACGATTCCCCGCCGTATGTAGAGCGTCACTCTCTCCGGAGGCGGCGCATGTTTCCTTCGCGCCATGGCCATACTCGCCATGCCGGTGGCGACCCCTGCGGTCATCATGGACATTCCCATCGTGACAGCACCTCCCAGCATGGTTGCGCCAATCCAAAGCACTCCCGCCGCCTTAATCCGCTCCACATGGGTAATCTGCCCCAGCGCAATCCAAACCATGGCAAAAGAAGTAATTCCCTGAAACAAAACCGACCGAAGTATGCCTCCTACCATCGCCGCAACCAATGCCCAACCCGCGCCAGTTAACGCCCCTGCCAAAATCCGTAAGGGCTTTGCACGGCCTCCCCTCCAGGCCGATGCCAACCAAAGGAGCCCCGCATCCAGGCAAATGTTTTGCAAAACATAAGCCTCCACATAACAAACAGCCATTGCAAGCCCTCCTTTGCACCCAGTATAGGTATGGGAATCCGCCATGGCTGTTGAATTGTGCCGCGAAAAAACAGGGCCGTTCGACGGAAAGTGGGAACAGCGAACCCGCTTCACGCCTTATCCACACCTTATGCGAATCTTCTGTCAACATAGATAATATATCGAAATATGAACATCAATAGATTGTGTTGACAATATAAGCCAGCTACTATATACTTTTCTTATAGGATTTCTTCTCGGTTTTATAGGTGATTTTCTTCTTTGTTTCAACCCACTCTTTCATTTGCCGCAAGAAATGCTTAATCCCGAATAAAAGGAGACACTTGCGACGATTTAAGGTGTGTTATGTGTCGAAAGGGGGGTTACAAAACAGACTTTTGGTCTGTAAAAATAGAATGACGGTCTGTTTTGTGAAAGAATATGTTTCTGTACCCTTTGCATATTGTGAAGTGTGGCCAACAAATACAAGGTCGGTTCGTGTCGAAGGATATTAGAGCAAGTGAAGAAAAGATAACGCATAGCTAGCGAAGGATTTTTTTCTCTCGCTAAGTCAAGGGAAGGAGGCGTAGCCAACAGCTACGCTGGCTGAACGAGGCAACGCGAGATGTAAAAGGCTCGCTAGCCCTTCGCTATGTTTGATGAATTTGCTCTAATCAAAAAAACCTCCACGCTATTCCCCAAGAAGGGTGCGGGAGGTTTTTTACATTCGATTGACATTCAATTCTAACCATCGTGAGGAGTGTTTCCCGGAAAGACAATGGCGAATACATGTGGAAAGAAAGAATGCATCGATCACTGCGACAGATTTTTCGTGCCTGCTCAATCGAAGAAGTGAGGCGTAGCAGCGCTATGCTGGACGCAATGTGTGTTTGTGCACCGGGACCACAGCCATCGACTCCACAGTTCCGAAGCCAAGTAGCTTAGCCGATAAGCCGTTCAAAACGAGGCAACGCAGACGCGGAAAAGATCCGCCGGATGGGTACACAATTGTCTGGAATGCGCATCGAACCCTCTCCATACTACGCTACCATGATCCGTCCCTGGCTTTCCCAAATTTCTAAATACCGTACCCATCCGAAAAAAAGAACCAAGAAGCCTCAGCCTCTTGGTCCCTCATGTTCGCGATACCATCTTAAGAACCTTTGACAATCATAAAACGAACATACGGTTCATCAATATCCACTTCGCAATAGCCACCAACCATGCGGATCCAGCCATGCGAGTTCAAATCCAAAGATCACCCTAGCTGGGCAATAACCCGCGTCTGAATGATAACACCCCAAGGAAACACGCAAGTCTCCCGGCCAACGCCTTGGTCTTTCAATTCGGCTTCTGGCGTTTCTTCTTCTTCAGGCGCACCCGACGGGTTCTCTGCGAATAATAGCCGCAGCGTATCCACGCCAGCAACCCCGTCCGCCTTCAGCTCATGATCCTTTTGGAAGCGGATAACAGCAGCCCGGGTTTTCCGGCCATATACATGATCCGCCTTGCTTGTCATATATCCCCGCTCAACAAGGGCTGTCTGCAGTGCAAAGACATCCATACCTTCCTTCCCTAACGACAAATCGCGCTCGAAGCCCGGGGGAAACTCAATGCTCGCCTTGAAGAACAGTGGCACTTCAATTCCCAGCACTTCCTTTAACTTTTCCTGGGTTTCAAACCCAACAATGCCATCTTCCTTTAGCTCCTGCTGTTTCTGAAACTTAAGAATAGCCTGCCGCGTTCGGGGACCATATACGCCATCCACACGGCCAATCTTGATGCCGTTGGCAATTAGCTGCTCCTGGAGCGACCGAACATCCGGGCCTTCCATCCATAGTTTCAGTTGACGTTGAGTACCCTCATCCACCTCAGGTTCAACCACAACGGGAGGGGGTTGCTCCGTCGTATCCTGCCCTTCCACCGTCTCCGGCACCGGAGCGAATGTCGGCTGATCCTCTACCCTCGGCAATGTCATCGCCGTGTCATCGGGCTTTCCAGGTACTTCCGGCTCCGTGGGAATCATTTTTATCTCAGTATTGTAGATAACCAAAGCGTCATCCGAAGAGGACTTCATCGTTGGCTCGGGGGTAGGCTCCGGCGTAGGTTCAGGTGTGGGCTCGATTGTGGGCTCCGGCGTGGGTTCGGAAGTAGGTTCTGGCGTGGGTTCCGGCGTAGGCGTGGCTTCCGGCACACCTTCCCTCATGGAGTCTGGATCCACATACCATTTACCCTCTTCCAGGCATAAACGAACGGTATATTGAAGCTCCTCCTCGGTCTTCGCGGCGGTGTTCTTCGTCACGCTTGCGACAAGATCGATTGTAGCGGTATCTCCCTTGGTCGAAAAGGACACGGGTACCGCTGAGATAGCCCAACTATCCAATATCCTACCCGAATGGTTCCAATTCAGCTGTCGGGCCGGAGCCATCTGCGTCTCCCGCCATTTCGGCGACGAATACCGCGCCATACCCTCAAAGTCCAGCAGCTGCCACATCTCCAGATAGCTCATCAAGGCCTCTTCCGGCGTTTCAGACCCCTCGGGCAAAGGTGTTGGGACAGGGCTCGGGGTAGGTGTTGGCTTTAACGTGGGCTTCGGCGTCGGTGTGGCGGTGGGTTTCGGCTTTGGATAGAGGATGGAAAACCGCACACCACCCTCAGCATCCCGAAGCTGGCCTTCTTCCCGAAGGATGAAATCATTGGCGCCTTCTTTGAGGGTGACTTTAAACTCACCGACAAACTGGCCCGCCTTTTCTCCCTTGGCTGTTTTAACTGTGATAGGCGCTTGCCAAACCCCACGGTTTTCTTGATGCAGGGAATAGGATACGCCTTCCTCGCCGAAAAAGCGAATGGCAAGGATTTGGTCGTCCGTCTCCTCGGGAACATCAAGGGTTCCATAGGGCTCCAACCCTGCCGTCTCAGCCAGGGCGACGCACGAAAGGATCATGCATAAGGCCAGCAGAATTGCCAAACCGTTTCGCAAGTGTTTCATCAGTTCGCTCCTCCCTTACCGCTTCGGAGGTCTGCGCAGGTACGCCGGCACATCGCTGCCGACATTTCCCTTTTCAGGCGCCGGTTCCGGTGCCGGAGCCCGTTCAAACCCCGCGTCCTCATCCCGATCCCGATAGACCGGCCGCGCGTTGGAAGGCGCGGGCGCCCGACTGTTCACGAAGGAAGGAATGTCCGGCTCGTCCATTCGAAGGCGTGGCTGCTCCGCATAGGTGGGCGCCGGCGCGCTCGGGGCGTTCGCCCGCCAGCTAGGGGTATATCCGCTGCTATAGGCGGACTGCTCGGCGTTATACGCACGCTCCCGTTCCCGCTCATGGGGCTTCTTGATGGGCTCACGGGGCGGGAAAGGCGTCTTTTCAAAGCCCGTAGCGATGACGGTGATGCGCACCTCGTCATCCAAGGATTCATCGATGCCCGCGCCGAAGATGATGTTGGCTTCGTTATCCGCCGCTTGAATGATCAGCTGGGCGGCTTCGTTAATCTCCACGATGGACATGTTTCTGCCGCCTGTGACATTCATCAACACGGCTCTCGCCCCATCGATGGACGTCTCCAGCATTGGGCTGGAGACGGCGTTTTTCGCGGCCTCCACCATGCTATTTTCCCCACGGCCAACGCCGATGCCCATATGGGCCATGCCACCGGACTCCATCACAGTCTTCACATCGGCGAAGTCCAAGTTGATCAAGGCAGGCACGGCAATCAGGTCGGAGATACCCTGGATGCCTTGGCGGAGCACATCATCGGCGATATTAAACGCTTCCATCATGGTCGTTCCCTTTGTGACCACCTGCAACAGCCGGTCATTGGGGATCACCACAAGCGTGTCCACCCGCAGCATCAAATCCTGAATGCCGCCTTCGGCATTTTTCATGCGCTGTTTTCCTTCGAACATAAAGGGCTTGGTCACCACACCGATGGTTAAACAGCCCAAATCCCGGGCAATTTCAGCAACCACGGGAGCGGCGCCTGTCCCGGTGCCGCCACCCATCCCAGCGGTAACAAACACCAGATCGGAGCCTTTCAACATCTGTGAAATCTCCTCGCGGCTTTCTTCCGCCGCCCGCCGGCCAATATCGGGGATGGCGCCTGCGCCTAAGCCTTTTGTCAACTTCTCGCCAATTTGCAACCGCGTGCCAGCCAGGGACATGGAGAGCGCTTGCTTGTCAGTATTGACGGAGATGAATTCGACTCCCCTCAATCCTTCCTCGACCATGCGATTGACTGCGTTGCCCCCAGCGCCTCCACATCCAACCACCTTTATCGAAGCATAGCTGCTCTGTTCCACTTCAAATTCCAGCATGGTCATCCCCCTTATAGTATCTACGGGCATCCGGCTCGCCCGCTACTTGAACAAACCCTTGAGTTTATCAAAAAGCCCGCCGCCATCCGCTTGCTGTTCTATCGTTTCAAACACTAAATCCATCAACCCTAGGGCGCTGGAATAGACAGGGCTGTTGAGCTTCGCCGCTTTTGGAGAAGGCGCCCGAATGGGGCGCTCCATTTGGGCGGAGAGGTATTCCCTGCCGCCCCGCATCATCGCCAGCCCGCCGCCGGTGATATATACGTTGGACCAACTGCCCAGCCGAACGCCGCTATGGTTTATCTCATCGCGAATCTGCTCGGCGATTTCATCCACCCGGGGCTCTAGAACCTTTCCAACGTCGTCCCTTGAAAAGCTCATGGACCGGCCATTTTCGCCAATCACATTGATATTATCGCCACCCGGCATACCGAAGATGTAGCTTCGCTTCACTTGCTCCGCCAATGTCATTGATAGCTCAAGGCCATATGTCAAATCGACGGTAATATGCGCACCGCCAATGGGAATGATCTTATGGAAAACCAAGGCATCCCCTTCCACCGCCATGATCTCGGTATTGAGATATCCCACATCCAACAGAACCGCTGTCCGATCCCGGTCTTCCGGCGGAAGGAAAAGAAGGGCTTCCCCCATGGGGGAGGAGAAAAAGCCCGCCACCTCAATGTTCATGCTCTGCATGCGGCGGTTGATATCGTTGAGGAAAAACTCATCCGCGACAATAAAGGAAACAAACGTCTTCAGCGCGGAGCCTTTAATGCCAACGGGTTCCATGGTTTTTTTGCCTTCGTCGATCATAAACCAAGCAGGGGAACGATGGATAATCACCCCGCGGACTGGTTGAATTTCCTGATCCGCTTGGGCAAAGATCCGCTCCACATCCGCGGGTGTCACATGGGGATC
>JAVBOX010000171.1:0-4048 GCA_031550095.1 Eubacteriales bacterium
TGCCGGGCCAAGGATCTATCTCCCTTGGCAAAGCTTCCCTTGGAGCGTCTGGGACTTTTCGGCAACCAGATCAGCGATCTATCGCCGCTGAAGGGCATGAGCACATTGACACAGCTGTACGTGGGTTCCAATCAGATCCGGGATCTTTCGCCTCTCGCGGGGCTAACCCGGCTTACCCACCTAAACATAGCGGATAACCAGGTGAAGGATGTTTCCGCGCTGGCCAAGCTGAAGAAGCTTGAGGCGCTCTATCTGGTGGGGAACCCAGTGACGGATTTGGAACCGGTCAAGGGTGTAAAAAACATTTACGGGCCATAACTCATCGGCGTCTTTCCCTGTCTGATCCGCTTGGCAAAGCAGGCAAAATAGACCGAATTCCGGCAGGGATGAAGTCCCTCCGTGTCGAATCTGCCAATGTATGTCGAATGTGTAAGCGTAATACGATCCCAGGCGCCTGTCATCCCACACATACCACTGCAGGCCATGGAAAAGCCGTGATCGCGCAAATCAAGAGCGCCGTCCTGCCCGCTTGTGGGAGAGGCGGCGTTCCGTTGGCAGGTATTTTACCATGGCTCTCAAGAAAATACGATGGATTGGGGATTTGCCGCATGCTTCGCCGGTTTATCAAGTACTACCGACCGCACCGAACCCTTTTTATCCTGGATTTTATCGCCGCGGCACTCATCGCCGTGCTGGACCTGGTGTTCCCCGCCGCCGTGCGCTCCATCATGAACGTGGTAACGGGCGGAACGGTGGGCTTTTCTTATGATTTCCTCGTCCGATGGGCCGTACTGCTCATCGCGCTTTATGCCGTTCGATACGGGTTGGACTTCTTTGTGACCTATTACGGCCACATGGTGGGAGTTCGCATCGAGCATGACATGCGGCGGGATCTATTTACCCATGTGACCATGCTCCCCTTTTCCTACTTCGACAGCACAAAGACCGGGCAAATCATGTCCAGAATTGTCAGCGATCTCAACGAGGTGGCGGAGCTCGCCCACCATGGGCCGGAGGATTTCTTCCTCTCCATCGCCATGCTCATCGGCACCTTCATCATGATGGTCTCCATGCATTGGCTTTTGGCCGTGATGATCTTCCTGGTCGTGGTGCCCATGGTCTGGTTCTCCCTGGTCTGGAACAAGCGCATGCGGGAGGGATTCCGCACCCTTCGCCGGGAACTGGGCGATATCAACGCCCAAGTGGAGGACTCCCTTTCCGGTGTCCGCGTGGTGAAATCCTTTACCGGGGAAAGCCACGAACAGGAACGCTTTGCCGAGGGCAACAGGAGCTTTACAAAAGCGAAGTCCATGTCCTATTTCGTTATGGCTCACTTTGATAGCGGCGTCACTGTGTTTTCCAACCTGATGTTGCTGATCACCCTTATCGGCGGCGGTTTCTTTCTAATGCGCAATGAAATCACCGCCGGAGAGCTTGCCGCCTTTTTGTTGTACGTGCAGCTGTTCTTGCAGCCCATTCGCAAGCTCACCACCCTTGTGGAAACCTTTCAGCGGGGCATGGCGAGCTACAGCCGCTTCGACGAGATGATGCAAATCAACCCGGCAATACTGGATAAGCCTAGCGCTACCGTCGTTGGCCGTCTCTCCGGAAAAATTGATTTCAAGCAGGTGACATTCGGCTATAACGATAATGGCCATGTATTGAACAACATCAACATGACCATCCGCCCAGGAGAAACTGTCGCCCTGGTAGGCCCTTCCGGCGCGGGTAAATCCACCCTGGCCAATCTCATCCCCAGATTTTATGAGCTGACGAGCGGCGCTGTCCAGATCGACGGTTTGGACATCCGGGACATGACTCAAGCCTCCTTGCGCCAAAACATCGGCATTGTCCAGCAGGATGTCTTCCTCTTTTCCGGCACGGTCAAGGAGAATATCGCCTACGGGAAACCGAATGCGTCGGACGAGGAGATCATAGAGGCCGCGCGCCGGGCAAACGCCCATGCCTTCATCATCTCCATGGAAAACGGCTATGACACGCCCGTGGGGCAGCGAGGTATCCGCCTTTCAGGCGGCCAGAAGCAGCGCATCGCCATCGCCCGCATCTTCCTCAAAAATCCCCCCATTCTGCTCCTGGATGAGGCCACCAGCGCGTTGGACAACGAGACCGAGCGGATCATTCAGGAATCCCTCTTCAGCTTGAGCGAAAACAGGACCACGCTGATCATCGCTCACCGGCTGGCAACCATTCGGGGGGCGGATACGATCCTCGTGCTTACGGACGAGGGCATTGTGGAACAGGGGAGCCATGAGGATCTGCTGCGGATCGACGGCGTATACGCCCAGCTATATAAGACCCAGTTTGGGGCAGGCGAAGCGCTATAAAGAATGATAGACGGCATATACGGAGGAGGGCGCGTGCATTGGGGGGTTCTGCGGAAAATCTTTGGATTTAACGGCTTCCAGGAAGGGAATGAGCAGGAGTCCGTCATTCAGGCCATCCTGCCCACCGGGATGTGCTGAGCGTCATGCCCACTGACGTGGGCAAGTCCATATGCTATCAAATTAAACTCCTGCGATGATACTCCTGCGCCATCCTGGTCATTTCACCGCCCATCTCCCAGATGAAGGATCAGGTAGGCGCCATAAAACAGCCGGGCATCCCCAAGGCCTACATCGAACAGCGCCTTTACGTCCTCTCAGTCCAAGGGGACCTTGCGGCGAGTGGGAGGCCCTATGGTACAAGATCATCTATCTGGCGCCGGAAAGGATTGAATCCACGGATTTTTTACCGAAAACGCCCCTCGGCTTTTCCGCTTTTACGGCGACAGCCGCTTCCCAGGTTCATGAGGGCATCATACACCTACTGCGCTTGCAAAACCCCTTCACCATCACCACTGGATTTGACCGGCCCCATCTCTATTTCTGTACGCCGGAGCCCAGGGACAAAGCCCTCGCCCCCATCACGCAGCTAAAGCAGGGTCTACTGCGCAACCACACACACGTGGAAACGTTTAAAAACCAGCCAAGAACCCCCGCAACCTTCCTAAATCCACGCCATTTTGAGGGCAGACTCGCATTCATTGCGTCACAGGCGCATTAACTGCCATACTCATGTGCAAGGGTTTTGACGATACAATCCAAAAACCTTGCACTTGATGGGGCTTTAAAGGCCGAAAAACCTAGCATTGTTAATGCTTTTGGGTTGTGCAGTAAACCCTAAAGCAGCGAAAAAACCAGTCTGACGAGAGTGGAAAGCAGAGTAACACCAACATGTTCTTCTCGATATCCAAGTCAAATCCGCTTTCCCGTATCAGTTCCGCCAATGGCATACGGCCCTGTATAAGCTGTGCGCGAAGCTCAATCCGAAACACGGAAAATGCCATGACCACTTGGGCTTCAAGCGGCGTCTGGTTGCGGATTTGAGCCAGTTCCTTGCCAACAAATGCCAGGGCAAAGCCTTCTTCTTCCAATAAATTTGAAAAATCGCTCGCCTTCAGAATATAACGGGCATTCCCCAGCTGCAGCGCTTGGTACTCATAATCAAGACTTTGGTACCCCGCTAAAAAAGAATCTGGCAACCTGGTCAAAGATCGCGTACTTTCCGGGCAAGACCCAACCCATCCAGTCCCAGCATGCATATATAGTCAACAAACTTGAAACCAGTCCATGAGGGCGAGGTCAAAAGAGGGGAACCCAAGAAGGATTTTTCGGAGGGTACGTTTAAGCCAGGCCCAGAAGTTTTCGATCGGGTTGAGCTCAGGGGAGTAAGGAGGCAAGAAGATCAGCGTATGACCAGAACTTTCGGCAATGGCAGCGAGTGTATTTTTTCTGTGGAAAGCGGCGTTGTCCATTACGATGACAACTGCGAAAACATGCTCAGTCTTGGCTTGGATGAAGGATTTTTCCCGCTCTCGGCGGTTGATCTGATTTTGTGAGGCGAGAGAAGGCGCTGTTCAAACTTTTCTGTAAAGGGCACCTTCTGCAACGAGCGTGAGAGCGGCAAGGTTTCCAGAGCCCGAGGCGGTGGCCTGTCTAGCCCCCAGCAAGGAGCCACCGCCAAAGGCGGCTTGCCTTGAGGGGTTGGC
>JAVBOX010000149.1:0-24477 GCA_031550095.1 Eubacteriales bacterium
TGCCAAAGGACCTTCGGCCCTTTGGAATCCCATCATTTTCATCTCACGATGGGTGGTATCTTAACAAGAAAAACAACCGCCCGCAGGCGAAGATGGGATTCTTAAGGGATGAAACCCCTTAAGTGGGGATCCAAGGGGTGAAACCCCTTGACGCTCCTTCGTTTCTACCGCGACAGCCTCGCTTTTTGTCTTTCACTGTAACAATCTTTATGGAAAGGGATCCGCGAAATTTGTACAATCCTTGACCCAACCTGACATTATCCATTGCTATGGCAAATTGATGTTCCAACCCTACGCGAACAGTTGCGCCGCCCTCCCCATCCTCTCAATCACAGGCACGCCAAAGGGACAGTTGCTCTCGCACTGCCCGCATGCGACGCAGTCCTTGGCATCGTGGGTCAGGGCGGCGTAGTGGGCCTTTATGCTCTCCGGCGCCTTCCCCGAAAGCTCGGCCATGTCCAGGTACTTGTTCACCTGGGCGATGTCGATATGGGCGGGGCATGGCAAGCAATGGTTGCAGTACATGCAGCGGCCCGTGATGGAGAATTTGGGCACCTGGGACAAGGCCTCGGCATAGTCCCTCTCCGCTTCACCGGCATTCAAATAGGCCGCCGCTTGCTCCACCTCCTCAGAAACCTCACAGCCCACAAGGACGCTGGAGACCGCCGGGCGGGTCAGCGCGTAATGTATGCACTGGCTCACCGTAAGCGCCCGCCCAAAGGGGGAGGTGCGGGCGTCCAGCAGCGACATGGCCCCCAGGGCCTTCATCACGGTGATGCCCACGCCCAAGGCCTCCGCGGTTTGATAGAGCCGTTGGCGGCCGGGAGAGACGGTAAACTTGGCCTGCTTCTGGTATGTCTCCGGGATGAACAGGGAATCCAGGTCGGTCTCCGGAGGCATCATGTCGTAGGCGGGGTTGATGGAAAACATCAGCACGTCGATCTTCCCGGTCTCGATGAGCTTCTGGGCGATGATGGGGTCGTGAGAGCTGACGCCCACGGCGCGAATGATGCCCTCACGCTTCAAATCATGGGCATATTCGATGATGCCGGAGGCCGTCACGGCGTCAAAATCCGGTTGGGTATCCACGAAGTGCAGCATGCCGATATCTACGTAGTCGGTCTGCAGCCGGTTCATGAAGTCCTCAAAGAAGGCGCGGAAGTGGACGGGCTCCCGGGTACGGGCGTATTGGCCGTCTAGCCAAGCGGCCCCGATGTGCCCTTGGAGGAGCACCTTCTGCCGCTTACCCTTGAGGGCATGGCCCAGATCCGTCCGGACATTGGGCTCGGACATGAATACATCCAGAATGTTGATGTCCAGGTCCAGCGCCTTATCCACCACACGCTTTATATGGTTTCGGTCTTTGCCCTGCAGGTGTTCACAGCCAAGCCCGATGATGCTGGCGCTTAGGCCTGTTTTTCCCAGCGCACGATATTGCATTCCTTACACAACTCCTTGGGCGATCATCGCCTCAGCCACGATCTTGAATCCGGCGATGTTGGCGCCGATAATATAATTGCCCGGTGTGCCGCACTCCTCAGCGGCGGATTGAATCTGCTTGAAAATGCCCTTCATGATCTGTTGAAGCTTTCCATCCACCTTTTCAAAGGTCCAGCGAAGCCGTTGACTGTTCTGGCTCATCTCCAAGGCGGAGACGGCCACCCCTCCCGCGTTGGATGCCTTGCCCGGCAGGAAGAGGATGCCTGCCTCCAGAAGCAAATCGGTGGCCTCCTGGGTTGCGGGCATATTTGCGCCTTCTCCCACGGCGATGCAGCCATTTTCGATCAGTGCCTTGGCGGATGCGGCGGTTAGCTCATTTTGCGTGGCGCAGGGGAGGGCGATGGTGCATGGAACAGTCCAGATGCCGCTGGCGCCTTCGTTGTAGGCGGCGGTAGGCCGCGCGGCAATGTATTCGCGAATGCGCTTGCGCTCCACCTCCTTGATTCGTTTGATGGTATCCAGGTCAATGCCTTCTTCGTCCACGATATACCCGGCGGAATCGCTCATGGCCACAACCTTCGCGCCCATTTGAGAAACCTTTTCCGCGGCATAGATGGCCACATTGCCGGAACCGCTGACAACCACCCGCTGCCCGGCAATGGTCTTGCCGTGGGCGATGAGCATTTCATTCACCACATAGCAAAGCCCGTAGCCCGTAGCCTCCTTCCGCCCCAGGGATCCGCCGTATCGGAGTCCTTTTCCGGTCAAAACCCCTTCATAAAGGCCTGTGATGCGCTTATACTGGCCATAGAGATAGCCAATCTCCCTGGCACCCACGCCGATATCCCCGGCGGGCACGTCCACATCCGCGCCGATATGGCGGTACAGCTCCGTCATAAAGCTCTGGCAGAACCGCATGACTTCCCCGTCGCTCTTTCCCTTGGGGTCAAAGTCGCTGCCGCCCTTTCCGCCTCCAATGGGCAGGCCCGTCAGGGCGTTCTTTAAAATCTGCTCGCAGGCAAGAAACTTGATGATGCTCAGGTTCACGGTGGGATGGAGGCGAAGACCTCCCTTATAAGGACCGATGGCGCTGGAGTACTGAACCCGGTAACCGCGGTTTACGCGAACGGTACCATTGTCGTCCACCCAGGGCACTCGGAAGATAATCGCGCGCTCCGGCTCCACAAACCGCTCCAATAGGCCCGCGCTCTCGCATTCGGGATGTTTGTCCAGATAGGGGGACAAGGATGCAAGAATTTCATGTACTGCTTGCAAAAACTCGGGTTCATTGGCGCTTTTTTGCTCAACTTCAACGAGGACTCTCTCGGCATATGAATTCACTAGACAAGCCTCCTTCATTTTAGCTCTGCATCAGTATATCGCAAGGAGGCTTTTAGCGCAACCACTTACTCATAATTTATATAAAAAACTGATTCCACTGTCATAATCTCCATTGATCTTGCGCATACTATATATCATTAAGACACATGGAGGGTGGATCAATGGAAAACATCGCAAGGACGGGCCGTGGCGGTTGGCAGGAAAATGAAATTTCGAAGCTTCGTGAAGCGGTGCTTATGGCTGGGGGAAATGGGGAGCCGTTACGCGGTGTGTTCGAAAATATTGGAAGATTCTTGGGTAGAAAGCCCAATAGCGTCCGCAATTTTTATTATGCCAGCCTCAAGCGGGAAGAAGCGAGCAATGTGCCCCACGCCGCCCCGTTTCAGACGTTTACAAGCGACGAAGTGAAAACCCTGATGCGGCAGGTGCTGACCGCCAGGGCGAAGGGCGTTTCGGTTCGCGCCTGCGTTCAAAACCTGGCGGGGGGGGACCGGAAAGAGATGCTTCGCTTCCAGAACAAATATCGGAGCGTGCTAAAGACCAAACCGGAGCTCGTGCAGGAAGTAATGGAAGAAATGGAGGCCGAAGGTGAATCGGTCTTCGATCCCTATGCCGCCCAAATGCTGCAGGCCAAGCCGCTGCATGAAAACATTTCATCAACCATCCAAAACATTGGCGACCCGGCCCTCCTGGGGCTCCTGCGGGGCCTGGATGTGCTCCTGAACCGTGCGGGAATGATGGAGCCCGCGCCGCTGAAGGCCGCCTCTGGCGCCATTGTACAGTGCGTGAAGGAGTTCCTGGGCCTGCCGGCGGAGGAGCGTCCCAATGCCCTGGAAGGATTCTGCGCAGCGCTTAGCGAGCATGTGGGGGCTGTGGAGAACGCGTTGGGGGCATAATACCCCGCCAAGATTGAAAGCAGCGTCCAGAACAAACCTTTCCCCTTGTAAAGGACCCTTTACACAAAACGCATACGCCTTAAAAGAAGCCCTTTTGATTTCTCATCGTTTCATGCTATACTGCAGGAAACGATGTGGGGAATGAAAGGGTTTTTGTATGAGAATTACAAAGCAACAGACCGGACTGATGGCCTTGATCGCCTGTAGCATTGGAATCGCTTTTTCCGCGCTCTTAAACAAGCTTGCCATGCGGGCGGATATGAACCCTGCGTGGATCAACGTGATTCGCATCGGGGTGGCGGGCTTGGGGACCTTTGCCCTCTTCATCAGGAACAAGGACGCCCGAGGCGCGTTTCGGAAGGTTTCCCCGAAGGATAAAAGGCTATCTCTCCTGGCTGGGCTCATGCTGGCCATTCATTTTGCCACCTGGACCCTGTCCCTTAAGTATGCGGATTCCGTCATTGCCCTGTCCATCTGGAGCACTTTTTCCCTGATGACGGTCATCGGCTCGTCCTGGCTCCTCCATGAAAAGACGCCGCGTCAAGCCCTCCTGGGCATCCTCATCGCCACCGCGGGGGTCTGCGTGTGCACCATCGGCTCCAGCGGCTCAAAGCTGCTGGGCATCGTCATGGCGCTGTTTGCCGCGATTTCCCAGGCTGCCTATACCCTTTGCGGCCGCGCCGTTCGCAAGCGGGTGGATACCCTGCCCTATACCCTGGCAGTGTATCTGGTGGCTTTCATCTGCATGGCGCTCTACGCGCTGATCGGCCGGGTGCCCGCCACGGGCATGAATGCGGGGGGGATCGGGGCCTCCGTGGCGCTGGCGGTGATCTGCACCCTGGGGGGGCATTCCATGCAGAACCATGCCCTCCGTTATTACAAAGCGCCTACCGTCTCCGCCATGATGCTGACGGAAATATTCACAGGCCCTTTGCTGGTGTTTCTCTTTCTGGGCGAGGTGCCCGCGGCGCAAAGCCTTATTGGCGGCGCGATCATCATCATTGGTGTCGCGTGGTATATGATCCATGAAAGGAGAGCGAACAATGGAACTCTATAAGGCGATGGAGGACAGGCGCAGCGTCCGGTCCTACAAACCCGATCCGGTGCCGGAGGCATCCCTTAACAGGATTCTTCGGGCGATTCAGATTGCCCCGTCCTGGAAGAACCGACAGGCATGGCAGGTGATTCTGGTGAGAGACAGGGCAAAGATCGAGGAGATAGGCGCACTGCTGTGCGGAAATCCCCGGGGCGTGGACTTTCACACGTTGCCCATGCTGGCGCTGCTGGCGATGGATCCTACGGCCGTGGATGAATTTGACGGCAAGGCCTATTATCTCGTGGACGCGGGCATCGCCGGGGAACACCTGGTGCTGGCGGCCCAGGCGGAAGGCCTGGGCACCTGCTGGGTCGGCTGGTTTGAGGACGCGAAGATCAAGGCGATTCTGGGCGTCCCGGATCCTTTCCGGCTGGTGATGATCACCCCGCTTGGATATCCCACGGATGAAACCAAAGCCCGCCCGAGAAAGGCGCTTTCCGAATTCGTCCATGAGGAAGGCTGGTGACGCGGTTCCTTTACGGCCAGCACTGAATCTTTTCCAGGTCAAAAGGCGTCTCCTGGTAGACATAGTAGTTGAGCCAGTTAGAGAAGAGTAGGCTGGCGTGGGCCCGCCACCGGACCACAGGCGGCCGTTCCGGGTCGTCTCCCTCAAAATAATGGCGGGGGATTTCCACATCCGGCAGCCCTTTTGCCACGTCCCGCGTGTACTCAGCCCGAAGGGTCGTCGGGTCATACTCCCCATGGCCGGTGACAAAGATCTGCCGGCCGCTCCGAAGCATAGCGATGGCAACGCCGGCCTCTCTGGATTCGGCCACGATGTCCAGGGTGGGCTCGGCGGCGAAATCCTCCCTGCGCACCTCGGTGTAGCGGGAATGGGGCATGTAGAATACATCATCAAACCCGCGAAAGAGCGGAATGTTGCGGCCAAGAATGTGATGTCGGTATACGCCGGACAGCTTCTTGGCCATATGATGTTTTGGGATGCCGTAATGGTGGTAAAGTCCCGCCTGGGCACCCCAGCAGATGTGCAGCGTGGAATACACGTTGGTTCGGGACCAATCCATGAGCCGGGTCAATTCCCGCCAGTACCGCACATCGTCAAACTCGATGCGCTCTACCGGCGCACCGGTGATGATCAAGCCGTCGAACTTTTCATTCTGGACATTCGGGAAGGTCTTGTAAAACGCTGCCAGATGCTCGGCAGGGGTGTGCATGCACTGATAGGAATAGGGATGCAGCAGGGTAATATCCACCTGCAACGGCGTGTTGGATAGCATGCGCAGCAGCTGGGTTTCTGTGGTGATTTTGGTGGGCATGATATTGAAGATGGCGATTTTAAGCGGTCGAATGTCCTGGTTGGTGGCACGCTTCTCCGTCATGACAAAGATATTCTCCCCGCCAAGGATGTCGGCGGAGGGCAGTGCGTTTGGAATGCGAATGGGCATAATCGCTCCTCCAATTTTTTGAATGGAGCGATTATAGCAAAAACCGATGCCCTGTTCAACCCTTCTCTTTTGCCGGGCGTTTTGACGCCGCCCGATTTTTCTTCTCCGTCAGCATGGTTTCCAGGGCGCCAAGCAGCGCCAGGGCATTTCCGGCTCCCTCGATGGGATAGGCGGCCTCCATGGCGCAGTGGGTAATGGAGGCCTTGAAAGGCCTTGCCTTGTGCATGTTATGAAGCGCCAAGGAAATGGATTGGAATTTCTTATTGGCTATGCTGGCAGGAAGGTTGCGAAAAAGGACGATGAACGCGTTTTCGCTTAAGCGGCCAAAGAAATCGTCGTCGCGAATGGAGCGCCGGATGCCATCCACCACCAGATGAAGATACGCCTCCTTCTCCTGGGCACCCAGGGTTTCCGAAACGGCATGAAGGCCGTCAATGCTGAAGTGACAGGCACAGAATGGGGCGCACGTTTCCAGAAGCGCGTCTATGCGGTCCACACACATTCTATGGTTGAACAGCCCTGTCTCATAATCCCGGTAGATTCGCTCCGCCAAAGAGGAGGTGTTGTTCCCCTTGTTGGAAACATCCTCAATGAAATGGATGAAGGCCCGCTGGCCTTCCCAAAGGATCTGATGGGTATTGATTTGAAAATGGATGACGGCATTCGGACAGGCGGCAACCCAGCTGCGGCTGAGCGCCTCTGGATCATCGCCGGAGGAGAGAGCCTGGGCCAATGGACACGGCGTTTGGCAATCCTCACACTCGGGCACCGACCGGTCCAGCAACACGGCAGCCCGCTGGTTTTTCAGAATTATTTCTCGGGAGGAAGCGCTGAACACCACGACCCCCAGCTCCAGGGCGCCGGCCAGGCTGACAATGAGCCGGTTGTTTTCCGAAAGAAGCGCCTGACCCGCGGGCCAGTTCATTTCCGCAGGATCCGCGGAGCGCTCATTTCGAACATGGTGCTTTATCAGCGCCTCAAAGGCGTCCGAGAGTATGCCAAGGGAACCCGCCCCTTGCGGGCTTTCTCCCTGGGCAACCCTTTGCATTTGTTTCGTCAGCCCCTTGAGCTTTTGCTGCAGCACGATCAAGGATGCGCAGAGGGGGTTGTTTTCCGGCGGCAAAACGGTTAAATCGCCATTTGCCAGCGCCATAGCATACTCCTTCTGCTCCTGAATCTGGCGGCTCAATATGTCTATATCTTCCAAGAGGGAGATATAAGACGCATCTAGGCCCTCGAGACTGAGCACATCCTTTCGCTCTGCGTGGTGGGACCACCGTACCTGCGACAGCGGTGTGGATTTTTGTGCTTCGCTCATACCTCTCTTCTTCCTTTTTCTCTCCAAAATGACAATATGTAACAATTCTGGCTTTATCTTAACACATCCTTTCAGAAAATGTAAAGGCAAAACCGGTAAAATGTTTCAAGGGCTGTGTGGAGATTGACAAAGCTTCCGGCTGACTTATACTGGGTAGGAGGGAGGGATGGTCGCATGGACGGGATAGAACGGCTGATTCTGTCGGAAATTGAAAAAAAGCGGGAGGAAATCCTCTCCTTTGCGGAGGAGATTCTGCGCCGCCCGGAGCTTTCGGATTGTGAAATTCATACTGCGGAGCGGGTTCGAATGGCTTTGTCAGGGCTTGGCCTGCCTGTGGAGACGGGGCTATCCGGCACGGGTGTGCGGGCGGTCCAGGGAGAAAGGCGTCCCCGTGTGGCCTTAATAGGCGAGCTGGACGCCATTCGGTGTCCCGGCCATCCTCTGGCGGACCCGGAGACAGGGGCGGCCCATGCATGCGGCCATCATGCCCAGCTGGCGGCTGTGTATGGCGCGGCCATCGCCCTTACCCAGCCGGAGGTGCGGGCGTCGCTGGATGGGAGTGTTGCCTATTTCGCCGTGCCAGCGGAGGAGCGGAACGGCGGAAAATGCAGGCTGATCCGGGAAGGCGAGTTTTCGGATATTGACATAGCCGTCACGCATCACACCCACTACGAGCCAATGGGCAAGGCGGTACTCCTGGGCAGCATGCGGAACAATGGCGTCACCATGAAGCGGATTACCATAAAAGGCCGTGGAGCCCACGCGGGAGGGGCACCTCATGAAGGGGTGAACGCCCTATCGGCCGCGTCCATAGCCCTTTCAGCCATCGGCTATCTCAGGGAGACCTTTCGGGACGAGGACGCGGTGCGCGCCCATGGCATCATCGTGGAAGGCGGGGCGGCGCAAAATGTAATTCCCGAGCGGGTCGTGTTGGAATATGGCGTCCGGGCCAACAATGACGGGGCCTTGGCGGATGTATCCGAGAAGGTGAACCGGGCGTTCGCGGCAGGCGCCATGGCCATGGGCGCCACCGCCCAAGTGGAGGAGCTGTTCTCCTACGCGCCGATGACCTACCGCCCGGCAACGTCCTGGCAGTTGGAAGTTGCCGCGCTCCTTCTTCAGGAGGAGCAAATTGCCCAGGTGCGGGAAGGGCAGTTCAACCCTGTCTCCACGGACGTGGGCAACCTATGCCAGGCGATGCCGGTGATCAACTTCACCACAGGCGGTTTTCAGGGCACGCTCCATAGCGCCGATTACTTGATGGAGGACGCGGATACGGCGCTGCTTTTGCCCGCCCGGATCATGGCCTTATCCACGTACCGCTTGCTGCGGAAAGGTGCTCGGGAAGCCTCCGCGCTTTTGGAATAGCGGAGCTTTAAAAGCCTTTGCAGGCTGAGCAGCGTGGGCTCCTTGCCAAGGCATGGGGCCGCTGTCAGCATTTGGGGCACGATCATGGCTGAAAGGCCGATTTCCTCCGGGGAAACGGGGGCGTCAAGGCACGCGAGCATAGCCGCCATCTCCTCTCCGGAAGGGATATTGGACACGGTTCGCTGTATTTCCTGCCAATTTTTTATCAACCCCTCCGGCTGTATGGCGGAAAGGGAATCCCTTGCGTTTCGGGCGGCGATATCCTGGGCGAGGCTGCCGAAATGCTGTGCCCAGAAAGCATCGGGGAGGACGTGATAGGGCACAAGGCATGAGGCCGTGACATCGTTCTGTACGGTTTGATGGTAAAGATCCGCCAGGAGAACCGCCCATACGCCCAGAATCTCTCCCGAAAGCGCGTCATCCTTTGCCCCATAGGTCTTTGGCAAAAGGTCCATGAGCGCCAGAAGCAGCTCTGGAGCGGAGCGTTGCCGCGCCTGGGGGCTCATTTGGGTGGACAGGCCGGTCAAGAGCAGGCCGTAGGCCATTTGGGCATAGGCCTCCTTGCTGCCCCGCGCTAGCTCTTCCCGGCTGCCGATGGCCATGAGGATGCCTTGGCGAACCATAGCCGCCACCTTGGCGCATGTGGTTTCGCCTGCGAGCAGTTCGGCGATTCGCGCATCCACAAGGGCAATCGTCTTGCTCAGGATCTCCCCCATACCCGCGGCGGTCAACCGGGAGGGCGCCTGCCTTAGCACCTCGGTGTCCACCAAGGCGATCATGGGCCCTTGAGCCGGAACGATGGTGGGCTTGCCCTCCAGAATCATATGGCTGTTTACGGCGCAATAGCTGCCGGTGCTTGCCGCCGTGGGGCAGGAGATAAATGGAATGCCCAGCTTGTTGGCGCAGTACCGGACGATGTCATGGAGCGTTCCGCCTCCGATGGCTATCAGCGCTTGGGTATCCGGGTCCAATGCCTTAAGCACCGTCGCTACGGACTTTTCATCGGCCAAAAGCCCGTCGGCCTTCAGAATGATTTCCTTGTCCGCGGTGGGACGGATCAGCCCTTTTGCGCGATAGGTGTTTGAATCGTAAATTGCCGCCCGGCTTCCCGTGATTCCCAAGGATTGCGTATGTGAGTCAAAGTCCCGCATGCATTCCGCTTCAAGGATGGCCAGCCGCGTTGTCATGCTGTGTGTCCTTCCGCAGGCGCAGGGTCCGCTGAAGTGCTCGCTATTATGGATCATGAAAAAACCTCCTTTCGGGTTTAACGATCCTTTATTTTACGCAGTTTAATGAAAAAGTCTAGCGGTAATCGCTGGAGTTCGCATTGAATTTTGGATGAAAAGAACCTTCTTTATGCAAACAAGGTGATTTTTTTTGTTGACATTTGGGATGGATTTGATTAATGTATTGAAAAAATAGACGAATTTGGCTATTTTCTATGTATTTTTCAAAAGAGGAGCGAATCATGCGAAGAGAGGATCGAAAGAGGGCCGTTTTACGCCTTTTGCGGGAAAAACCCACGGTCGATATGGCGACCATTTGCGAATCGATAAAGCTATCGGAGGTAACGGCGCGAAGGCTTCTTTTGGAGATGGAGCGTGAAAAGCTTCTTCGGCGCACTTGGGGCGGCGCGGCGCGGTTGGAGCCTTTTCCGGAGGAGGGGATTCCAATGGCCGTGGGCGTATGGGGGGATGACGCAAGGCGCGCCATCGCCTGCACTGCCTATGAGATGATCGACGATCATGATGTGCTCTTTTTGGATGGGGGCGCCATTCTGGTGGAACTTGCGGGCCGCATAGCCGCGGGGCATAAGCGGCAGGTGATGATCTGCACCCACGCGATGGACATCGCCCGGGCATTCTCCAAGGCGGAGGATATACAGGTGGTCATGGTTGGCGGCGAGTTCCAGCATCGCTCCCTCCGCTGCACAGGGGGCTTTGCCCGCGAAATGCTACAATCTTTTTCTTTTGATAAGGGATTCGTGGAAGGCAATTGCTTTTCCATAGAAAGGGGATTTACCGCCCAGTCCTTGGCGGAGGCCGAGATTTTGCGGACAGCCCTTTCAGTTTCCAAAGCTTCGATTGTTTTAACGGATTTCAGCAACTTTGGCGTGGACGCCATGTCCCTTATCGCCCCATGCGCGTCCGTGAGCGCTATGATCACCGACTGGCATGTGCCCCATGAGACGCTTCACCGTTTTTCTGCCGTGGGTGTGCGGGTGTTCCGCGCGGAGCAAAATGAAATACGCTAATTCTTCACCCTGAACTGAGCAGGGGTGCTGTGATAGTACCGGCGGAATGCCCGAATGAAGGTGTTGACATGGCCAAACCCGGTTTTAAAAGCAATGTCTGACACCAGATTGTCGGTGGTCTTAAGCAGTTCGGCGGCATGATCCAACCGAACACGGGTGAGGTATTCCAAGAAACCCATGCCTGTTTCTTCCTTTATTAATGTGCTGATGTAATTGCTGGTATAGCCGAAATGATCCGCCATGGCGGAGAGGGATAGGTTCTGATCGCTGTATTGCTCCTCTAAATAGCGCATCAGCAAGGCAGCCAGCCGCTGTCTAGCGCTTCCCCCGCTTTTGTTGGAAAGCCGCATGATAAAATCCAGCCGATCCGCCGCGGTATGCATTTGCATAATGTTGCGGAGGGCTTCGCTGGCGTTTGCCTCTTCCCCGGTCTCCTGAAAGTGGCGCAACAGATAGGCCACCAAATAATCCCCGTGGTTCACCGCGTGGGCATAGAGATCCCGAAGGCTGTCCTCCCGGGCGTTCCCTTCCCGAAGGAGGAGGGAATCGCCATTGATTTGTCCGCTTTGCAGCATGTCCTCATGGCGGATCATTCCCGTAATGCCCCGTGTCAGCGCCCAATAGAGGGTTTCCTTTGCCTGCATGTAGCTGTCTCCCAGCGTTCGGGCCCCAGGCATCCTGCGACCGATGGCCAAAGCGCAAGGGGCATGGGCCCGCCTGTCCAAGGCTGCGAGCAGAGCCTCTAGCGCCGGGCGCAGGCTTTCATCCTCCATGGCTTTTTCGGTATACAGGAGCAGCGCGGCCTGATCATGGGGCCGAACGACGCACAGGAGCCGGATACCTGCCGGGCAGAGGCTTTCGGTGGACAAAGCGGCTCCGGCGCATAGGGCATATCGGGAGACCGTGGTGTCCGCGGGGCTGATTTCCGGCAGCAGCACTTGGAAATATCCCCGCATCTCCATGAGGCCGCTTTGGATAAGCGCTTCGTCGTCCACGGCATTGCTATCCATGAGGCGGTTTAGGATGTCCTGCTGCAAGAGCTCCCGCATGCCACAGACCAGCTGCTGCATGCTCTCGTTTTCCGTCCAGATGGTGTTGACGATGTTTCGAATATGCTCCAGATCCCGGCCTGCCTTTTGTCGGGGTTGAAAGGGCGTACCCCGAAGCGCCAGCACATCCAGCAGGCTTTGAACAGGGGTATACAGGCGCCTTAAGGCAAGGAGGGAAACGAGGGCGCAAAGCGCCGCCGCGGTGATGCCCACTGTCAGCGTTACATGGCTGATGTTGCGAACGCCTTCAAAGACCCTTTCCGCTGGAATGACAGCCACATACGTCCATCTGTCCAGGGATGATACGGAGATGGTGACGAAGTGGGGCTTTCCCGCCAGGGTGGCGTCCAGCCAGAAAGCGGCCTCCGGCTGCAAGCTCATGCCGGAGACCAAGGCGACGGCCTCTTCCAGTAAGGCGGGTTCCCCGCTGCGGACGGCGGACAGGAGCAGTTGATTTCCATCCCCAAGGACGAACTGCAGGCTGCCTTCTTCCGGCTGAAGCATGGCTTCCAGGTAAGCCACGGGGACTTCGGCGATCATCCCGCCAAA
Source organism: Eubacteriales bacterium (assembly GCA_031550095.1). GTDB lineage: Bacteria > Bacillota > Clostridia > Christensenellales > Aristaeellaceae > Avichristensenella. The sequence continues at coordinate 12,718 of JAVBOX010000149.1, forward strand.
GGGGAAGGAACTGGCGTAGGGCAAACCTTTGCCCATCAAAAGTACTTTTTGCGCAGGCAAAGCGCCGTACCTTGCCGCGCTTACATTCACCAGCATGGAGAACGGTTGGGAAGAGGACAGCCGCGCCTGGATGGCCAGCTTATCCTCCTCGGTGTAGCGGGCGAAAAAGTCCTCCCCGGTATAGCGGGTGCCGTGTGTGGCCACCATGTCCGCACGTTTGAAATACACAGAAAGAAGCGAGTTGGGCGGCATGCTCATCTGAAGGCCGCTCAGGGCCTGGATGATCTCCCGGAAGCGCATGATATCCCCCACCTCCATGGCCGATGAGGTGGGAAGCTGGTCCATGACGCTGCGGTTCAGGGAAAGGCCCTGGCTAAAGGACTGAAAGCGGCTGATTTCGGATTCAATATGAGCGCGAAGCCTGGCTTCCCGGAGCAGGAGAGCTTGCCGCGTTTCTGCTTCCAAAGCCCTTGTGGACACCCGGTAGGAGATGCCCCCCACCGCGAGGATAGCCAGAGACACCAAAAGAACGATCAGAGCAAGCAGATAGGCAAAGGTACTCCCCCGAAAATGCCGCCTTCTCCCCATGCGCTTCACGCCCTTTAGCTTGTTTGCGTATGTATGGTTATTCGCTGCCTTTCGCCTTATCCCTCCGCCGTCACGTAAGCCACGGCGTATCCGTTTGGCCCGACGTGGGCGCCTATGGAACCGCCAATTGGAAAGATGCCCGTCTCCCGGATATCAAACTGCTCCATGGCTTGCTTAAACATCCGCTTGCAGGTGTCTTCCACGGCGGTATATCCAAAATAAACGGGAAAGTTAACATCAAAGCCCGGCGCCTCGGCCAGCTTTGCCAAGAGCGCCTGATATCCCCTGGCCCTGCCCACCAGCTTGATCACCCCGTCCAGAGCCGTGATGATTGGCCTGATATGGAGCAAATTTCCGGCCAGCGCAACGGTTTTTGAGAGCCTGCCCCCTTTGTAAAGATAGGTGAGCGTATCAAGGATGCCATATACCTTCACCCGGTCCCGGACGGACTCCACGCTTCGGATGATCTCACTGAACCGCTCCCCCGCGTTTCGCAGCTTCACGGCATATTCCACGAGAATCCGCTGGGGCATTATGGCGCAGCGGGAGTCGACCAAGTGCACGTCTGTAAACCCCGTGGTCTCTATAGCGACGCGGGCAGCCTGAAGCGTGCCGCTGAGCTTGCTGGAAATCAGAATGCCCAGGACGCTGTCGCCCGCCGCCTGTGCTTCCCGAAAGACCTTGGCGAAGGCCTCCGGGGAAGGCTGGCTTGTGGTGGGGAAAGCGTCAGATGTCTGCAACAGGCGGTAAAATCCGCTGAAATCCTCATCTTCTTCCGGCCGGTACTCTTTTCCCGGGAACTGGACGTTCATTCGTACCAACTCGATGCCCATCTCATTGGCTTGCGTTTGCGTAATGTCCGAAGAGGTGTCCGTTAAAATTCGAATCATAGGACGCTCCTATTGCGTTTAAATAAAATAGATAAAAAACGGTTTCGGCATTCTGTATTATACTGGGTTATGCTGGTTTCTTCAAGTGCAGGGTTCGTTGGAAAATGGTTATGGCAAAAAAGTTTATCTGCATTATACGGGCTACTCGAACCCCGGCTCCCCATTTCGCATAGGCTCTATGGAGCATATATTGCCCATATGGAGGAGTTTTCGTGTTTGGAACCAATCATCAGGCGGATGGTCCGAATGGACGCCGCGCATATTGCCGTGCCCAGCCCCAAGCGTTTTCACAGATGAACTGCAAGGCCCTTATTCTAAGAGGCGCCACCGGGCAAGCGGGGCCGCCCGGCCCTCCGGGGACTCCGGGACCTACCGGGGCAACCGGGCTGGCTGGTGTGGCGGGGATAACCGGCCCTACCGGCGCAACCGGGGAAACCGGCCCAACCGGACCAACTGGCCCTGCGCCTATCGCCAACGATATCCTGTATGTGACGGATCAGTTGGGAGATACATTGACTGTAATAGATGCGGAGGCTCGTTCAGTTCTCCAAACGATCCAGCTGACAAGCGGCGCGGGGCCGCGGGGCGTCGCGTATAACGCGGCTATGAAGCGGGTCTATGTGGTCAACACGTCCATCGGAACGCTGACCATTATTGACAGCGAGACGCTGGCCATTGTCGCCGATCTCGCCCTCAGCCCGCTGCCTTTTCTCGTCGATGTGAATCCCTCCACAAACCTAGCCTATATCGCCATCGGGTTGTTCGATAGCGCATCCGTTCTCGATGGCAATACGGAAACCGTCATTCGCTCCATTCGGGTTGGCTCAACGCCGGGAGGCGTAGCGGTTAACCCGGTGACCAACCGCGTCTATGTCGCGAACGGCGCTCCAGACAACAGCGTCAGCGTAATCAACGGCATCACAAACACGGTCGTCGCGACGGTGTCCGTCGGCGCCGATCCCGGAATCCCGTCGGTCAACCCGCTGACAAACCTTATCTATATGCCAAATCTTCAGGGGGGGAGCGTCTCGGTCATCGATGGCGCCACCAGCACCCTTGTGACGACCATCACAACGGGAGTCGGCTCAAACCTCTTTGGTAGCGCGGTGGATACGGTGCGCAATCTGATCTATGTTTCCAATTTCGGGGGAAATACCGCCACCGTCATTCGCGGCGTGAACAACACGGTATTGCAGACGATAACCGTTGGAACAGGGCCTCGTGGGATCGCCATCAACCCGATCACGCGGCGCGTATACGTGGCGAATTTTATTTCTAACACCGTCTCTGTCATAGATGCCGATACCTTCGCCGTGATTGGCACGATTCCCGCCGGTTCCGGGCCGTATGATGTGGAGCTCAACCCGTCGTTCCGATAATCTGGCGCACCCTTTTTCGCTTTTCGCAGCGGTAGAAATCGAAACGAAACACGCCTAAAGAAGCAAGATTCAACCGTCGAACCGTGCTTCTTCATCGCCATAGAATCCATGCGTTTATCCACAGGGTTATTTGAGCGGCTCCTGCTTAACCTTGTGATCCACCACATGGCGGCTTTGGAGTTCCCTGAGAATTTCCTCGGGGGAGATGCCCTGTTCTACCATCAGCACCAGGATATGATAGGTCAGGTCCCCAATCTCATAGACCGTCTCCTCCCGGCTGTCCTTCATGGCACCGATGATGACCTCCGCGCATTCCTCGCCCACCTTCTTCAGGATCTTTTCCTTTCCCTTTTGGAAAAGGTAGGTGGTGTAGGAGCCTTCCTTGGCCTCGGCCTTTCGGCCCTTTATCAGCCGATAGAGGGAGTCCATGGAGAAAGGTGCATTCTCATCATCGCTATACAGGGGGTTATGGAAGCAGGTCTCCTCACCGGTATGACACGCGGGTCCCTTGGGCCGCACCTCCATGACCAGGGCATCCCCGTCGCAGTCGGCGGTTATCCGGATCACTTCTTGGGTGTTCCCGCTGGTCTCCCCTTTCCGCCAAAGCGCCTGGCGGGAGCGGGAGAAAAAGCAGGCGCGCTTTTCTCTCAGGGTGATATCCAGGCTTTCCCGGTTCATGTAGGCCACGGTGAGCACCCGGCCTGAATCTATGTCCTGAACCACCGCGGGAATGAGTCCGTCCTTGTCAAACTTGAGTTCCATCCACTTCTCCTCCAGCGCGGACAGGAATGCCCATTCCGCGCAAGTATTCCTTCAGGGTCGGAATGGCCACCTCTTTGTAGTGGAAGATGGAGGCGGCCAGCCCGGCGTCGATGGCGGGTATCTTGGTGAAGAGCTCGCCGAAATGGGCCATGTTCCCCGCGCCGCCGCTGGCGATGATGGGAATGCTCACTCGGTCGGCGATAGCCTTGAGCATTTCCAGGTCAAAGCCCTCCCGGACACCGTCGGTATCAATGCTGTTGACCACCAGCTCTCCCGCACCGTTCTTTGCCCCTTGTGCCGCCCAATCCAAGGCGTCGATGCCCGTATCCTCCCTTCCGCCTTTTGCGAACAGGCGGAACTGGCCGTTTACCCGCTTTACATCCATGGACAGCACTACGCACTGATTTCCATATTTTTTTGCCGCCGCTGAAACGAGGGAGGGGTCTCGGATGGCGCCGCTGTTGACGCTTACCTTATCCGCGCCGCATTTCAGCACCCGGTCAAAATCCTCCACCGAGTGAATGTTGCCGCCCACAGTCAAGGGAATGAACACCTCCCGGGCCACGGAGGTGAGCACATCGGTGAAGAGCTGGCGGCCCTCATAGCTGGCGGTGATATCATAAAAAACAAGCTCGTCGGCGCTCTGCTCGTTGTAATACTTTGCCAGGGCCACGGGGCTGTCCACGTCCCGTATGCCGGTAAAGTTCCGCCCCTTGACGACCCGCCCATCCCGGATATCCAGACAAGGAATGATGCGCTTTGTGATCACGGGTTTTTTCCTCCTTCTCCAATTGCGATGGCCCGGCCAAGCTCCACCCGCCCTGTATAGAGGGCTTTGCCGATGATGACCCCATGGACGCCGATGTCCCGCAGGGCGGTCACATCCGTCTCTCCGCCGACGCCTCCCGAGGCGATGACCTGAAGCCCGGAAAGGGCGGCAAGGGTCCGATACGCCGAAAGGTTTGGGCCGGTAAACGCCCCGTCCCGGGAAATATCCGTGTAGATGATGGTTGAGACCCCAAGAGCGAGAAGTTCTCGGCAAAAGTCTATGGCGTCCCTGCCGGTATTTTCCAGCCAGCCGCTCACGGCGACTTTCCCATCCCGGGCATCCACCCCTACGGCGATCCTATTCCCGTAAGCGGCCAGCATGGCCGTTAGAAACGTCGAATCCCGAAGTGCCGCCGTGCCCAGAATCACCCGATTAACCCCAAAAGCCAAGGCACTTTCCACATGGGCGGGGCTTCTCATGCCGCCCCCTGTCTGGATGAACAAGCCGCTGGCTTGGGCAAGGGCTTTTAAAGCCTCCCGGTTTTTCGGTGTGCCGTCCTTGGCTCCATCCAGGTCCACCACGTGGAGGTGGGTGGCGCCTGCCCCCTTGAACCGAACCGCCACCGCCACCGGATCCTGGTCGTATACATCCATGCGCCCATAGTCTCCCTGGGTGAGGCGCACCACTTGTCCATCCTTCAAATCAATGGCCGGAAAGATGATCATCCCACTCCCCCTATCCCTCCGCAAAGGCCTTTAGCATGCTAAGGCCTACGGCGCCGCTTTTCTCCGGGTGAAACTGGGTGCCTACCACATTACGGCGCCGCACCACCCCAGGCACCCATACGCCATATTCCGAGAACGCTTTCGCCGCGTCGCCGCATCCCTTTACATAAAAGGAATGGACATAATATACATGGTCTCCTTCCCGTACATACCGAAGAAGCGGCTCGTCAATGTCCTGAACGCGCAGCGCGTTCCAACCGATGTGAGGGACCTTGAACCCCTCCGGCAAGTCCGGCGTGAGAGGCTCCACAACGCCGGGAAGATAGCCTAACCCCTTCCATTCGCCATATTCCATGCCCCGCTCAAAGAGCAGCTGCATGCCCAGGCAAATGCCCATGAGGGGCCTTCCCTCCCGGACGAGGGTGTCCAGGGTGGGGACCAGGTTTGTGGCCTGAAGCCGGAGCATGGCGTCCCCAAAGGCCCCGACTCCGGGCAGGATGATCTTGTCCGCCTGCCTAAGGGCGCTTTCTTTCCCTGTTACCACGCAGGGAACGCCCAGGTATTCCAAGGATGATTTGAGGGAAAACAGGTTGCCAACGCCGTAGTCCACGATCGCGATCATAGGAGTATGCCTTTCGTCGAAGGAATTTGGTCGGCGCCTTTTGCGTCGATGGAAACTGCCTGGGCCAGTGCCCTGCCGACACCTTTGAACGCCGCCTCCAAGATGTGATGGGCGTTTTCACCCGCCAATTGGCGAAGGTGCAGGGTAAGTCCCAGGCTTCGGCAAAAGCCCATGAAGAACTCCTGCGCCAGCTCCGTATCGAAATCGCCTACCTTTTGGGCTGTGGGCGAAAGGCCGTAGGCAAGATAACAGCGGCCGCTGATATCCAGGGCCGCCATCACAAGGGCCTCGTCCATGGGAAGCAAAATGTTTCCGTACCGGACAATGCCCCTACTGTCCCCCAAGGCCTTCGCGAAAGCCTGACCCAACGCGATGCCGCAATCCTCGGTGGTATGGTGGTAGTCCACCCTGGTATCTCCCGAGCAGGTGAGGGTCAGGTCAAACCGGCCATGCCGCGCGAAAAGGGTGAGCATGTGATCCAGAAAGCCGCAGCCGGTATTGATGCTGGCGTTTCCCATGCCATCCAGGGCAAGGGCCAGCGCGATGTTCGTCTCCGTCGTTTTTCGGTCTATGTTTGCGGTACGCTGCATGTGATTTCCTCCATAAGGCTGTCGGTGGCTTCCAAAAGCGCCAGCATCTGCTCCCTGGAGCCAACCGTGATCCGCACGTAGGCGTCGATGCGAGGCGCGTTAAAATGCCGGATGAGAACGCCCCGTTCCCTTAGGGCTTCCATATAGGTTTTGCCGCCCATCCTTGGGGGCTTGGCAAACAGAAAGTTGGCCTTGGAGTCCGTGAGCGTAAAGCCCCGGCGCTTCAGTTCTTCCGTGGCCCAATCCCGGGTTTCGGTCACGGCGCGGGTACACTTCGTGAAATACCCCGTGTCCTCCATGGCCGCGGCCCCCGCCAGAATGGACAGCCTGTTCAGGCTGTAGGGGTTAAAGGAAAACTTGATCCGGCGCAGGTCAAGGATGAGGTCGGGAGAGCCCAGCGCGAATCCGATCCGGCCCCCCGCAAGGTTTCTGGACTTGGAAAACGTGTGGACTATCAGCAGGTTTTCATAGCAGGCCAAAAGGGAGGCGGAGCTTTCCCCACCGAAATCCACATAGGCCTCGTCGATCATCACCAGGGAATCTGGGTTGCGCTTGAGAATATGCTCCACCTGGAAGGCGGTCAAACACAGGCCGGTGGGAGCGTTGGGATTGGCGATGAAGATGGTTCTGCCCGCGCCGTCATAGTCGGCGGGAATGATGCGAAAGTCCGCTGAAAGCGGGATGGTCTTGGCGTCGATGCCATAGAGCCTGGCCAAAACCGGGTAAAAGCCATAGGTGATGTCCGGGAAACACACGCCGCCGTTTCCAAAGGCTTGGATGGCGAAGGCGAGAATCTCATCGGAACCATTCCCTGAGATGACCTGTTCCCTGGAAAGTCCATAGAAGGATGCGATGGCTTCCTCCAGCGCCAGGGCCGTAGGGTCGGAGTATAGGTTCAGGCGGCCAACCTCCGCCGCGTTCAAGGCGGCAATAACCCCTGGAGCGGGCGGAAAAGGGCTTTCGTTGGTATTCAGCTTGATAAATGCCTGCCCTCTGGGCTGCTCACCCGGCACATATGCCGCCAAGTCAGACAAGGCTGGGGAAAAAAATCGGCTCATCCCTCGGCCCCCTCTCGGAAGCGTGTGGCAACGCTTTGGGCGTGAGCGTCCAATCCCTCCCGGCGGGCAAAGTCTTCCACCCGGCCATGAACCTTGGCCAAGGCATCCCTAGAATAATACAGGAAGGAGGACTTTTTGAGAAAGTCATCCACGGAAAGGGGCGAGGAAAAGCGGGCGGTGCCGCTGGTTGGCAGGGTGTGGTTAGGCCCGGCAAAGTAATCTCCCAGGGCTTCCGGGGCGCTCTTGCCAAGAAAAACACTGCCCGCGTTGTTCACCCGGGAGAGCCAGCGGAAGGGATCATCCAGGCAAAGCTCCAAGTGCTCCGGGGCCACAAGGTTGCTGATGTCTATGGCCTCCTCCAAGGAATCCGCCAGAAAAATCCAGCCGTTTTGGTCTATGGATGACCGGCATATCTCCGCCCTGGGCAATAGGGGAATCTGCCGCTCCACTTCCTTTTGGACGTCTTCCGCCATCGAAGCGCTGGTGGTCACTAGGATGGAGGCGGCAAGCTTGTCATGTTCCGCCTGGGAAAGGAGATCCGCCGCCACGCAGACCGGATCCGCGGTCTCGTCGGCGATGATAAGGATCTCGCTGGGCCCGGCGATCATGTCAATATCCACCTGGCCGTATACCAGCCGCTTCGCCGCGTTTACATAGGCGTTGCCAGGGCCGACGATCTTATCCACCCGGGGCACGGAGGCCGTGCCATAGGCCATGGCGGCGATGGCTTGGGCTCCGCCCACGCGGAATATCCGGGTCACCCCGGCGACTTTGGCCGCGGCCAAAACCGCTTGGTTCACCCGGCCATCCCGCCCCGGCGGCGTGGCGATGATGACCTCGGAGACCCCGGCGATCTTCGCGGGAATGGCGTCCATCAGAACGGTGCTGGGATAGGCGGCGGTGCCCCCGGGGACATAAAGGCCCGCCCTGGCGAGGGGAAGAATCCTTTGGCCCAGGATGACACCTTCGGTCTCGCTGATGATGTAGCTGTTGCGGGCTTGCCGGGCATGGTATGCCTCAATATTGGCAGCCGCCTGTTGCAGCGTCTCCACAAAATCCGGATCCATGATGGCGAGGGCCTCGTCCAATGCCCAAGGGGGCAATTCAATGGCGGAGATCTCCACTTGGTCGAACAGGGCGGTGTACCGCCGAACGGCTTCATCCCCATCCCTCCGCACGGCGTCGACGATCTCCCGAGCGCTTGCGTCAATGGCCTGGTCCACCGCGGCGTCCCGGGCTACCAATTTCCGCACATCCACCTGGTTTCCCTTTGCGATCCGCATCATTCTCTTATCTCCTCCGCCATTTGGGCGACCAGCGCGTCAATGGCGCTTTGCTTGAATTTGTAGTGGCTCTTGCAGGCGATGAGCCGGGCGCTGCTGCCGGCGATTTCCTCAAAGACCTTTAGGTTGTTTTCCCGAAGGGTGGCGCCGGTTTCCACAATGTCCACAATCACATCGGAAAGCCCCAGAAGCGGTGCCAGTTCAATGGACCCGTTGAGGCCGATGACCTCGATATCCCGATTTTGTTGCTGATAATGCCGCCGGGCCACATGGGGGTACTTGGTGGCGACCCGGAGGGGCGCATCTGGCCTGTCAACGAAATCCACAGGCCCAGCCACCGCCAGTCCGCAGCGGCCGATTTTCAAATCCAGCAGTTCATATACATCCGGTTTCGTTTCCAACAGAATATCCCGACCGACCACGCCGATGTCCGCGGCGCCCCGCTCCACGTATATGGCCACGTCCGAAGGCTTCACCAGGAAATACCGGGCGCCGTTTTCCTCGCTCTCCAGCACCAGGCGGCGGTGGTCCCCCGCGAAATCGTGGCAGCCATACCCCAGCCGCTCAAAGAGGGCATAAACCTTATCCCCAAGGCGCCCCTTGGGCAGCGCGATGCTAAGCATGATTCTTCACCTCCACCACATGGGCCCAGGTGAGCCCCGCCGGAGGCTCCATTCCCGCCCATACCCGCTCTCCGAGGGAAACGCGGGCCTGCACGGCCCTTGCCACAGCGGCGGGGTCCGCATCCCTCCCGTACAGTACGATGGTTTCCACTGCGGTATCTGCCTGGGCGCTGAAGAAACGGGCCAGCTCATCAAAGTAGATGGCAAAACCCATGGCGGAGACCCCTTGCTTGCCCATGCGTCGCAGCAGGGGATCATACCGTCCGCCGCTGAGCACCGCGCTGGGTACACCGCCGATATATCCCCGGAGCATAAGACCGGCGTAGTATTTGGCGTCGCTGGTGATGGAGAAGTCCAGCCGGAGGGTTTCCGCCTTGCCCAGGGCGGTCAGCACTTTGGTCAGGGCTGCCAGCTCTTCCACGGCGGCCAGCATTTCAGGGCCCTTCGCCAGCTTCCGGGCTTTGCCCAGGGAATCAGGAAGAGGGCCAGAGAGCCTGGTGATCGCCTGGAGCCGCTCCAGTTCATCTTTATCCATGCTGCTTTGCGCGATGTCGCCCAGCGCGTGGGCGTTCTTGGCTTCAATGCACCGGCGAATGGCCCGGCGGGCGGGTTCATCCACGGGCAGGCTGGCCAGAAGCCCACCCACATAGCCCGTATGGGAAAGGTCCAGCACCGCTTCCCGCGAGATGATGGACAGGCTTTCCACGGCCAGGGTGACGAGCTCAACGCTGGTATACAGCGTATCATTCCCAAAATGCTCCACGCCTACCTGGGAGCTTTCCCGGTATTCGGAGGCGCCGTGGCCGGGCCGGTAGACCGGTTCCGTATAGTAGAGCCGCTCCACGCCTCCCGCGTCTTCCTTTACCTTGCGGGCGATGCTCAGCGTCACATCCGGGCGCAAGGCCATCAAACGCCCGTCCAGTCCGGAAAAAGTAAGAACATGCCCATTGCTTAAAAAATCCCGGTATTCGGCGTAAAAATCATACTCCTCAAAGCGGTTCATGGGAAACTTCTTATAGCCATATCGCTCATAGAGGCCCCGAAGCGCTAATGTGACTCGTTCATCCCGCCGAAGCAGATCCATGGATGATTGCATATATGAATGCCCTTTCTGCCGATTTTGCGTTAGTATACGATACTTTAGCGATTTAGTCAAGTGTCTTAATGAATTATCGTGAGAACGGCGGACAAGGGACAATATTACGTGCCATGACAAAGCGCACCGTTCGAGATCTCCGCTGGGAGGATGGAAATGGAGGCGGCTTTCTCCTGGGTGCCCTTCGTCTGACAATGGGGACAGCATTCAGAACGGTGGACGCCGCATTTGCCTATGGCGCTGATCCGCCGTCCCAGGGCATGGGAACGGCGCATTGCCTCCCACTCAGGCCAGGTCTTCTTCCTGGGGCATATCATCAACCGGGCCCGTGTAACGGAGATGGCCCGCATGTTCGACAACATCGAAGGAATGCGTGCGCTCAATGAGGATACGGATGGGCTTTTATGGCTTGGAAGGTCGGTGTTCGTGATGCCAACGAGCAAACGAAGGTTAACCCTCGTAGGTTTTGATGATTTCTTCCGCAGCCGCCCTCTTCGTGATGCGCATATCCATGGCCTGTTTTTCCAAGTACCGGTGTGCCTCCGGCTCTGTCATGGAGAGATAGGAAATGAGGAGGTATTTGGCCCGGTCCACAATGCGGATATCCTCAATTTTTTGCCGCAACCGCCTGTTCTCCCGCAGGAGGGCATCCCGCCGATCCTTGGCGGCCTGGGCAAGCCGGATGGCTCCCTGAAAAAGCGGCCTGTGAATAGGTTTTGCCAGGATGAAAATCCCCAGACCCCGGAGCCTGCCCTCGGTTGTCTCTGTCAACTCCGCCTTGATCAGCAGCAAAACTTCGGACTGGCCTTCCCGGGCAACCTTTCCGGCAAGCGCTTCCCCGCTGGCGTCCGGCAGCGGCGCGTTGATAACGCATAGATCGGGGGCATCGCCCCGCAACCTCGCCTCCGCCTCCTCAGCTGACTGGACGATTTCTACATGGAAGATGCCGGCCTGCAGAAGAAGCGCGGATAGGGAAGCGGCACTCTGCTCACCACGGGAAACGACCAAGGCGCTATGGATAGCCAGACTGCCTCCCCCCTTTAAAAAGAGCGCTCAACATCGGGCGCAAATTAATTTTAGGATGCTTCGCGCTGTCGTCCGTTCCGGCGAGGAAGCAATCCATCCACGGGGTACCCTGAACGCGCTTATCCCATTAGGGCGCGTTTCTTTGAAACACACCCTGACCATGTAAGCTAGTATAGGCGAAAGCCCGTGCTTGTCAAGGGAGCGGTGAAAAGCTCCCAATGGCCTTGGCGCTTGTCACTTTCCTCCTTGCGTCCCCGGCCGTTTCCCGCTATACTTATCCCATGTTTCATATTGTTTTAGTGGAACCCGAAATCCCCCAGAACACGGGCAACATCGCCCGCACCTGCGC
>JAVBOX010000028.1:0-13577 GCA_031550095.1 Eubacteriales bacterium
TTTCAATTGTCCCACGCGTCCAAGCAACCTCGATGGCATGGCGGATGGCTCGCTCTACCTTGCTTGAAGAAGTATCAAAATGTGAGGCAATGGCAGGGTAAAGTTCTTTTGTAATGCTATTAATAATTTCGGGATTGCGAATGACAATCTTAATCGCTTCACGCAAAAACTGATATCCTTTAATGTGGGCAGGCATGCCAATGGTCAGGAACATCGTCGCAATGCGCTCATCGACGGTCTTGGGCCGGGAACCCGCAACGGCCGCGCCAAGCTCCGGCATATTGCGGCGAACACCCGCCGTTTCCACAACACGCTGGTGAAGAAGGTCAAAATCAAAGGGCTTTACCATATAATATCTGACGCCGAGTTCAATGGTTCGGCTGATAAAATCATCACGACATAAAGCTGTCAGCGCAATGACCTCCGGCCTCTCTTCCGCTTTTTTTTGGCGAAGCCTGGTAAGCAGCTCAAATCCGTCCATCTGGGGCATGATCATATCCAAAAGCATCACGTCCGGAGCAGTTTCCTCGATACGGCTTAATGCATCCGCTCCGTTAGCCGCAGAGGCGACCACTTTCACATCCTCTTGCAGGTTGAAGTAGTCGCCCAACATACGGCGTAATTCCGCGTTGTCTTCCACGATCATCAGCTTTACCTGTTCCATTCATGCGCACCCCTTTTGTCGTTTTTTGCAGAAATATGTCCACACTTTCATGATATTTACATTATAGCACAATTTTGCTTCAAATGGAAGTGCGCCAAGTAATTTTTGTGCCACTACATGATTGTATGCGCATGAAATCGATACACAATGCATGGTATAACGGACGTCTAATAGTATAACTATGCCTCAATCCATCCCTTTGCACGTTCCAGGGCTTTCTTCCACCCGGCCAAGCAATTCTCGCGGATTCCCACGTCCATTTCCGGGGAAAATACCAAATCCCGTTGCCAGGCATCCCCAACCTCCCGAATATCCTTAAGGAGGCCGACCGCCAACCCAGCCATCATTGCCGCTCCACGGGCGGTTGTTTCGATAACCCGGGGCCGCTCCACCGGAAGGTTTAGCATATCCGCCTGGAACTGCATCAGGAAACCATTGGCACACGCGCCGCCATCTACCCTGAGCCGCTCCGGTCGGTACCCGCAATCCTTTGCCATGGCATTCACCATGTCCGCGCTTTGGTAAGCGATAGCCTCAAGCGCCGCTCGAACCACATGCGTGCGCCCCGTTCCCCGGGTAAGGCCCACCATCGCGCCGCGGGCGTACATATCCCAGTGAGGCGCCCCCAAGCCAGTAAACGCGGGCACAAAATAAACCCCGCCGTTGTTGGGGATGGACAGGGCAATCGCTTCGCTATCGGAGGCCCGCTCCAAGAGTTTCATCTCATCCCGAAGCCACTGGATGGCCGCCCCTGCCACAAAAACGCTGCCTTCCAGCGCATATGTGGGTTTGCCATTCATTTGCCAAGCGACAGTCGTTAGTAGGCCGCTGTCGGATACCACAGGCGTATCCCCTGTATTCATCAGCAGGAAGCAGCCTGTGCCATAGGTGTTCTTCACATCGCCCTTTTCGAAACATGCCTGTCCAAAAAGCGCGGCATGCTGGTCCCCGGCGATGGCTGCCACAGGCACACGACAGCCCAGGATATCCGGCGCCAGCGTACCCATCATGTGAACGCTGTCCACCACCTGAGGCAGCAAATGCTTGGGAATGTTCAGCGCGTTCAGTAGTGCATCGTCCCACTCCATGGTATGAATGTTTAGCAACATGGTACGGCTGGCATTGGTCACGTCCGTCAAATGTGGCCTGCCCTCCAGGAGGTTCCAGACCAACCAGCTATCGATGGTGCCGGCGCACAGCTCCCCCTGTTCTGCGCGCCCACGAACGCCTGGCAAATCCAGAAGCCACGAGAGCTTCGTCCCCGAAAAATACGCATCTGGGATCAAGCCCGTGGTCTTTCGGATATAGGGCTCAAGCCCTTCTTGGCGGAGCTTTTCGATTAGAGGCGCCGTTCGGCGGCATTGCCATACAATTGCATTATAAACAGGCGTGCCGGTTTTTCGATCCCAAAGAACCGTCGTTTCACGTTGGTTGGTTATGCCAATGGCCGCAATATCCGCTGGATCAATCTGAGCAAGATGCACCGCTTGGCGGAGCGCTTCCACCTGGGTGTTGAGGATCGCAACGGGATCGTGTTCCACCCAACCCGGCTGCGGGTAGATTTGCTCAAACTCAATGGCGTGCATCGCAAGGATTTTTCCTTGTCTGTCAAACACAATCGCGCGCGAGCTGGTCGTTCCCTGGTCCAATGCCACTAGGTATTGCTTCATGGGGTTTTCTTCCTTTCCAATTTTTTCCTGGAATTACGGCGAAGGTTTTGTAAAAAACGGGATAACCCAAACGCCTCATGGCGCGAGAATCAACAGGACGATGAAAAAGAAGCCGCGCGACCAGCGACAAGAAGGCCTAGCCCTTGCGCTTTTCGCCAGCGGCTTCCAAGATCGGCAGTCTGCGGGGTGTGCCCCTGCGCTTCATGCTTTTCTTAAACCCGAAAATCAGTGCAGCGCGACGCCGTAGAGCTTGCCCGCATCGGTTGCGAAAACAATCAAGCTGTCAAACGAGGCAGGGGAACCTACGGGGGCCCCGTCGGTTTCGAGATAGTCAATCTTGTTCCCGGTTTTTCCTTCCAAAAGGGTCAGCCCGCTCTCATCGCCCTGAAGCACAAACGCGTTGCCTTGGCCATCATAGACCGCCAACGGCGAGGAAACCTTCTTCCCATTCAGCGCGTGCTGCCATGTGATTTCGCCGGTTTCTTTGCTGAGAGCATAGAGCGTGGAACCATCCGCGGTGAAGAATACAAGATCGCTAACGCCATTTTGGCCTACCAGCGGCGACGCGTGGATTGCACCGGAAAGAGTGGCGCTCCAGATCATCTCTCCGGTATCCGCGTCAAGTCTGCGGACAACGGAATTGCCCGAACCGTCGCCGTTGGTGGCGGTATAGAGGGCGGTACCCCCGTCGCCAGTTTCCAGGGCAATGGCGGCATCGGTCTTCCCTCCAAGGTTAACCGCCCACTTGTTGGTGAAAGTATTGAGGTTCAAAGCCTGCAATATGCCACCTTGGCTCGCGAAGTAAGCCATCTCTCCATATGCCGCCAAAGAACTAAGGATGGAGGTGTCCTCCTCTCCCACCTTGGAGCGGTAATAGGTAAGCTCCGGCTCAAAAACCAGCGTGTTTTGTTCACTGCTGGACTCTGTATTCAGCAAAAGCGTATAGACAAGCCCATTTCCACCCACCGTCACCACCACATCCGCCTGGGTATCCACAAGAGGAGATGTGATGAATGCCTCATTTGAGGAATACGCTTCTTCCCTTTTACCCCTTAAGAGGGCCATCTTGCTGTTCCCAAGCAGGTTATACGCTTGCATTCCCGTCTGCCCATCTGTTGATGGAGCTTTCGGATCGCCGGTTCCTACAAACAGAATAGGGATTCCTGCCGGGTGCACGGAAGGGCTGCTCAACATGGGCACAATAGGATCCATGGTAAGGATATCCCGAGTCGGAGAACCGTCATCCAGGTCAAAAAAGTAAACGTTGCCGTCATTGCTCGCATAGATGACTTCCCTTAATAAGTCCTTCGTCCTTTTGTCCTCATTTAGGGCCATCATTTCCCGAATGTTCGCATGCCATTTAACGATAAGGGGCTGCACGGCGAACGTATCCTGCTCAGCAGAATTGCTGCCTACATTGGCGGCCCACTGGGTTGTAAGCTTTAATTCCTCCGGGGCGACCGTTCCAAAAGCGGCGTTTTGGCGCATGTTGCTTCCACGGAATGCCAGTATACCATCCATGCCTGCCGCTTTATAGAAACCTTTGTAGACGTCGGCATCGCCGAAATTGATGGTTTTTTCCCTTGTATAGGAAGAAAGCTCTCCGGCTTTATCCAACACCGTTTCGCTCACAGAAACGCTGGAAACAGGCACGGATTCCGAAGCGGAACCCTGGGCCGCGACCATGGCGGTGCCATCATCGGCTGCGGCGGTCTCAACAGGCGCCTCGGTATCACCGACGGCAACAATGTTCACCGCCCCATTGGCATCATTCCACCCAGCCTCGTTGCCTGGGTATGCCTCCAAATTGCCCTTGTATGGCGTGGGAAAATACACCATCAGGTTCCAGACGCGGCCATTGGGTGTATCCACATAGCCGGTATCCGTTTGCTCAATCAAAACCTGGCCGTTATCATCCACAATTTGAACACGGTTTGTCTGCAGTGTGGTGGTAATTGTGAATGTTATAGGCTCGTTTATATCCGGCTGCTGAGCCGGGTTGGCCAAAAAGCCGATGATCACCGCGGCGCTGGCGTCCGGAGGTGGCTCCGGTGTGGGTTCCGGCGAGGGTGAGGGCGAAGGCGAAGGTTCTGGGGACGGGGTTGGCCCAGCGATCAGATCCCTGGCCTTGCCGACGACGGTCTCAATGAGATCCGGACGTTGGGTGCCGATATACGTAGCGCCCGCAAGGAATGCCACAATAAAAATGCCAATGATTACCCAGCGGAGAATGTGCCGCTTCTCCGGCGGCTCTTCGTTCGTATTGCGCATGCGCCTTTTGGGAAGATCCTCATAATCATCATCTTCATCGTCGGATATTTCATCGTAGCGAACCCGATAACGCCCGTTGCTTGGCTGCGCATCCTGTTTTAACCAAGAGGGTTGCTCCTGCTTTGGCGGAGTATATCGTTGCTGTGTGCCTGTCGAACCTCTGGAAAGAGGCACAACAGTGTCGATCATATCATCGGTGTCCGACTGCAAACGCGCAGCCTGAGTGCGCCTGCGACGAGGTTCGGATGAAGCCTTCCCATATATATCCTGAAAATCCTGTCCATCCTGGCTCGCACGGTGGCGCTCGCTGCGTGATAAGCGCTCGTTGTCATTACGGCTCAAGCGTAACACCCCACTTCTCTCCACAGATAGGTTTATTATACAGAAGATGTTGAACAATCACAAGCACAAATTATGAGTGACCCTTCAATCTTTCAGAAAGCCCTGCATAATCTGGTAAAAAAAGCGAGGAGGGGTTCCAATGCCCCAGCCGTCTCCCTATGATTTGGTCCGAAAAGCTTCAGGCCGCGCCACCGCGACAGACCGATGGGCCGTGCTGAAGAACAACGCCCAAGAACGCATCGCTGTTGCCCCATTACCCCAAAGCGCAGCGCCATCCCCTCACCGGGCGGAGCCGCGCGGGGGCTCTTTGCCCGAGCCCATCATTCCGCAGCCGCCATTCCCCCCGCCCCAGCAGCGCCATCCACATTTGGATGAAATTGCCACGCGCCATGCCCAGGCAACGCGAGCCGCCCTTGAACCACGGGAATGGAACCCCGCCAAAGCCCGGGAACAACCTCCGCCGCCCGTTGAGCATCCTAGACCGTAAATCCTCAAAAACCAAATTTGCTCACCAGCTCGATAACGCCCATTTCCGGGCGTTTTTTATCTTTATGCAATAAACATATCCCACAAATCGTCTCATTCCTGGGAGGTGTCCGCATGCAACAAGAGGGTTTGCTCCTACGTCGCGCGCAAAACGGAGATACACAGGCGTTTGGTGAACTCATGACGCCCCATGAAAAGCGTATTTACGCGCTCTGCTTTCGCATGTCCGGCAATCGCGAAGACGCGTTGGACTGCGCCCAGGAAGCAATGCTTCGCGTTTGGCGGGCCCTTGGCTCCTATCGAAAGCAGGCCTCATTCACCACCTGGCTTTACCGGGTGGTTACGAATACTTGCCTTGATTCTCTCCGAAAGAAAAAAATCCGCCCGTCCATATCATTGGACGCGCTGACGGATATGGGTTTTTCTCCTCAAGACGACTCAGCCGATCCATCGTTTCACGCCGAATCAACCGCCCGTAAGCAAACGCTTCATGAGAGCATTCGAGAGCTGCAGCCCGATATGCGGGCGGCGCTCATTCTCAGGGATGTGCAAGGTTTTTCATACGAGGAGGTCGCGGCGATCCTGGATACCCCTCTTGGCACCATAAAATCGCGGATTAACCGAGCCAGAGAGAAACTTCGTTCCATTCTTTTCCAAAATGCGGAACTATTCGGCGTCGCAGCCGTCTATGAAGGTGAAAGGAGGCAAGATGCATGAAGTGTGAAGACTTTCTTTCCATTCTTCCCATGGTTCCGGACGGGAACATGACCCCAAAGGATGGGTCGGAATTCCGCGCCCACGCTGCTGAGTGCCAAGAATGCGCCGCGAAGTTGGCGGAGCACGAGCAGCTTCTTGCCTCACTGCATTGCCTGGACGATGCCTTGATCCTTCCGGAGGTGTTCAGCGAAAATTGGAAAGCCACCATTCAGCAAGAAGCAGCCTCCAAGCGTGGAAGAATGCGAAATCTATGGAATTGGGCGGCCGCGGTCGCGGCTGTCGCGCTGATTGTTTCGGGAACAGCCCTCATGCGCTCAGGACGGCTGTTTCCTTCCTTAAGGCTAGATTCACAGAACCTGACCTACGACGTTTCTCCGCCTTCGGCGCTATACTCCGCGAAGGTTGCGCCAAACGCCCTGGAGCCCATGATGGAAGATGGCAGCGGCAATTATCTCGGAGAAGATCAAGAAGCGGAAATGTATGCGGCGGGTGTGGATGATCGCTTAAGCCGGCAAGCTACAAACACCCCTGAGTCCATCGTTCTTCGCACCGCGTCCATCTCCCTAAGCACGGAGCAATATGATGTGGACGTGGCGCAGATCGATGAACTGTTGATCATGGCCGGCGGCTGGTCGGAATACAGTTCCGTGGCGGGCGAGCCGCTCGCCTCAAACTCGGAGGGCGGGCGCTATGCCATGATGACCCTCCGAATCCCCACAGGGAAGTTGGATTCCTTTATCGAGCAAGTTTCCGCCATAGGGAAGGTGTCCATTCGGGAAATGATGGCCGAGGATATCTCCGATGCCTACTTCGATATAAAAGGCCGCTTGGCCATGTACGAGACCCAGCGAGACCGTTTGACGGAGCTTTTGACCCAAGCCACTTCCATGAGCGATATGGTGGACATTGAAAGCAAGCTTGGCGAGGTACAATACACCATTGAGACGCTGATCGGCAGGTTAAACCAGTGGAACTCACGGAAAGACAATGGGGTGGTTCATCTGTCGGTTACAGAGGTAAAAACCCTTGATGAGAGGCAGAAAGAAGGATTCTGGGCGAAGGCCGCCGACGCATTTCCCAATGCCTTTCAAGCGGCGGGCCGGTTTCTCTCGGACGCTGCGCTTTTCTTCGTGATGGCTTTGCCTTATGTGATGATCGTGGCAGGAATTGGTTTGGTTACCTTCCTCATCGCAAGAGGGAGAAAAAAAACAAAATGACAACAAAGGAGCGATGAAGAATGAAGAAGAAAATGATCCTGGCGATCACGTTGATCCTCTGCCTGCTGACGGCATCCGTTGGCGCACTGGCAAGTGACAGCACGCTTCGTGTGCAGGATTCCGCCATGCTTAAAGCGGTAGCGGACAGCGCAACCCTCAGCGTTGGATACGCAATGGAAAGCCAGAACGCAAAGACAGCTCAGGAGGAAACGGCAGCCGCGATTGAAACCATTGTTGCCGCCGTCCAAGCGCTGGGCATTGAAGAAGAAGCCGTCGCGACCAGTTCTTTATCTACGTACACCGTTTATGATCGCCTGGATGACGGGACGGAAGCGCAATTCTTTCGTGTGGAACATACTCTCGATATCAAAATAGGCGACGTATCCATCCTGGGCAATGTCATTGACGCCGCCTTGGAAGCGGGCGCAAACACCGGTTTGAACATCGCTTACGCCTCTTCCCAAGCCGAAAATGTCTATAAACAGGCGCTGGCGGAAGCTGTAACCAAGGCCATTTCCAAGGCGGAATCCCTGGCAATCGCGGCGGGCGTCTGGCTGGGAAGCCTTCAGCAGATCAACGAAACATCCTCGTTGAGCGAGCCGTATGGCCGCTATGGCAACGGCATGCAGGTTCATTATGACAAGGTGGTTGATGCTTCCCTGGGGGGCTCCCTTCTTGTCGGTGATTTGGATATCTACGCCTCCGTAGAACTGGTGTATGGCGTTCGGTAAGAAAATTCATCAAGTATAAATATTCAGTTTTTTTAGGGCGCTGTGTTTCAGTGCCTTAAATTTTTACCCGCATCATTCCCCGCGCAATGCATGCAAACGCTATGGATTCAAGCTGTTCCGCCCTTGCGGTCTCTCGTACATCCGCCATCTCAAGTATGGCCAGCGCTGCTTCCCTGGATAGCCCCATGCCGGCCATCATGTTGTTTAAAATCGTCTTGCGCCGCATGGCGAAAGCAGCCCGAACCACCCGAAAAAAAAGCTCCTCTTCAATATCCGGGTGGAGCAGGGCCTCTCGGATGTTCAGCAGCATGAAGCTTGAATCCACCTTAGGCGGCGGGGTGAAACACTTTGCGGGGATCTCCAAGGATACCCGTGCCGCCGCATGGTAATCCACAAGGATGGAGAGCGGGCCATACCCCTTCTGCCCCGGCTTCGCCATCATCCGGTTGCCCACCTCCTTTTGCACCATGACGGCCATCGTCAAAAAAGGCAACCGGGCCTTTAGCAGCTTTTCCAGAAGGGGCGTCGTGATGTTGTAGGGCAGATTTGCCGCCACACGGCATGGTTGGCCCAAGGCCTTCGCCAGGGCCGCCAAATCCTTTTTGAGAATATCCCCTTCCACAATTTCCACATTGGGATACAGGGCCAGGGAGACCTCCAGATCGTCCAGCAGCGTTCGGTCCAGTTCTACAGCGATGACCTTTCGGGCACGGCGGGCAAGAGCCGCCGTTAGCATCCCCCGCCCCGGGCCGATTTCCAGCACCCCATCCGTCTCGGCAACCATGGAGGCGTCCGCGAGGCGCTCCACCAAGGCCGGATTCAGGATAAAGTTCTGCCCCATTTCCTTTTTGTAGCGAAACCGCTCTTTCATGCCTCCTCCGAAATGCCGAAAAACCGCATGCCGTTCTGCCGGGTAATCTCGCAAAGGGTTTCGAAGGATATGCCTCTCAGCTCGGCGATTTTGCGCACTATATGCTCCACATTTCGCGGATCATTCCGATGCCCGCGAACCGGCTCCGGGGCAAGATACGGGCTGTCCGTCTCCACAAGAAGACGTCCTTCCGGGACGAAACGGGCCACATCCTGAAGCTTTGGCGCATTCTTGAAGGTTACAGGACCCGCCATGGAAATGTAAAATCCCATGTCCAGATAAATCCGGGCTTGCTCAACGCTACCGCTATAACAGTGCATCACGCCTTTGGGAAGCTTATCCATTCGCTCACGAAGGATTTCCGTCACATTTCCGTGGGCGTCCCGCACATGAAAGATTACGGGCTTGTTCAAAGCAATCGCCGCGTCCAACTGCTTTTCAAAGGCATTTCGCTGAACATCCCGGGGAGAGAGGTCGTAGTAGTAATCCAGTCCAATCTCTCCCCAGGCCACACACTTTGGATCGGCCATCATTTTTAAGAGGGTTTCATGAGTTTGGTCTCCATAGTCTTTGGCGTCGTGGGGATGAACGGCCGCCGAGAAATATAGCCAAGGCCGCGTTTGCGCCAGTGCCTGACATGCCTTTGAGGAGGCGAGATCCGCCCCAACGGTCACACAGGGCATGAAGCCCCATGCCTGCATATCCTCTAATATAGCCTGACGATCCTCATCAAGGCGGGCATCGTCCAAGTGGCAATGGGTATCAAAAAGCATCAGGATATGTCGCTCCCATCCGCGATTTCCCCATCCACTGTCAGGAGCCGGACCTCATCCCCATCGCCGGCCGCCAGTACCATGCCCTGTGACTCGATTCCCCGCATGGCCCGAGGCGCCAGATTGTACAGCAGAACCACTTGCCTTCCAACCAAGTCCTCCGGCTTATACTGTTTGGCGATACCCGAAAGCACGGTGCGGGTTTCCTCCCCCACCTTCAGCGTCAAATGCAGGAGCTTGTTGGATTTGTTCACCGTTTCACAAGCCAGCACCCTGGCAACCTTGAGCTGTATTTTCGCGAAATCATCGATGGCAATGATCTCCTTGGCGGGCTTTGCGTGCGCCTCTGAAGCAGGCGCCTTGGCAGGCGTTACAAGCGCCGGAACCTCTGCCTTGCCCATAGCGGTCAATGCTTCCAGTTCCGCCGGGATGTCGATTCGCGGGAACAAAGCCTCTCCCTTGAAAACCCGGGTGCCCGGCATGAGCACGCCAAACTTGGCAAGGGAATCCCAGGTATGGTCCGCTTCATCCGTCAAGCCTAACTGGGCAAAGATACGGGCGGGCGTTCTGGGCATAAAGGGCTTCAACAGGACGCCAATGTGCCGGGTGCACTCTGCCAGATGATACAGCACCGTTCCAAGGCGCGGGCGGTCCGCTTCGTTCTTGGCCAGCAGCCATGGGGTGTTGGCATCGATATAGCGGTTGCAATCCCCAATCAGCTTCCAGATGTCCGCCAAGGCCAATGAGGCGTGGAGCTCATCCATGTGCCCCAGCACCTTTTCAGGCAGCGCCAAAGCCGTCTCCCGAAGGGCTTCATCCAGCTCCGTGCGCTCCCCAGCCGGAGGCACTTCCCCACCGAAATATTTCTCAATCATGGCTATCGTCCGACTGACAAGGTTCCCCAGGTCGTTGGCAAGGTCGGCGTTCATGCGGGTCAAAAGCGCTTCATTGGTAAAATTGCCATCGGAGCCAAAGGGCATCTCCCGCATGAGGAAATACCGTATGGCATCAGAGGAATACCGCCCGCAGAGGATGACAGGATCCACCACATTCCCCTTGGACTTGCTCATCTTTTCCCCGCCAAACACGAGCCAGCCATGGCCGAACACCCGCTTTGGCAGAGGCAAGCCCAGCGCTTTGAGCATGATGGGCCAGTAAATGGTATGGAATCGAATGATTTCCTTGCCCACCAGGTGAAGATCGGCAGGCCAGTATTTTTGAAAAAGGGAATCATCCTGTGAGCCATAGCCCAAAGCGGTGATGTAGTTGCTCAGGGCGTCGATCCAAACGTATATCACATGGTCGGGATCAAAGTCAACCGGGACACCCCACGTAAAGGATGTTCTGGATACGCAAAGATCGGTAAGGCCGGGGCGCAGGAAGTTGGTCAGCATCTCATTCGCCCGGGACGGCGGCTGAATGAAGTCCGGGTGTTCCTCAATATACTGGATCAGCCAATCCTGATATTTGCTCATCCGGAAGAAGTAGCTTTCCTCCCGCACCACTTCCACAGGCCTGCCGCAATCCGGGCATTTCCCATCCTGCAGCTGGGTTTGCGTCCAGTGGGCTTCGCAAGGCGTACAGTACCAGCCCTCATACTCTCCTTTGTAGATGTCCCCCTGCTCATAGAACTTGCGGAAAATCTTTTGGACGATCACTTCATGGCGCTTTTCCGTCGTTCGAATGAAGTCGTCATACTCGATATCCATGAGCTTCCAAAGGTCCTTAATGCCCGCCACAATCTTATCCACAAACTGCTGAGGAGTAACCCCCGCTTCGGCCGCACGGCGCTCAATCTTCTGCCCATGCTCATCCGTGCCGGTCAGAAAAAATACGTCATGGCCTGTGAACTTCTTGAAACGGGCAATGGTATCCGCCGCCACCGAGCAATAGGCGTTGCCAATATGCAGGTTATTGGAGGGATAGTAAATCGGCGTCGAGATATAATACGTCCGTTTATCCGCCATAGGGATGCCTCCTGTCTCCGAATTGATTGTTTAGATGTAATAAAAAAGTCCGCCCCCATCAGGGACGGACGAATCCGCATAAACCACCCCATGTAAACCGCGCCATCACGCAGTCGGCCGATAACGGCGCCTCCCGTCCCCGCCTACCTATCGGCGGAACCGCTCCGGAACCATGTTCACGCGCCACGTACCCGTCCGGCTTTCACCTAACCCGGCTCTCTTTTACAGGTGTTACGCGCGTTACTCTTTCCTTCATCGCGTTTTAAGTCAATTATATGCCATAGCATGCGCGAAAGTCAAGGAAAGATTTTGATTAATGAGGGGCGGATTGGCGCTCTCCGCCTTGCGCTCATACGCCCATATAATCCGCCAAGTTCGCGTGGGCGGATAATCTGCCTTCAATGACCTGACTCTTGGCGGTCATCAGGGTAACCACCCCCGGGCCATGGCCGATCAGAATGCAGTTGCTATGGACAACGACGCCAATGGTCACCGCGCCGGTCAGGTATCCTCTGCCGAAGGATGTGTCACAATCCTGAAGCAAGACGATATCCCCATAGCGGAGCTTGTCCAAGCCACGGCGGAGGATTTCGTCCTGATCCGCAGTCATGATGTCATAGTCGCCGCTGTAGGCATTAGAGGATCCAATACCCGATCCCATGAGATATGCAGGAACGATGGCGGATACCGGCACCATCAGCTTGCCGTTCTCCACCGTCACGTCCATTTTCCCAAAAAAGTTTGGATCCATGTTCATAGCGAAGACCGTCTTTTCAAAGCCCGCGATCTTCATGCCTAAGCCCTGGGCCTTGATCTGCACCTTATCCCCAATGGCCATCTTTTCCAAGGTCTCCTGGGGAAAATAGGCAAGAAGATGCTCTATGCCGCCGTGTTTGCCCGTCACAAACCCCTTATCCCCTTTGGCGTCCCCCGTCATCACGGTGGCGGTGTTGCCGATGCAGGAAAGGGTATTCAGCGCGGCGTTCTCATTGGTGTCCGGGTTCTGCAGGGATACGCCAGGCTCCACATGGTCGCATTCCATGGCATAGACGGAATCGCCAATTTTAACGTTATACGTGATAGCGCCCGTTCCGGGAAGCACATGGCCATACCCTTCTGAATCCAAGCGGTAGGGATTCCTGATTGCAGGATGGTGCACAGTACCCATAACGCTCTGCATAACCAACCGATTTGAATTGATTGTGGCTTTCATTCCATTCTCTCCTTATCCTTATTCCGGCGGTTTACACCTCAAACAGGGCGTAAAGCCCTGTTGTCGGGCATCCAAAAGAGTGGTCTCCACGGGGGCCTGCATGCCGCTGCAGGTGGGTGTAGCATGGTACCGGCTTCCACTCTGTGGAATCCACACATGAATAAACTCCGGGTCCCCTTCGCCCACAATGAGGCCTTCCGTCGCAGGGCTTTTGGGCTTGGGCGGCGCTGGTAAAGCAGCGCCGTGTCGGGGGGCTGCCGGGGAAGGCGATTTGGGCGGATTCGTGGATGCCCCCGTAGCCTTAGGTTTCGCCGTTTCCAAAATGGTCGTCACAGGCATCGCCATTGGCTGCGGTGTGCTCTCATAAAGCGGCATCTTTCCTCCGGATCCCATGGTTGACAGATTTGCCGGCTCAGGAACCGGGGAAGCGATCCTTGACAAAGCGGGGGCCGCGGCATTGATCAAGGCGGATAGCGGTGGCTTGGGCGCTGGCATCGCTTCCCGCTCATCCTCTTCAGAAAACAAAGGCGGAATCGTAGCCTCAATGGCCAAAAAGCCTGAACGCTTCGCGTCCTCCACAAAGACCAAGTCGCATCCGTATTGACCGATGGCCGCAAACCCAAACAAAAACACCCCGGCTAGCCCACAGCTGCGC
>JAVBOX010000009.1:0-35666 GCA_031550095.1 Eubacteriales bacterium
GTCGGAAGAGAGGCACGAGAGATTTTTTCGTCCAGCAAGGAGCTGGAACGAGGCGTAGCAGCGCTACGCTGAGTGAAAGGCGACGCCGCTGGACGGAAAAAGATCCGTGCCTAATTCCGAATATTCGGTGCCGGAGTAATAGCTCCAGCGAGCGGTCAGAAGGTCGACCGCCTCCTTGGTGAGCGGCGGCTTTCATCATTCGACTTCTGGAGATTGCGAATGAGGACGCTCTGATTTGACCGCGGCGTGATCAACCGCATGATTTCGTCGAGAGCCAGCTCGAAGTCTTTCTCTTCAGAAATTTCTTTGACCGATAGAACCAAGGGATTGACATCCCCGAATCCATGGGATATACTTAACCATCATATTTCCCTTTGATGAAGAGGAGTACCCGCGTGTCGCCAACAGAGAGGGCGGTTCACCGGCTGCAAGGCCGCCTGGGACTGTGCGAGGGGAAGGTCGCTTCGGAGGGTTGCGGGCGAACTCAGCGGTAGCCCGTGCGCGTCCGCGCGTTACAGCGGTTTGAGCCGGTTTTGCCGGAAAAAAAGGTGGTACCACGGAGCCGCATCCGTCCTTTGGATGGATGCGGCTTTTGCTGTTTTCCCATAAGCAGAGAAGAGAACACCCACGAGGAGGGCAAACCATGAGCACGGAAATGCCAAAAACGTATCAGCCCCAGCAGTTTGAGCGCGAGATGTACGCAAACTGGGAAAAGAAAGGCTACTTTGAGGCCCATCAGGCGGCGGGAAAGAAGCCCTTCACCATCGTGATGCCGCCGCCCAACATTACTGGCCAGCTCCACATGGGCCACGCCATGTATACCGTTCAGGACGTGCTGACCCGCTATCACCGGATGAAGGGGGATCCCACGCTGTGGTTGCCCGGGACGGACCATGCCGCCATTGCCACGGAGGCCCGGATTGTGGCCGCTATGGCCCAGGAAGGGATCACCAAGCAGGACATCGGCCGTGAAGCTTTCCTCGGGCGGGCTTGGGCTTGGCGGGAGAAGTATGGCGGCCGCATTGCCGAACAGCTCAGGCTTCTGGGCGCCAGCTGCGACTGGAGCCGGGAACGGTTTACCATGGATGAAGGCCTCTCCAAGGCCGTGGTGGAAGTGTTTGTTCGGCTTTATGAAAAAGGCCTCATCTACCGGGGGGAGAAGATCATCAACTGGTGCCCCGAGTGCCGCACCACCCTTTCCGACATTGAGGTGGAGTATGAGGAGCAGCATTCCCAGCTGTGGCACATCCGCTATCCCGGCGAGGATGGCTCCCAAGGTGTCATCGTGGCCACCACCCGGCCGGAGACCATGCTGGGAGATACCGGCGTGGCCGTGCATCCCGAGGATTCCCGCTATGACGGCCTCCGTGGGAAAAACGTGATTCTGCCCATTTTAAACCGGATCATCCCAGTGGTGTTTGACGAATACGTGGATCAAGAATTTGGTACCGGTGCCGTGAAGATGACCCCCGCCCATGATCCCAATGACTTTGAGGTGGCCCAGCGCCATAGCCTGCCTCTCATCCGAGTCATGAAGGACGACGGCTCCATGAACGAGAACGCCGGCCCTTACGCGGGCATGAAAGCCCTGGAGTGCCGAAAGCTGGTGGTGGAGAAACTAAAAAACCTGGGCTTGCTGGTGAAGATAGAGCCTTATGCCCACAATGTGGGCACATGCTATCGCTGCCATCATACGGTGGAACCCTTGGCCTCCCGCCAGTGGTTTGTGAAAATGAAGCCTCTGGCCGAACCAGCCATTGAGGCCGTGAAGAGTGGGGAAACCCAGTTTGTGCCGCCTCGCTTTGAAAAAACCTACCTGAACTGGATGGAGAATATTCGGGACTGGTGCATTTCCCGTCAACTATGGTGGGGACATCGGATTCCTGCCTATTACTGCGACGCGTGCGGCGAAATGACGGTGTCCAAGGAAATGCCGAAGGCATGTCCCAAGTGTGGAAAGCCCATGCGCCAGGACGAGGACGTGTTGGATACCTGGTTTTCCTCCGCCCTCTGGCCTTTCTCCACGCTGGGCTGGCCGGATGATACCGAAGATCTGCGCTATTTCTACCCCACCTCCACCCTAGTCACCGCCTATGACATCATTTTTTTCTGGGTGGCCCGGATGATCTTCTCAGGAATCGAGCAGATGGGCCAGAGCCCCTTTGATACGGTGCTAATCCATGGCCTGGTGCGCGACGCCCAAGGGCGGAAGATGTCCAAATCCTTGGACAATGGCGTGGATCCCCAGGAGGTCATTGAGAAATACGGCGCGGATGCCCTTCGCTTCGCCCTGATCTTTGGGGTAGCCCCTGGGAATGACATCAACTTCTCAACCGACAAGGTGGAGGCGGCCCGCAATTTTGCCAATAAGGTGTACAATGCCTCCCGCTTTGTCCTGATGAACATTGAGGAGGATGTGCCCCTAACGGATGCCCAGCCGGAGCTTTCCGATAAATGGATTTTAGCCCAGCTCAACGGCTGCATTCGGGATGTGACCGCCCATCTGGATGAAAATGACCTGGGCCTGGCCTCCCAGCGCGTGTATGATTTCGCCTGGAGCGCCTTTTGCGACTGGTACATCGAATGGGCGAAGCCCCGCCTCATGGATGGGGAGCTCGCGCAAAAGCGGACTGCCCAGGCCGTGCTGCTGCACTGCCTGAAAGGGCTGCTGCGGCTGCTGCATCCCATCATGCCCTTCCTGACGGAATCCATTTGGCAGGCGTTGCCCGGTGCCGCCGAGACCATCATGCTGGCCGAATGGCCTTTTCCGGACGCGGCGCTGGACTTCCCCGCGGAAGCTTCCGCGTGTGAGGGTATCATGGAAGCCATACGGGCGGTGCGGGGCCTTCGCGCCGAGATGAAAGTGGAGCCATCCCGCCGGGTGCGGCTGCTGATGCTGCCCGCGGAACCCTTTTGGGCCGATACGATTCAGGCCTCCCAGCAGGCGTTCCAGCGGCTTTGCGGCGCCAGCTCGGTGGAGGTGCTAGAAGGCTTTGGGTCCCTATCGGAAAAGACGGTCTCCCTGGTGTGCCCGGCTGCGGAAATACGGATTCCCATGGGAGATCTGGTGGATCTTCAAAAAGAACAGCAGCGGCTGGAGAAGGAAAAAACCGGCATAGAGAACGAAATCCGCAGGGCGGAGAGCATGCTGAGCAACGAGGGCTATCTGGCCAAAGCGCCGGAGGATTTGATCCAGGCCACCCGGGAAAAGCTTGAGGAAAGCCGCCGGATGCTGGTATCCATCGCGCGCCGCATCAAAGAAATGGCGGAGGGATGAAGTATGAACATCTGGCATGATATCGCTCCAGGGAGGATTTCCGCCAGCGTTTTTTGCGCGGTGGTTGAAATCTCCAAGGGAGGCAAGAACAAGTACGAATTGGACAAGGAAACGGGGTTTCTCCGGCTGGACCGGGTTCTCTATACCTCCACCCACTACCCGGCCAACTATGGCTTCATTCCCCGCACGTACGCGGACGATAACGACCCTCTGGATGTGCTTGTTCTCTGCCAGGAGACCATACTTCCGCTGACATTGGTGGATTGTAGGCCCATTGGCGTTATGCGTATGGTGGACGACAAGTCCCGGGATGAAAAAATCATCGCCGTACCGGTCAACGATCCTTCCATGGAAGAATACACGGACATCGACGAGCTGCCCATGCATACCATCGAGGAAATGCAGCATTTCTTTGAAGTGTACAAGATGCTGGAGCATAAGGTTACAGTGGTACGCTCCTTCGGTTCCGCCATCGAGGCGGAGCGCCTCATCGCCCGAAGCATTCACGCCTATGAGGAGAAGTTTGGAACGCTCAGCGGCAAGCCGTGAGGGAAAGATTGTCAGTCGCTTGACAGTCCGGCTTGGTACGGTATAATGAACAAGGGATCCGTATAACAGATGGGATCAAGTGATGAGGCTTTATGAAGCGATATATCGACTTTCAGAATGAGAGCTGGCATGACCGGACAGATGGCCGGATGCAGGCGGCGCGCTGGGAGGCTTGCTTGGAAGGCCTGGGAGAAGACGCGCCTTGCGCGGGCGTTATCGACGCTTGGCCTATCGACCAGCTGAGCGATTTAATCGTCGATGGTTGGGTTACCGTAACCCGCGCCCCCAGCGATTATCTGTTGCGCCGCGCGGCTCGCAAGGCTGTGATGGCTTCTTTGCGGGACGATGTGGATTGTCTGGCGCTGGAGGAGCACTCCCTGGTGGAGCGGATGCTTATCGATGAGGGCCGCGCATTTTTGGGTACGGTATCAGAATTTGAGGCAGCGTATACCCTCCGGCTCCGGCTTTGGTGTGATGTGGGCGTCTACCAAGGCCGGCCTTGCGCTTGCTTGGATGCGAAGCTTATGGAGGCTCTTCCCGGGCTTATGATGCGCCAGGAACATGCCCAAGTTCGCAGCCGCCTGTCGATTTATGACGGCATGATCCGCGGCCTCCTCTACTTTTCCGGATTTTTGGACGACCGCCTGCCGCGGCAGCGGTTTGTTCAGGAAGTGCTCCAAAAAGAAGAAACCCAGGAAACTCTTCGCTTGGCCCTCAACTATCTGGAGGCTTCCTTTGATTGCCGCGCCATTGGCGGGTGCAACCTGCTGCTCCATGAGTCCCTGGCCGTTCCGGAGACGCTGATTGGCAGCATGGCCGCCTATTGCGACATGATGCAGCCCTATGTTACGGTTAGCCAGCTGGCGGGCTCCATAAATGGTCTTTTGCCCGAGGAATCGGTTCTGGATGAAAAGCTCCGACGGGCTTTGGCCGGGGCTCTTCGCCCTGAGTATAGCCTTGACGATGTGGCCAACGACCTTCGGATGCTCGTCAAGCAAGGCGCCCCCTTTGACGCACTTAAGGATGTGATGGCGGGGATGCTCTGCGTGCTGCCCACGGGACATATGGAGAATGTCCTGCGGGAGATGAGCCTGCAAACGCCCCGGTGGATCAGCTCCTGGGCCACGGGAATGCAGGGCAAGGCGGCGGGGAACTCCTTTGGGCTGCTGCATTGATTCGGTTAACGCTGCGAATACCGGCCGGCGCGAAGCCGGAAAGGGCGGACAAGGCCATCGCCCTCCGTTTTCCGGAGATTCCCCCCCAAAGACTGCGGGAAGCGTTTCAAAATAAGGATATCAAGCGCAATGGGCAGCGAATCGCGCCGGACACCCTTCTCATGCCGGGCGATGAGTTGCTGTTCTATGTGGATATGCCCGCGCTGCCCGGGCCGGCAATCATTTTTGAGGATGCCGAGTATGTGGTCGTCCATAAGCGCCAGGGCATGCCGACCCAGGGGGAGGGTTCCGTGGAGGCCGCCTGTACACGGCATTTGGGCATGCCCGTATACGCTTGCCACCGGCTGGACGTCCAAACCGGCGGGGTGCTTTTGCTTGCCAAGACGGAGGCCGCGTTGGCTCAAGCTGAGCGAGCCTTTAGGAATCATGCCTTGAAAAAAACGTATCGGGCGCTTGTGAAAGGATGTCCTTCGCCTCAAGAAGCTGTTTTGCGAGGTTTTTTATGCAAGGATGCCAAGACGGCCACCGTCCAGGTATTCGATGGCCCGGTTCCAAACGCGTTGCCAATCGAAACCCGCTATCGGGTTGTCGAGGCCGATGCCCGCATCTCCCGAGTGGAGCTTGAGCTGATCACAGGGCGCACGCATCAGATCAGGGCCCATATGGCGCATATTGGACATCCCGTGTTAGGGGATGACAAATATGGAGACAAGGCGCTGAACCGGGCGGAGGGCATCCGCAGGCAAAGGCTCTGGGCCACAAGGCTTACACTATGGGATGGCAGGTTTTTTTCTGTGGAAGAAGGCTTTTGAGGATTGCCGTCCACCCTTGCGTTGGAAACGGCGACAGCGCAAAAGCGCGAAAGAAGGGGTACTGATGATTCGATTGATCGTCTCCGATATGGACGGGACGCTCCTTTCTGGCCACGATGAGATTCATCCCGAAAACTTGGCCGCCATCCGGGAAGCCTTGGGCCTTGGCGTCCGCTTTGCCGTGGCCAGCGGGCGAAACGCGGTTTCCTGCGGCAGGCTCCTGATGGTCTACGGGCTGGAGGATGCCGCCATCATCGCCACAAACGGCTGTCAAATCGTGGATAAGCCCTTTGGCAAGACGCTGGCCCTTCATCATCTCAGCAGGGAAGCTGCCGCCAGCGCTATGGGCGTCTTTGCCCGCCACGGCCTGGGCGGTTGCCTGTATACGGAGGATGCTATCGTCTATTCCAGCGGCCAGATGCGGGAGGAGCAGGAAGCCTTTCATTTGGGAGATGAGGAGGCGCGAAAGCGCCATGTGCCCTCCCTGCGAATCCGGGCGGGAGACAAAGCCGTGGCGGAAGCCATTTTGACAACGCCCATGAAGGTTTTCTGCGTATATAAGCCGGGCCAGGAAGCCGCTTTTGAGGCGGCGAAAGAGGCATGCGCAAGGATTGAGGGCGTGGAACTGACCAGCTCCTGGGCGGACAACTTTGAGGTGATGCCCAAGGGAATCAACAAAGGAACAGCCCTTGAGATGCTCTCCGGCCTTTTGAACATCCGGCGAGATGAAATCATGGCCTTTGGCGACAATGACAATGACCTGCCCATGCTTACCTGGGCAGGCCTTGGAATCGCCATGGGGAACGCCCTTCCCTCGGTAAAGCGGGCCGTACCTCGCCTGACGGGGGGATGCAAGGAAGGCGGCGTTGCCCAGGGCATTCGGAAATACTGGATCGCCGGATAAAATCGAGTTTACGCGCTATCGAGTTAGGATTTATGGGTTCTTTTGCCTCTTATCCGAAACGCTTCTCCAGTTCCTCATATTTCTCATGGGTAATCAGCGCGTCATGGCGCGTGCCGCGAATTTTTATGATGTATGTCCAGCGGCCATAGGGCGTGATGTTGTCAACGTGGTTTAGGTTTACAATATAGGACTTATGGCATCGGTAGAACACCCGTGGGTCTAACCGGCTCTCCACCTCGCCAAGGGCATCCGTGGTGACAAAGCGGCCTTCATTCACGGTGTACAACACGGTGAGGCGGTTTTCCCGCTGGATAAGCAAGATGTCATCCATGTTGATGAAGTTGACACCGTCCCGGTGCTTTAGCATCAACCTTCCAGCGTTGGGCTGAACTGGAAGCGGGGGAAGCGGCGCGATGGCCGCCTCCGCACTCTCCCGGGTCCGAAGAACTTGCTTGACTTTCTCCAGGGTCTGCATCGCCCGGTCATTCTTAAAGGGCTTGAGCAAATAGTCGAAAGCGTACACGGAAAAGGCGTCCGCCATATACTCGTCGTGAGCGGTGGTAAAGATCAGGATGGTGGCAGGATCCGTGTCCTGAATGACCCGAGCGGCTTCAACCCCCGTCATCTTGGGCATCTCCACATCCAGCATCACCAGCTGTGGGCTTTTTTCCTCGACGATGGCGAGCAACTCTTCTCCGTTTTCCGCCTCTCCAACGATCACAAAGCCGCCGCTGCGCTCCAAAAGCTTGCGAACCACCAGGCGCATTCCAACATCGTCATCGGCAAAAGCGGCGCGAATTGGATTCATCTGTATCTCCTCCTGGGCACCCTACGGTTTAGTATCTCAGAGAATACAATGCCCTGCAGAAGGGAATTACGGCTCAGTTGAATTTCCAAGCCAGGAATCGCGGAAACCTGCTGGTAGGCTGCATTGAGGTCCTCGGATTGGCCTGTAACGGGTTGCAGCATCTCCTCGTGGCAAGGATCCTCCCCCTCGCCCGCGCCTTCAAAGCGTACGCGCGGCATCATGGTTTCCCCTTCTGGAAAGATACGAGTTGACCTCTCCATCTGCCGTGGTGTTTCCATATAGGTTCTCATAGGGGGAACAGGTCTCGGGGCGGGAGCGGGACGTGGCGGATCGGATTGGGTGGTCAAGGTCCGCTGCTTTTTTGTTTGCTCCACGCCCTTTTGCTGCTTAGCTGCCCTGGTCATGAATGAAAACGCCGCCCAGAGAATTAACCCGATGATAATAAGCCCGTCCATTACTTTTTCCTCGGCGCGTTGGCGCCATGCTGTGGCACTTCCACCTCCGTCACAGGGGCCGTGGCCTTTGAAATGCTTTCCCGCATGGAGGTATCGGCGATGGTGTTCTGCATTTGATAGTAATCCAGAACACCCAGCTTGCCCTCGCGCAGGGCGGCGGCCATGGCCTTGGGCACTTCCGCTTCGCTTTCCACCACCAGGGCGCGCATCTCCTGGGTCTTGGCTTTCATTTCCTGTTCATGGGCGACGGCCATGGCCCGGCGCTCTTCCGCCTTGGCCTGGGCGATGCGGCGGTCCGCTTCGGCCTGATCCATCTGAAGCTGGGCACCGATGTTCCGGCCTACGTCAACGTCCGCGATGTCAATGGAGAGAATCTCAAAGGCGGTGCCGGCATCCAGCCCCTTGTTCAGCACCGTGCGGCTGATGGAGTCAGGGTTTTCAAGCACGGCCGCGTGAGAAACGGAGGAACCCACCGTGGTGACAATGCCCTCACCGACCCGGGCGATGATGGTTTCCTCTCCGGCGCCGCCTACCAGGCGCTCGATGTTGGCGCGGACCGTGACCCGGGCCTTGGCCCTCAGCTCGATGCCGTCCTTGGCGATGGCAGCCACAATGGGGGTCTCGATGACCTTGGGGTTAACGCTCATCTGCACGGCCTGGAGCACATCGCGTCCGGCCAGATCAATGGCGGCGGCTTGTTCAAATTCCAGGGAAATATTAGCCCGCTGGGCAGCGATCAGCGCGTTGATGACCCGGTCAATGTTGCCGCCAGCCAAGTAGTGGGCTTCCATCTTGTTCAGTTCAACATCCAGGCCCGCTTTGGTGGCCTTGATCAGCGGGTTGATGACACGGGAAGGAACCACCCGACGGAAGCGCATGCCGATCAGGGAGGCGATGCTCACCTTAACACCGGAAGCCCTGGCGGAAATCCATAGGGTGAATGGCACAAACGATACCAAGACGAGCAACAGGATAAGCACCACGATGGCGAGCACGATAAGCCCAAGGTATTCCATACTGACTGCCTCCTTAAAGCTATGATTGGGTTTCCATCACGACGATGCGGCTACCTTCCACCCGGGCGATTTTCACCTTCGCGCCCTGGGGAATGAACATCCCATCTGAGACCACGTTCAGGCGCACACCGTCAAAATCAGCGATGCCGGCGGGCCGGAGCACGGTGCGGGTTTCCCCTTCCCGACCCAGAAAGACACTCATGTCGTTGCTGGCGTTAAAGCCGTCTTCCGCCCTTTCGGCCTCTTTCAGGATGATGGGGGACTTGCTCAACCTGCCCGTTGCCGCGGACTTTAGCGCAAAGGATATGGATATGGCGATCAGCGCCATAATCACCACCAACAAGCCCAATCCCGCCAATGCGCCGGCTTTTGCCCATAGAAGTCCGACGCTGGTCAGCAGCAGGATGATGCCAGAAACACCCGGAACCCCAAATCCTGGCAGAAACGCTTCCAGGATGAGCAGGCCCAGGCCGGCGATCACGCAGATGATGATGGGTAGGTTGGTTAGAAGGAACTCAAGCATACAATCCCTCCCTTTTTCGATAACTCATCCTATCATATATGGGCGCGAAAAGAAAAGCATTTGGACCCAAACGTCTTTGAAATGTGCTGAAATGTCGGTCTGGCGACATGGCAAAAAAATGACGCCTTGACAGACGGACAAACCCATGCTATTGTCGCGTATCGGCATTAATATGCGGTTGGTGAGGAGGCCTTTTTATGGAGGGCATTTGCACAAAGCTAACGGATTTGATCGGCAGAACGCCTCTCTTCGCCTTGGAGAAAATTCGAGCCCGGCATGGGCTGGGATGCGCTCCCTTGGCGAAGCTGGAATATTTCAATCCCGCTGGAAGCGTGAAAGACAGGGTGGCCCGGTCCATGATTGAGGATGCGGAGACCAAGGGCCTGCTTCGGCCCGGCGCCACCATTGTGGAGCCCACCAGCGGCAACACGGGTATCGGCTTGGCGGCGCTGGCCGCGGCGAAAGGCTATCAAATCGTGCTGACCATGCCCGAGACCATGAGCGCGGAGCGGCGGAAGCTCCTCTCGGCCTACGGGGCGACCATCGTGCTGACCGAAGGAAAGCTAGGCATGAACGGGGCTATCGCCAGGGCGAAGGAAATCGCCGCCGAAACCCCCGGCTGCTTTGTTCCCAGCCAGTTCAGCAACCCTGCAAACCCGGCGGCCCATCGGGCCACCACAGGCCCGGAGATCTGGGAGCAGACCCACGGGGCCGTGGACCTTTTCATCGCGGGGGTAGGCACTGGGGGAACGGTTACAGGGGTGGGCGAGTATCTCAAGGCGCAAAAGCCTTCCGTCACGGTTATCGCCATTGAACCCGCGGATTCCCCCGTTCTCTCAGGGGGGCAGGCTGGCCCACATCCCCTTCAGGGGATTGGCGCCGGCTTTGTCCCAGAGGCGCTAAACACGGCGATCTACGATGAGATCATCCCAGTGGAGGCCGAAGATGCCTATGAAACCGGGCGGGAGCTGGCGCGGCTGGAAGGCCTCTTGGTGGGCATTTCCTCCGGCGCGGCTCTATGGGCCGCCATTCAGGTGATGAAGCGCCCAGAAAACCGGGAGAGGATCCCGGTCGTCCTTTTACCGGACGGAGGGGACCGGTATCTTTCCACGGCGCTGTTCAGTGAATAACGTGAGCAATGGCCGCAGCGGCTAAAGGGAGAGGGAACCGCCTCGATAAGGCAGCTCCTTCTGAACACAAAAAGGTACGGCCGATCAGACCGTACCTTTTCTTCTTTGCTTTAGAACATGCCGTTCGAGATAACAGTGTTGGAAATGGACATCAGCGTGATGACCATTGCGTTGATGAGGCCGCCCACCCAGATGGAGCCTGTCTTTTTAAACAGGATGCGGGCATTGATCGCCGAAACGAACAGGGCGACGATCATGTTCCATTCGAACAGACCGGCCAGGGCGGATGTCATGGGTGTGCTGCCTGCCGCCACCGCGGGATAGGGCACATACATGAACATCTTGACGCCAGTGATCCTCAGGGAGCCGTAGTCCAGCAGCGTCATGATAGCGAAGCCCGCGATGGAGGCGCCGATCATCAGCAGCATGTTGACCCATTCCTTCTGATTGCGCATGCGGGTAAAGGAGTTGAGCGTCAGGGAGGAGATGATAAAGAAGAAGGCGAAGAACGGCAGGTACTTCAGGTAGATGCCCCACTTCATGGCCGTCAAGGGGCGGATGCTGAACACCCACAGGCGGAAGTCAGTCATGAAGAAGTAATCCACCAGCACAAGCAGCATGTACCCGCTCAGGAAGACGATGGCGGCCAAGAGCAGCGCCTTGAAAAAATTCCTGACGCTGATCTTAATGCCCAGATTGTCAAAGGTGGCGCCATTCTTCTTCATGATAAACTGATAGGTGAGGGTGAACACCACCAGCAGGAAGGCGCCTACGATCAAGTTCACCAACACAATGCCGTTGATGCAGGGCAGCTGGAAGTAGGAATTGGCCTTCAGCACGATGGGAACCGATCGGCCCATGTTGGGAATGTCAATGCAGTAACCAACTGCCCAATAGAAGATCAGCGGCGCGGGCAGCAGGCACAGGACGTAGATGAGCCAATAGGTGATCTTGCTCTTCTTGGTGCTCACCACCGTGGGGGACAGGGGCTCGCTCTTGATGATGGCGCCAAAGAACGGCGTCTTCAAAAGAACCAGGGCATAGGGCGCCAGGAAAATGAAGAAGCCCAAGAGCGCCAGGCCAGTGCCGAATTCCTTCCACTGCCAAGTCTGGCTCGTGGCCGCCACGGGCTCAGTGCCGGCCTTCAGGGTGATGTCAAAGTAATCCAGGACATAGCGCTCCGCGGCGGAGGAGAAATGGACGCGGGGATGGTCGATAGCGGGTTGATACATGACGCGCAGGGTCTTGGCTTCCGCCGCCGCAATGGCCTCTTCCCGCGTCAGCTCCGTAGGATCGCCGGCGTTGTAGTACGCGTCGAACTTGGCATCCGCAAAGCCCATGCCAGCGATGGCCTTGGGCGTGGACGTGATCTCGCTGCCCTTCTTGACCGTGATCCACATGTTCTCGGCCCATTCATCATACTGGCCATAGACCACACCAACGTTGATGGGATACTTGGCGTAAGCCAGCTCCTTGACATCCGCGTCGGTGGCGAAGGCGTTTGATGTCAGCAGCAGCGCGACGGGGGTAGCGATGGAGGGATCCGTCTCGTTGGCGGCGAAGGCCCGAAGGGCGGTATTCTGGATAACGGCGCAACCCATGGAGTGGCCCACCATGCCGATCCGGGTCTTATCCACGAAAGGCAAAGACGAAATATACTGGAGGGCAGAATAGCCGCCCATGTCCGGCACGATGCCGTTGTGGTCCATGTTGACGCTGTTGATGCCCGAATTTCCGTGGGAGTAAGCGTCGATGGCCATGACCACATAGCCGCGATTGGACAGCTCCACGCAGTTCATGTTTTGCACTTCAGCCGTGTTGTTAAAGCCATGGCTGGAAACAATGGCAGGCGCGGGGTTCGTGTTGGTGGCTGAATTGGGGGTATAAAGCAAGGCATGAAGTAAGATGCCATCCTCCGTCACGTATTCGATGGACTGAACTTTCACCGTACCACCGCTAGTATGCGTGACATTGGCGACGATAGATCCGACGAGAATGAGCAAAAGAGCCAGACACACCCATTTTACACTTGATTTCATGTGATTGCCTCCGTTTCGTTTTCAGGTGGAAAAACCTGGGAATCAGATGATCTGCCTGAGCCAAAGCCTCCTCTCTGCCGGCACTTCCTCCTCGACACCTGAGTGACCACCATGTATACACTGCACGACAAGCGTGTTCTTCGCTCCGCCGTGCATGAGCACATGCAAAACATAACCGCAACCAAAATGAAATCCCCAACATGGGAAACAGAAACCAACCGAAACCCATCTCGGCCCCAGGCGAAATGATGGGATTTTCAAGGGCAGAACTTTAAGCGGGGTCCGATGGCAGTGTCCCCGGCATATTCAGCCGGCACGATTCTCCCAAATGGATCGTTATAAATTGTTGATGACTATACATGGGTTTCCAAGACAAATTTTATCAATTGGCATGTATACTGTCAACAATTTTTTTATTTGAAAATTTTATGGCATTTTTCTTCTCCGCCGACACGTTTGGAAAACGAAACACAAAAAAGGGCGCCCGTTCAAGGCGCCCTAAGAAAACCAAAAACCCTGTGAGAAATGCTCTATTCCGCGGAGGCGAACACCGCCGCGAAAGCCTTATGGGTCATATATACATCCAGCTTTGCCACCGTCTCGAAAGGCGCGTGCATGGAAAGCACGGGCACTCCCACATCCACCGTGTCAATGTTCCGGTTGGCGATGAAGCTGCCAATGGTTCCGCCGCCGCCAGCGTCCACCTTGCCAAGTTCGGTGGTCTGCCAGATCACACCCGCGCCATCCAGCACCCGACGGACATAGGACATCACCTCCGCGGAGGCGTCGGAGCAGCCAGACTTACCCCGGGCGCCCAGGTACTTGGCGACGCCGGGACCATAGTTCATCATGGCCGTATTGCGCTTTTCGAATACCTCCGGGAAAGTTGGGTCAAAGGCGGCACAGACATCCGCGGAGAAGCAGAAGGAGCGCTCGTAACAGGCCCGAAGCTTCACGCCCTGGGCATCGCACAGATCCTCAATAAAAGCATCAAAAGCCGCGCACTGCATGCCGGTCACGCCATTGGAGCCCACCTCTTCTTTATCCACCAATACGGAAAGCGCGGTCTTTGCGGGCATCTCGGCCTCCAAAATGGCCGTCAGCGCCGTATAGGAGCATACCCGGTCATCATGGCCGAAGGCGCCGATCATGCTGCGGTCCAAGCCCACATCCGTGGCGTTGAACGCCGGAACAATGCCAAGCTCCGCGGAGAGGAAGTCCGCTTCCGTGATGCCATATTTCTCGCTGAGGATCTTCAGCAGGGACAGCTTCACCCGGTCGGCGCCTTCCGTGCCCTTAAGCGGGCGGCTGCCAATCAAAAGGTTAAGCTGCTCTCCCTCGATGCCCTTGCCCAGTGGCTTTTCGTTCTGGGTCTGGGCCAAATGAGGCAGCAGATCCGTCATGGTCATCACCGGGTCTCCCTTGTCCTGGCCGATGGAGACCTTCTTGGTCGTCCCATCCCGAAGAACCACCACACCCCGCAGCTCCAGGGGAATGGTGACCCATTGGTATTTTCGGATGCCGCCGTAATAGTGAGTCTTTAGGTAGCCCAGCTCACATTCCTCAAAGAAGGGGTTGGGCTTTACATGGATGTGAGGCGCGTCCAGATGGGCGGCCACCATATGAAAACCCTGGGAAAGCGGTTCTTTCCCTATAACCGCCAAATAGAGGGTCTTGCCCCGGTTATCCACATAGAGCTTGTCCCCGGCCTTGACGGCGTCACCGCGCTTATAGGGCCGGAAGCCCTTTTCCTTCGCCAACTTGACGGCATAGGCAACGGCATCCCGCTCCACCTTGCCCGCGTCCATAAAGGCCTTGTATCCCTCGGCATAGGCCGAGCTGGCCTCAACGTCCGTTTCACTTGCCCGGTCATAGCCATTCTTCGGCGTGTTTAGCAGCGTTTCCCGGAGTGTGTCCATGGATAATCCCTCCTTAAAATGAGGCAATGATTTCCGGGGTCAGGGAGCGGAGGATTTCCGCCGCCAGCTTTACCCCGTTCTGATAATCGACAAAAGAAGCGATGCCATAATGGGTATGGATGTACCTGGAGGGCAGGCCGATGACGATGCAGGGCACGCCCATGTTGGACAGATGGATGGGGGCGCCGTTGGTGCGGCCGCCGCTGCGAACACTGCCCTGAACGGGAATGCCCAACCGCTCGCCAAGGTCCAGCGCGTACCGCTGGAACCGGGGATGGGTGATCATTCCGCCATCGATGAAGCGAAGCATAGGGCCTCTCTTGATGGCAGTCTGAATCATATAGGGCTCCACCGAGGTGTCATCGGCCGGGCATCCCTCAAAGACGATGGCGATGTCCGGCCCCACATGGTTCGCGGTTACCACGGCGCCCCGCATGCCCACTTCCTCCTGGCAGGCCCAGGCGCCCACCACATTGACGGCTAAGGGTTCTCCGTGAATGGCGTCCAAGGTTCCCACAATGGCGGCGCAGCCCAACCGGCAGTCAAAAGCCTTGCCGATCATCAGGTCATGGGCGTCGTCGTACTCAAACTTCACATCGGGAATCACAGGTTCGCCTATGCGGATGTGGAAGTCACGGATGGCCTCCTCCATGGAACACGCGCCTACGTCGATGGACATGTTGTCCGTGTTCAGGGGAGCGTTTCGCTGGGCTTCCGTCATATAATGGGGCGGCGTGGTGGCAGTTATGCCAGAAATATACTGGCCCAAGGCGTTGCGAACCAAAACCCGGTGGGCAGCCACGCCCGCGTCCACCCAGCGGCCCAACTGCAGGAAGCGCAAGGTGCCGTTGGGCTTGATGGCCTGTACCATAAAGGATACCTCATCCGTATGGGCGTCCAGCTGAACCACGGGACGGCCTA
Source organism: Eubacteriales bacterium (assembly GCA_031550095.1). Taxonomy (GTDB): domain Bacteria; phylum Bacillota; class Clostridia; order Christensenellales; family Aristaeellaceae; genus Avichristensenella. The sequence goes on from JAVBOX010000009.1 coordinate 15,529, forward strand.
GCGCGTTGCCCGCCCTGTCGAGATAGAGGTTGCGCATCTTGTCCTCCGCCACGGCGCCAAAGTCTGACGCATAGGACCGAATGGCCGTGATGACGTCATCCTCAAACCCAGAGGCGCCCGCCGCGTCGGAGATCGCCTGAATCATCGAGAGTGCCCTTGCTTTTTCCATGGAGTTCCCTTCTTTTCGCTTAGATTTCATGCTTCGCCGCGCTTACATGGGCGCATCGACAAACTGAGGTTTGTCAACGCGAGACGCGAGATTCCTTCGGCCGCCCGCGTCTGTGAATCGGAATGGGCAGTCCCCGACGCGCGTGTCGTCAGGACTGCCTTTATGCGAGGGTTCACACCCTTGCTCTCCTAGGACCGCGATCAACCCTTGCCTCCCCCTTCATTCCGCTTTAGGCGCCGTCAGTTTTCAAAAGCGCCTTACATCGATGAAGCCACGCCAAGAGGGCGGTGGCATGCGACAAACCGGCCGGGAAGAACCTCCCTGAGCGCCGGCTGTTCTCTTTGGCATATCTCCGCGCAGCGGGCGCAACGGGGGTGGAAGGCGCAGCCGGAAGGCAGATTAACGGGGCTCGGAAGCTCTCCCTCAATCACGTAATCCGTGCCGCGGTTTCTTGGATCTAGTTTCGGCGCCGCCTTGGTCAATACCTGCGTGTAAGGGTGAAGTGGCGTATCAAATAGTTCCCGGGTGGCGCCAACCTCCACCAGGGTGCCCAAATACATTACCATAACCCGGCGGGTGATGTAGCGCACCAACCGCAGATCGTGGGAGATGAACAGGACGGACAGGTTGAGCCTGCGCTGGAGGTCTGCCAACAGGTTGATTATCTGAGCCTGAATGGAGACATCCAAGGCGGATACGGGCTCATCGGCGATGATAAAGGGCGATTCCAGGGCTAAAGCCCTGGCGATGCCCACCCGCTGCCGCTGGCCGCCGGAGAACTCCCCGGGGAACCGGGACGCCGCGTCCATGCCCAGGCCGCATAGGGTGAGCAGCTCCGCAACCCTGTCCCTGACCTTCTCCTTTGCCACCAGGTGATGCACCGTCAGCTCCTCGGCGATGGTATCATAGACACTCATTCGGGGGTTGAGGGAGGAATAGGGATCCTGGAACACCATCTGCATCTGAATGCGCGTCTCCCGGAGAGCTTTGCCCTTCAGGTGGGTAATGTCCTCGCCCTTGAGGATCAGGCGGCCGCCCGTTGGTTCGTGCAAGCGAAGAATGGTCTTGGCCAGCGTGGATTTGCCGCAGCCGGATTCCCCCACCAAGCCCAGGTTTTCCCCCTGATACACATCAAAAGAAACACCATCCACAGCCTTGAGGTACCTCTTTGGCTTTCGGGCAATAGCGTCGGCGAGGCCATATTTCATGGGAAACCACTTACAAAGGGACTGGACTTCCAATAGCTTTTCTTCGCTTTTCATGCCGACTTCCGTCATCCCTTGCCGCCTCCTTCGCTGATGATGCCCCGAAAAGCCTCTGTCTTTTCCGGGAAATGGCAACGCGCCAGGTGGCCCGGGTTTACCTCCTCAAGGGCGGGGCGCTCCCGATGGCATCGGGCCTCCGCGGAGCGGCAGCGCGGCGCGAAGGGGCAGCCTGGAAGCGGCTGGGCAAGGTTTGGCGGTGCGCCCTCAATGGTTTCCAGGGCGGCTCCCGCCTTGTCCTGATCCGGCAATGAGTTCATGAGGGCATAGGTATACGGATGCCTGGGAGAGGCGAAGAGGGTAACGGTATCCGTCATTTCCACGATAATGCCCGCGTACATGACGGCCACCCGGTCGCACATCTGGGCGATGACCCCAAGGTCATGGGTTACCAGCACCACGCTCATGGATAGCTCGGACTTCAGCCTGTTGATGAGCTTCATGATCTGGTCCTGAATGGTTACATCCAAGGCGGTGGTGGGTTCATCCGCCAAGAGAAGGCGTGGCTTGGCACCAAGGGCGATGGCGATCATCACCCGCTGGCGCATGCCGCCGGAATACTGATGGGCGTATTCATCCAGGCGGGTGGCCGGATCCGGAATCCCCACCAGGGACATGAGCTCCAATGCCTGCCTCTCCTTTTCCGCCTCGGAAAGGTTCATGCCGTCAAACACCTCGTAAATTTGCCTGCGAATCCGCATCACCGGGTTCAGGGAGGTCATGGGCTCCTGAAAGATGATGCTGATCTCCCGCCCGCGAACCTTGCGCATCTCCTGCTCGGAGAGATTCTCGATGCGCTTGCCCTTGTAGAGGATTTGGCCGCCCACGACTTTCCCGGGACGCTTGATCAGCCCTAAGACGGAGCGGAGAGTCTGACTCTTGCCACAGCCGGATTCGCCCACCAGGCCAAAGGTCTCCCCCTCGTAAATGGTAAAGCTGACGCCATCCACCGCGTGTACGGTTTCCGCCTTGCCCAGAAACTTGACCTTCAAATCCGATATTTCGAGGAGCGCCTTTGGCTCCTTGCTGATTTTTCTCTCTTTCATGGCTACCTCCCCTTTGCCCGCAGGAAGTCGGTGAGCCCGTCCCCCAGGAGGGAGAAGCCAACGCCCGTCACCGCCATGAACAGGCCGGGAAACAGGGTGATCCACCAGGCGCGGCTGATATAGCCCCGGCCTTCGTTGAGAATCGCGCCCCATTCCGGCGTAGGCAGCTGAACGCCCAAGCCCAGGTAGCTCATGGAGGCGCCGGTGAGCATGCACAGCACCACATCGGAGGCGGCAAACACCACCGCCGAGCTGATCACGTTGGGCAGCAAGTGGCGCAGCAGAATGCGGGCATCCGTAAAGCCGGAGATGGTGGCGGCCTGTATGAATTCGCTGTTCTTCAAGGTCAGCACCTCGCCCCGGACGAGCCGGGCGTAGGACATCCAACCCACCAACCACAGGGCGATGAACACGTTTTGCAGGCCTTGGCCCAGGACGGTCATGATGACGATGACCAAAATGGTGAAGGGCAGGGACATCAGCACGTCAATAACCCGCATGAGCAGGTTATCGAAAAATCCCCCATAGTAGGCGGCCAAAAGACCCAGGGCGGAGCCCGCGAAAAATGGGATGAGGGTACCCAGCACGCCCATGAAAAGGTCCAGCTTCGCGCCATGGACAACCCGGGAAAACACGTCCCGGCCAAAGTTATCCGTTCCAAAGGGGTGCTCCGCGCAGGGGGGCACCAGCCGCGCCCGGGCGTTTACCTCAATGGGATCATAAGGGGTCAGCAGGTGTGGGAAAAAAGAGATGAATAAAAAAAACAGCACGATGATAATGCCCGCGATAAAGGAAGTTTGCCGAGCCCAAGGGGGAAGCTTATGCCGCCTTGGCGGCGATGGATTTTTTTTCATTAGCGCCCCTCCCTACAGCTTGACCCGAGGGTCCAGGAAAGAATAGAGGATGTCGGTGAGCAGATTGATGACCATAACCATGAAGGCGAAGAACAACATCAGCATCTGCACCACGGTATAATCCCGGTTGAATATGGAGTCCACCATAAGCTTGCCAATGCCGGGCAGGGAAAAGACCGACTCAATGATTACGCTGCCCCCCAGCATATACGCCATGCGCATGGCTAGGAGCGTAACGGTGGAGATCAGGGAATTGCGCAGGATATGGCGGTTTCTCACGGCCGCGCTGGAAATGCCTTTGCTCTTGGCGAAGTCCACATAGTCCTGGGTGGTGATGTCCACCACCGAATTGCGGATGTTGCGCATGAGAAGCGCCGTGGTCATCATGGACTGGGTGACGGCGGGCAGGATGAGCGCTTTGACATGGTCGAAGGTTGTTTCCCCCCAGCCGCCTACGGGCAACCATTTCAGCCGGACGCCGAACAGCAGCATGAGCAACAGTCCGAGCCAGAAGGACGGCATGGCGATGGCCACCAAGGACGCCGTGCGAACCGCCTGATCCCCCAGTTTATCCTTGTGCTTGCCGGCCAAATACCCCAGGGGAAAGCTCACCAGCAGGGAGATGACCATGGACGCCAGGGTGAGCGATAAGGTGATGGGCAGGCGCAGCAGAATCAGCTCAATGACGGGCCTTTGATAGACCAACGATGTGCCGAAATCAAAGGTGACAAGGTCTTTAAGGAAGATAAAGTATTGGGTGGTCAACGGCTCGTTCAGCCCCAGCTTTTCTTCCAGGGCAGCAACGGCGGCGTTTGTGGCCTTTTCGCCCAGCATCAGCCGGGCGGGGTTGCCAGGAATTATATGCATCAGGGAAAAGGACAGGACGGTGATCATAAAAAGAACCGGGATGATCTGCGCGATCCGCTTGAGCACATAGTTCAGGCGTTCCACGGCGCTCCCCCTCTCGGCTGATAGAATGAGAAGGGCGGATTCACATCCGCCCTTTTTATGTTGCTTTGGCAGGCTATTAGTTTGTCTTGGTTAGCGTCTTAGCAAAGAACACGGCGAAGGGGCTCACATGGAGGCCCTGGATCTTGTCGCTGGAGGCGTACGCGAAGGAGTTGCGGAAAATGGCGATGGAGTTGGCGTTGTCATAGATGCGCTGCTGAATTTCGTGGTACATTTCCACACGCTTTTCCTCATCCAGCTGCTTGCGGGCATCCTTGGAGAGCTGTTCCAGCGCCTCATCCTTCAGTCCCGTGTACCAGGCGTAGCTCTGGTCATATTCACAGGTAAAGCCGATGATGCCCGAGGGATCAACGATGTCGTCCACCCATTGCACAATGGCGGCCTGATGCTTCAAGTGCTGGTACTTGTCGCTGAGGGCGGCCCGCTCCAGCAATTCCACCGTCACGTCAAAGCCCGCCTTGTCCAACTGGCTCTTCATGAGGATGGCGATCTGCTCGTATACCTCGGAGCCTGCCCGGACGGAGATGGCGAATTTCACGGGCTCAGTGTATCCGGATTCGGTCAGAAGCGCCTTGGCCCCTTCTGGGTCATAGGGTTGCACGGGAATGCTGGCGTTATGCCACTTGCCTTCGGCCTCGGAGACATGGGCGGCCACAGGGGCACCGTACTCGCCGGCGACGATGTCGGAGATTTCCTGCTTGTCAATGCCCATAAGCAAGGCGTGGCGCACATTGATGTCATCAAAGGGAGGCAAAGTGGTGTTCAGCTCCATGTAGCGGATCTGGGTGGAAGGGAAGATGGACAGGGTCAGGGAAGAATCTTCCTTAACGATGTCGGCCATGGTGAAGGGGATTTCCGGCGCGATATCCACTTGGCCCGCCTGCAACTGCATGAGCCGCGTGTTGTCGTCGGAGACCACGTTGAAACGAATTTCTTTCGTCAGAGGGAAGCCCGCTTCATGATAGTTAGGGTTGGCGACTAGCGTGATATGGTCTTCTTTGACCCATTCCTTGACCATGTAAGGGCCGGTTCCGATGGGGTCGAGCACATAGGCTTCCTCGCCCAGGGCGTCATAGCGCGCCTTGGAACCGACCACCATGTTGAAGCAGCACAGTTCCGCTAAGAAGGAAGCGGATGGCTCCTTCAGTGTGATTTTTACGGTCGCTCCATCGGACTCAACGGTATCAATGGCCGCGGCGATAAACGCGTACGCGGAGGTTTCGGTATCCCTCGCCCGGTAAAAGGACCAAACCCAATCCTCCCCGGTGACCGGCGTTCCATCGGAGAACTTCACATCGGGCTTGAGGTTGAAGGTGTAGATGGTTGCCGTTTCGTCGATTGTCCAGTCCGTGGCGAGGCAGGGGATGATCTCCGTGCCGGACTCATCCACCGTTACGAGGCCTTCGAACAGCTGCTGCGTAATGATCGCTTCCGCCACACCGTAGGTCGGCGCGTTGGGCTCCAAGTACGCGGAATCGCTCAGGCGGGCGATGGTGATGGACTCCGCGTTCTCCGCCAGGGCAAACGCGCCCATACCCGCAAGCAATGACAGGGCGATCAACAGAGCGGCCAAGGATTTCATAGATTTCATTTGGCTTCCTCCTCTTTTCACATTGTATACAATCAACCGCATAAAATGAATGGATGTATCATAGCATACACCAGCGCTTTTTACAATAATGTTTATAGGTTTTAGATCATTTGCATGAGATGCTCTCTTGCGTTGCGCCAAGCGCTAAGCGCCAAGCGCCCCATGAACTCGATCAGCCGCAGCAGCGCAGTGGTTTCGTGAAAAATCAAAACCCGTGCGCTGCCGTAGTTGCTGACCGCCGAGATCATGTTTTCCCGCGCATCATCCCGCGAGAACGCCCGCTTTGTTGAACGTATGCCTTTATTATATCATGTCGTTTGACTAATTCCCGGTGTTTATTTCATAAAAAATAGGTACAACAAGCTTGCAATCACCCATGTCAGTGGGCTGTTACTCCCGAATGATCTCCCACTCAATGCCCAGCACCCCGGCGATCTTGGCGATAGTATCCCCGTGGTGCCCAATCCCCAGGGCATAGTGGTGCGTGGGGCCGGCCATGACCCAGCGCTTGATGAAATCCCGGGTGTTCGGCGCAAAGAAGCCCCGGGTGTTTGTGTTGCCAGTGGGAGGAATGGGGCCGTCAACGGACATGCCCTCCCCGATGACAAACTTGAATTTTCCCTCCGCCGTCTGGGTGATGCCCAGCATGGTGATGGGGCCTTCTTTGATCTTGAACTCCACGGAGGCGCCGCTGCCGGGCTTGCCGTGGTATTTTTTCAGGCTTCTGAGCACCGGCTTCCCGTCGGCGATGGCGATGTGATGGGGCCCGTCATGGCCCACAAAGATAAAGTCCTCCACGAAATCAAAGGGATGGAACTCGGCAAAGCTGCCGCCAATGTCCAGCCGGTCCATGATGAACATGGCCACACAGGTCTTGATATCGAACTCACCGCACATGGGAACGCCCTGGGCATTGAGGAGGGAGTTGCCCACAATGAAAGCGCTGATCAGCTTTTGATGATCCGAACCGGGGCGTCCGTTGTAGTAGTAGGCCAGCCCGGTCAGGTTCTTTTGAGCGACGAACCGGTCCAGGGTTACGGAGGCTTTGGCCGCCATGTACAGGTCTGCGTCGGTGAGCTTCACGGTGAGGGGGTCGCTTGCCGGATCCGGCGTTTCAAAGGAATCGAGGATCAGACAGCTCCGCGCCTTGATCTCCTCCTCGGTCACTTGGTCATAGACCATGAGAACGTCGTCCACCTCCAGAAGCGGCACATGGACGCCGAAAGCGGAGGAAATAGCCGCAGGATCCGCATGCATGTCATACATGGATTCCAGCACATGCCCCATCAGGCCGAAACGCGCACCCTTGAGGTCGTGGAGCACCTTGGCGATATCGCACCAGACGGCTACCTCCGCCCTGGCCCTGGGATCATCATAGAGGGTTCCGATCACCACATCGTGGATTTTCTTGTTAAAGCGGACGGCAACCCCCATGAACTCGGCGACTGAGCAGATGTTGTCATTTTCAAGCTGCTGCCGTGTGCTGGCGTTGGTGTAATCCATTCGGTCCCTGGGCTGCAGGGCGATGAGGACGATGGGCAGGTTGGAATCCCGAAGGATGGGGGCGAAGATGCTCGACGCGGCGTAGGTGAGCATGTTGCACATCAGCAGGTCAATCCCCGAACCCTTCATCTGCTCCACCGTCTCAAAAGCCTTGGCGTTGCTGTCTACCATACCAAAGTCGATGATTTCCACGTCATTTTCCGCCAGCTGCTTTTTGAAATCCTCGTGATATCCCATAAGCGTCTCCAGCAGGCCGTTAAACTGGGGCCAGTATACATCAAATCCCACGCCGAACAATCCGATTCGGGCCGTACGCTTTTTCAACCGGTTCACCATGGTATGTCCTCCTGTCCATCGTACAAAATTTTGCTGTCACTTGATTCTGCGTACCCTTTGTGATTTAATAAAGGATACGAGCAGGTTGGTATTCGCCGCAATATACCGAATGAGGTGAACCGCATGGTGCCTCAGATTGCGCTTTCCGTGGGTGAGATACAGCCCTTTGTGCGCCATGTGCAGCTGTTGCATATCCATACGGAGGACTATCCGGTCTATACGAAATCCTACGACTGCCGCCTCTTTTATGTCTATCGGGGGCAGGGGAGGATCTTTATTGAGGGCCGGGCTTATCCTCTCGCCCATGACAACATGGTGCTTTGGCAGCCGGGTTTCAATTACCGGATGGAGTCGGACGCGGGGGACATGCAGTTCCTTTGCGTCAACTTTGACTATACCCTGAACCATCGTCAGAAGGATTACCCCATCCCCCCGGATCGCAGCGACCAGTTCGACGAGACTCAGGCGACGGAGCGCATTCTCTTTTCCAATATGGAGGCCTTAAACCAGCCTATCTTCCTCAAGGGCATGCAGGCCATTGAGGAGGAGCTTTTGGACATGAAACGGGAGTATCAGTCGCGAAAAATATTCTGGCGGGAGCGCCTGGGGGGCCTCATGACCTCCATCATCGGCAATGTGGCGCGAAAGCTGATCCTGTCCGCCTCTGACGATATGGGTGGGGAAACCCAGGTGGACCAAGTCATCGCCTATATTCAGGCCCATTCGGATCATGAGCTGACCAATACAAAGCTGGGAAAGCTCTTCAGCTACCACCCCAACTACCTCAACCGGCTGATGGTCTTAAACACCGGAAAAACCATCCGCCAATACGTGATCGCCTGCCGGATCGCCAAGGCCATTGAGCTGTTGGAATCAACCGACATGCCCATCACCGAAATCGCCGCTCAGACGGGGGTGGGCAGCATTAGCCATTTCTCCAAGCTGTTCACCCGAAAAACAGGCAAGAACCCCAGCGTCTACAGAAGGCCCAGATAATCCTGGGCCGGCGGGTGCGCTCACGCTTGGTAGAACACCATTTCCGGCGGGGATACCGTTTTCCCATCCACTTTCTCATAGGCGATCAAGTCCGCCATGTACGCGTTCCACCGGGCCTGCACGGGACTTTTCGCCCGATAGGCGTCCGCGTGATCAAAGCTCTCGCTTTCATAGTAGCCGAAAAGCAAATTCCGGTACCACCAGATGGAATAGTTGCGGATGCCGGCCTGATAAAGCATGTCCGCCATTTCCGGCCAAATCTCGTCATGGCGGCGGGTATATTCCCCCTTCATGCCATCCTTGAGCCGAAGGACAAAGCTTCTGCGCTCCATGCTAGATTTTGCGCCTCAGGCTTCCGCTCTTGATGGCGTCGATGGAGACGGAGATGAGCAGCACAAGGCCGACGATTACATCCTGCCAGAAGGAGGAGATGGACAGCATGGTCATGCCGGTGTTCAGGGTGCATAGCACAAGAACGCCGATTAGGGTGCCCACAATCGTGCCCCGGCCACCGGAAAGCCCCGCGCCGCCCAGTATGACGGCGGAGAGCGCCTGCATGTTGGCGTTGGGCGCCGCCATGGGCAAGCCAGCTCCCGACTGGGACGCCAGCATCACGCCCGCCAAGCCCGCCATGGTGCCGTTGAGAATATAGAGCAGAAGCTTTGTGCGCTGAACCTTGATCCCGGACAGAAAGCTGGCCTGCTGGTTTCCGCCAATCATGTAGATGGTTCGGCCAAAGACGGTATAGCGGGAAAAGAAATGAAAGATCACATAAAAAAGCAGCAGCAGCACCAGGGTGAAGGGCACTTTGCCGATGTATCCCCGGCCGATGAACTTAAAGACCTGATCGGTGATGACCAGGGTTTGGCCGTTGGAGATCAGGTACGCGATGCCCCTGAACATCTGCATGCTGGCGATGGTTGTGATGAACGCGTTGACTTTGACGGCGGTGATAAAGAAACCGTTGATGGTTCCGCACAAAGAGCCCGTCAGCACCCCAAGCAGGACGCAAAGCCACAGGGGAAGCGCTCCGCTTCGGATGAGAACCGCCGTCACCATGCCCACCACCGCGATCTGGGAACCCCCGGAGATATCGATATTGCCCGAAACGTTGATGAATGTCATGGAACAAGCCAGCGTGCCCACGATGGCGGCGTACATGCCAATATTCAAAAAGACGGTGGCGCTGAAAAAATAGGGGGACGCCAGGGAAAAGAAAACGATGAGCGCCACCAGCGCCGTAGAGACGGTGATAAGGGAGGACGCGTCGCCGGTGGAGAGGACTTTCTTCAGGCGGCGAAGAGCATCGGCTCTGGCCTGGGTGTTTTCCATGGAATCAACCTCCGATGGCGTATTTCAAGACATTTTCCTGGGTGGCTTCCTCCGCGCTTAAAAAGCCGCCGATCCGCCCGTCATGCATGACCATAATCCGGTCGGACATGGTCAGCAGCTCTGGCATTTCAGAGGTGATCATGATCACGCACTTGCCCCTTTTGCACAGTTCGTCCAAAATGCGGTATATTTCCGCCTTAGCCCCCACGTCGATGCCTCGAGTCGGTTCGTTGAGGATCATGATTTCTGGTTCCAGCTCCAGGCACTTGGAAAGCACCACCTTTTGCTGATTGCCGCCGGAAAGGGATTCGGTGATGGTCTCATCCGATGGGGTTTTGATGGAGAGGGTCTGAATCCATTTTCGGGCAACGCCCTGTTCGAACTTCCGGTTGACAAAGCGCTTTTTATCGTTCTTGGCGTAATAGGAAGACAGAATGTTGATCCGGACACTGCTGCTCAAGACCAAGCCCTCCGTCTTGCGCTCGGCGGGCACATAGGCGATGCCCTTCTGAAGCGCGTCAAGAGGGCCGCGGATGCGAACCGGGCGGCCATCCACCAGGATTTTCCCCTTGTGGATGATCGTCTGACCAAAGATTGCGGCGCCAAGGTCCTGATGGCCGGAGCCGAGAAGCCCGTAAACCCCGAAGATCTCTCCCTTTCGGGCGGAAAAGCTGATGTCGTGAAGGGCGTCGTTTGTCAGGCCCTCTACCATCAGAGCCACGTTTTCGGGGGCGCTTTTGGACTTGGGGTAGAGCTCATCCAGCTTCCGGCCCACCATGGTGGCGATGAGCTGTTCCCGGGTTGCGGTGGCCACGTCCAGCTGGCCGGTGACACAGCCGTCCCGGAGAACGACGACCCGCTGGGCGATTTTAAAAATTTCATCCAGCTTATGGGAGATATAGATAATGGAGATGCCCTCTTGGGAAGCCTGCTTGATAAAGGCGAACAGGTTCTCAGTTTCCACATCGTTCAGGGCGGAAGTGGGTTCGTCCATGATCAGCACCCGGACATCTCCCGAGATGACCTTGGCAATTTCGATGAGCTGCTTTTGAGCGACAGTGCATTTGCCGATGAGCATTTTAGGATCCACATCCACGCCGATGCGCGCCATGATCCGCCGGGCGCCTTCATACATGCGCTTATAGTCGATGATCAAGCCCTTGCGCGGGATATCCCCCATGTATATGTTTTCCGCCACGGATACCGTGGACACGTAGTTCAGCTCCTGGTGGATGATACCGATGCCTACCGCCTTTGCCTCGGCGGGAAAGTAAAACCTGACGTCCTTGCCTTCCAGTTCCATGGTGCCGCTGTCCAGGGAATAGACGCCGGAGAGGATTTTGATCAGCGTGGACTTGCCCGCGCCGTTTTCCCCCAACAGCGCCACCACCTCGCCCCGGCGAACCTCGAAATCCACGTTGCTCAGCGCTTTCACGCCTGGAAATTCCTTGGAAATGCCCTTGGCGCGCAGGACAACCTCTCCGATGGAAGCCGTGTTCTCCGGCATGGGGCGTTGCCTCCTTTGGGGATCCGTTTTAACAAGCGGAGCCGGCCGACCGATGCCGACCGGCTCAGATTTACACGACACGCCCCGTAGGGGCAGGCGGCTTATAGTCCGGCCCAGGGCAGGTTATCCTTGGGATACCATTCGTTGATGTTGTCCCAGGTGATGGCGATATGGTCGATATAATAGTTCTCTTCCATGGTTTCGCCGGCGACCATCTTGTCAATGATGTTAAAGACGAACTCGCCATACCGGTGGGGGAAATAAGCGATGGAGGCAATCCAGTTGGTCTTGCCGTCCACGGCGTACATGGGCTCCACAAAATCGGCGGTGGCATTCTGGCTGACCAGGACGATGTCCTCGGCGCGGCCTGCGGTCTCCGCGGCGGCATAAACGCCGCTGGCAGCTACGTCGTTGATGGTGGCGACAGCCACGCGCTTGGCGTCGGGATGAGCCAGCAGGAAGTCCGCGAAGCGAGCCTGGGTATACTGGGCATCGTTCTGGCCGTCGATCTCAACGATGAGGGCGTCATCAAACTCAATGCCCTTGTTGCGAAGGCCGGTGGGGAACATGCCAACCCGGGGCGCCACGGCGGGACCGGACACCGGCTGGATGATCAGGACCACATAGTCCACTTTGCCTTCCCAGTTTTTGTTGATCCAGTCGCCGGCGGTTTCCCCAGCCAGGGTTCCGGCATAGGGATTGTCCGCGCCGAAGAAGATTGCGCCTTCATGGCGGATGTCCACGGCGACCACGGGGATTTCCGCGGCGTTGAACTTCTCCATGATGACCGGGGCGACGGACTGGTCCACATTGAACTCAATCATATAATCGATGTCCATGGCCAGCAGGGTATCGGCGTTGGCGACGGCGGTGGCGCCATCGGAGTTGTTATCCACGCAGATGATGTCATAACCCCGCTCCTCGGCGGTCTTTTTCATGCCCTGCAAAACCATTTTGCCGAAAGAGCCTTTCTCGTTGATGTTGGCGAAGCCCACACGGATTTTTTCCTCCGCAAGGGCGGTGCCGAGCAACGCGCCGAGGGCAAAGACGAGCGCAAGGAGAATGGACAGGAATTTTTTCATGGAATGGGATCCCCTTTCATAATATGTTTTTGAATGCCCTCCTTATGGGCATCGATTCCTGAAAAAAGTACAAAATAAACAGTGAATACTGTTCAAAATATTCATTTATGCTTTTATGGATTATAACAACGCGGAGGAGAGCCTGTCAATCGAGAACGGCGCTTTCGTTTACTTAAGACAAATCAGGCGCGTTAGCACAAGTTCATGGCTTTTCCGTGTGGGCTGTTTTGGAATTCCATTAGAAATGGCCCCTTCCCATTGACGGAAGAAGCCGGGGGCATTATGCTCAGTCTACAGAGAATCCTGCTATTTGATTGAGGAGGAAACCATGCGTTCATTATTCGGCCCTGTTGAACTGGTCAACGAGCGTGAAATCCCCCTGGGGGCGATACAGCATATCACCATCGGGTACATTTCCGAGCGGATTATCCTTCGGGAAGCGCCGGGGGATACCATCATCCTGAAAGAATACCTTAGCGCTTCGTCGCCAGAGTTGCTCGCGAAAATCAACGCGGACAGCGACATGTTGACCATCCATCACGGGGAGCGGTCCATACGGTTTTACGCCCTTCGGGGGCATATCGAGGTCTACATACCCAAGAACTTTTTCGGTGCGCTATGCGTAAACTCGGTCAGCGGCAGCGTGCAGACGGAAGGCCGGTTTGTGCTCTCGGAAATCGACTTGAGCACCACCAGCGGCCGGATCACGGCGGACAGTGTCACCGCCGGCACCGCAACGTTTTCATCGGTCAGCGGCACCATCGATATTGGCAGGCTGGAGGCCATCGCCAACGCCAGCAGCACCAGCGGCTCAATCCATATCGACAGGGCGGCGGGGGCGGGGCGCTTTCAGAGCGTTTCCGGCTCCATGCACCTTTCCTTCGAGGCGGTCACAGGGGATATCCGGGCGGAGAGCACCAGCGGGAGCATTTACCTGGCGGTTCCCAAAGCCATGGTCTTTTCCCTGGATGCCCATAGCGTTTCAGGGAAAATCAGCGCCACCTTCCCCGGTACCTTTTCAGTCGGAAAGCATTCCCTTTCAGGCGTTTCCGGAGCCTCTCCAAAGGCGCACCTGGACCTTAAGACCGTGTCCGGCAGGGTCAATGTCTCGCCCCTGGGGTGATTTCCCTTTCCCTGTTTAGTGCGGCTGTCACGCTGGAAAAGAACACTGGAGCGCTGTCCCAGACCCTGCCGAATGGCTTTATCCTTTAGAAACCCTCCATTTCGCCTCACGGTGGGATGGAGGGTATTTGCGCGATGTCCAATGAGGGCGGCTGGAAAATCAAATCAGCAAGGTCTGCGGGGTTGTAATTATATTCAAAAACCCGTCATAGACGCAATGGTTGGCTTAAATTACTCCGGCACCGAATATTCGGAATTAGGCACGAGAGATTTTTCCGTCCAGCGGCGTCGCCTTTCACTCAGCGTAGCGCTGCTACGCCTCGTTCCAGCTCCTTGCTGGACGAAAAAATCTCTCGTGCCTCTCTTCCGCCTTTTCGATGCCGGAGTAATATCCGTTTGTGCCTTTCGCCGCGGTTGCGGAAAAAGACGCTTAGGAGTATAATATCCACGGTAAAGGAGGGCACAGGCCGTGGAGGAGATTGTTCAAGCGGTGCGGGAAGCGGCCGGCGCTTATCCGGTACCCCGGGTCTATCTTTTTGGCTCCTATGCCAATGGAATCGCCACGGAGGAGAGCGATGTGGATTTCTATGGAGTTCAGCGAATCCCCTCTCTCCTTTTTTAAGTTTTGCGGGTTTCGCGCCATGCTGATGCGCCTGTTGGACAAGGAAGTGGATATCGTCAAGCTAGTGCCTTGGCACGACATCCGCAGCACCCAGGACCATGCGGCCCACGCGTACGAGGCCATTGATATGCGGGATGCCTGGGAAACCGACCGGAGCGATCTGCCCGCGCTTTGCCGGGCTTTGGACCAAGCCTTGGGGAAGCTGATGATTCAAATGCACGGGAAAGACAGGCAATAAGGGAATGAAACGGTTTCTTCAATACATTTTTCGGGCATTCAGCAGAATCAGCCCGGGCCGGCTGATCATTTTGGGCTTTTTTATGGTCATATTGCTGGGCACGGCGCTTTTGATGCTGCCGATATCCATTCGGGATGGGGTTTCGGTTTCTTTTGTCGATGCCCTCTTTACATCCACCAGCGCTGTCTGCGTCACAGGGCTTGTGGTTGTGGATGCCTACGATACATTGACTGTCTTTGGCCGTACAGTCTTAGCGTCATTGATCCATATTGGCGGTCTGGGCGTATCCTGTGTCGGCGTGGCCGTAATTCTGCTGGCACGGCGCCGCGTGGGATTTAAGGAACGTCAACTGGTGCAGGAAGGGCTGAACATGGGCTCCGTTCAAGGCGCTGTCCGCCTGGTTCGGGCTGTGCTGCTAATGACTTTCTGCGTGGAGGGCGTAGGCCTGGCGCTAAGCTATATAGCCTTTGTTCGGTATTTCCCGCCCTTAAAGGCCTTGGGCATCAGCGCCTTCCATACCATAGCCGCCTTTAATAACGCGGGTTTTGACATTCTGGGGAACCTGACAAACCTGATTCCCTACAAAGAAAACGTCCTGCTTACGCTGACCACCGCCGGCCTCATCATCATGGGCGGCATTGGCTTTTTGGTGGTGCTGGATATCTCGCATAAGCGTTCATTTCGAGGCTTATCACTGCATTCGAAGGTTGTATTGTCCATTACGGCTTTTCTGCTTGTTTTCGGCACGGTATTGATTTGGCTGACGGCGGATGTGGATTGGCTTGGCGCGTTTTTCCTGAGTGTTTCCGCCAGAACCGCAGGCTTTACGACCTATAACCTGGGCGCTTTTTCCAGTGCCGGGCTATTTGTTATCATCATTTTGATGTTCATCGGCGCTTCCCCCGGCTCAACCGGCGGCGGTATCAAGACCACCACCTTTTTCGCCCTGTGCATGGCCACCCACTCCATTGCCGCCAACAAGCACGCCACGGCCTTTAAGCGCCGCATTCCCCGGGATACACTCTATAAGGCGTTTGTGGTGACCACCTTAGCCATGGGGCTTTGCGTCGTTGTGCTGTTGATTCTGCTCGTCTTTGAGCCGACATTGGGCATTGAGGCGCTGCTGTTCGAGGTGGTATCGGCCTTTGGCACGGTCGGACTCTCCACCGGCATAACCCCCGACCTGTGCGATGCCAGCAAGCTATTGATCACCCTCACCATGTTTGTGGGCCGCCTGGGACCGCTGACGGTGGCCTCGCTGCTCACGTTTCGGGCGCTTCCCACATTGCATTACTCCGAAGAGCCAATTCCCATTGGATGATTATCAATCCCGGCAATTACATTTGGAAAAGCAAGGAGACAGAACCATGGCAAAGGAAAAGAAAGAAGGGGCGTTTGGGATTATCGGCCTGGGCCGCTTTGGCGCGACGCTGGCGCAAAAGTTGGCGGAGGCAGGCAAAGACGTGATGGTTATGGACAGCAGCGAGGCGAAAATACGCGAGGCGCGAAGCTATACGGACGCCGCCTACGTGGCCGACAGCCTGGACCGGGAGACGTTGACCCAGGCGGGCATCCAGAACTGCGACACGGTGATTATCTGCATCGGCGAGAAGATCGATACCAGCATCCTGACGACGCTGACCGTCAAGGAGATGGGCGTTCGCCGCATCATAGCCAAAGCGGTCAGCCCTGATCAAGGCAGCGTCCTGGAGCTGCTTGGCGCGGAGGTGATCTATCCGGAGTCAGACATGGCCATCCGCCTGGCGAAGCGTTTAACCACCACCAATGTGCTGGATTTCCTCTCCATCGGAGGGGATACGGAGGTATCCGAACTGCGGCTAACGGAGCGCATCGCGGGCAAGACGGTGCTGGAATCAGGCATCCGCAAAAAATACGGTCTGAACATCATCGCGCTGATCGACAAATATGGCATCACCACCGACATCGGCCCTGAACGCAGGCTGGGCCTGGGGGATGTGGCCGTCATCATCGGCAAGAAAGACGCCGTGCATCGATTTGAAGAATACTTACTAGGAGAATAAAAAAACCAAAATGGAAATCCAAACGAAACTTTTGTATCAAGAACAAATCCATCAGGCGTCGGGCGCCCTTTACGAAGCGGTTCGGAGCAGCCCGGCTGTCCGAACCTATATCCAGCAGGCGGATGAGTCCATGAAATCCATCGGCTACACGGAGCATGGCTTTGCCCATGTGGCCAAGGTAGCGGAGACGGCCAAATACATACTGGAAACCCTGGGGTACCCTGAGCGGGACATTGAGCTAGCCCAAGTAGCCGGTTACTTGCATGACATCGGCAACCTTGTGAACCGGGTTGGGCACGCACAAAGCGGGGCGATCATGGCTTTTCAAATCTTAAACGCCATCGGCGCACCTGCCGAGGATGTTTCCGCCATCGTGACCGCCATCGGCAACCATGACGAAGGGACGGCGGTGCCCATTAACCCCATCGCCGCCGCGCTGATCCTGGGGGATAAGACGGATGTGCGCAGGAGCCGGGTGCGCAACGACGACATCACGGCCTTTGATATCCATGACCGGGTGAATTACTCGGCTAAAAAATCTCTTGTAAAGATCAACGAGGAACATACGCTTCTTAAGCTCAAGCTCACCGTGGAAACCCAGTACAGCTCTGTTATGGATTATTTTGAGATCTTTTTAGACCGAATGATCCTCTGCCGGAAGGCGGCGGAGAAGCTGGGCCTTCAGTTCAAGCTCATCATCAACGAACAGCAGCTCATCTAGGGAGCGTCACTTGCTCCCTTCAGGATCAAAATGTAAAAAAACATCCAAAAAGCCCGCCTTGGGATTCATGAAAAGCCCGGTCATCGGACATACTGACGCCAGAAGCCGCGCGTCCGCGCGGAAATGATTGGAGGATGTAAACCCGATGAAAAGGCTTCTTCCCCTCGCTTTATGCCTTTTGCTGTTTTTGAGCGCCTGCGCCAGCGCGGAAGCGTTAAATGGAAAGGCAAAGGGATATGGCGGGGACATTTCACTGGCGGTAACCCGGGATGGAGACAAAATTGTTTCCATCAGCGTCCTGGAACAGAGTGAGACCCCGGAAATTGGCGGCGCGGCGATCAACACAATGATCACGAGCATCCTATCCAAGAACAGCACGGACGTGGATATCGTTTCCGGCGCGACAGTGACGAGCAAGGCTGTCATCGCGGCGGTGAACAACGCGCTGGATCCCGCAAAATACCCCTACGCCAGCGACGCGGCGGCTAGTCCCGCCCCCATGACAGCCGAAACATACCTGGGCTTTGGCCTGAATACCACGGGACGGGTCGGCCCTGGCCAGGACGCGGAGAATGTGCCGATTTACAGCATAAACGAGGTATTCGCCACCGCTGTTTTTGACAAGGACGGCCGGATCTTGGATCTCTATGTTGACCAGCTGGAAGTGGCCACCCCCAACTACGATGGCGCGGGCATGCCCATTTTCAGCGGCTTCCCGGGCCAGGGCGGCTATAACTGGGATAAGGCACACAACGGAAAGATTGAGGGAAAAACCCCGGATACCGAGGAGAACTATCAGGCGGAAATCGGCGCTTGGAAGACGAAGCGCCAGCGGGGAGACACCTACAGGATGACTTCCGGAACCTGGGCCCAGGAGATGGACGCCTTTCAGAAGCTGTTCATCGGTAAGACGGTGGACGAGATCGAGGCATGGGTGAAGTCATTCTGTTCGGACCGGAACAACAGGCCTCTCAAGGCGGCCAGCGACGATCCGGACGACGCGGCGAAATACGCCAAGCTCTCCGACGCGGATAAGCAAATGCTGGCGGATGTGACCACGACAGCCACCATGAGCCTTAACGATGCCCATGGAAATATCGTGGCGGCCATACGGAACGCCTATGACAATCGCGTGGCGATGAATGGCGCAAGTGGAACAAACGGAACCGGCGCGGCCGATGGCGTCGCCGTGGGCAAAGGAACGAAATAAGCCGGGGACGTCCACGCCGCTTTAAACAGGAAAAGCAAGGGTTTTATAAATAAAGGGACATCTTTGCGAACCATGAAGCCACCGCGTGCGAAAAGAGGATGCCAAGCGCTCTGTTCTGGGAGGGACGGGGGCTTGGCATTCTTTGTTTTAGGGCAACACCGCACAAAGAAGCGTCTTCGAATATTGCCGAGAATACCTCTCGTAGGCAAATAATCCACGAATTGGAATAAGGGGCAACCGCCTCGCGTCTTATGATAAATTTCCATTGTCGGGGAAAAGGTCCTCCATGCCCGTCTGGCCAGGGTTGCAATAGAGATGGGAACGCAAAGAAGGGCGTATGATAGGATCATGCCTCAGGCGATATCCATGGGCATTTATGGTGCTTCTGCTGATCCTGGCCGGTTGTGGGGTTTGCCATGCGTCCGGGGAGGATGGGCGAGAGGCGGTCCTGCTGGGACCCAAGCTGTCCGGCTTGTATGACGACAGCGCCATCATCTCCATCAGCGAGCGGGATAGCTATCACATCGGCTTTGGCACGCTGGATCTTGAAACCTCCTATTGGCGGATCCATTTCTACCCAACTCCCGATGAGGATCTTTCCTTGAATGGTGATCGGCCGATGGATCTATACACCGTACAGATCCATCGGGAAGGCAGGGTGATTGATACGAAAAGGGGAAACTCCACCGCCATTGATCCGACCACGGATCCACTCTCCGTCCTGTTTATGCACATGTCAAGCCTCTTGTCTGCGAACGACAAGCCCCAACACCTTTGGACGGATGAAGAGAAGCTGGACCTGAATCTGTTCAGCCTTTTTCCACACATGGGCGCGATGTATGTCACCTATGGCCTGCCTCCGCTTGCCCGCTCTGGCTTCTTCGCTTTACGGATTCCGAAGGCGCTTTCCTGTGCCAAATATGCGTCGATGCCGCCTCGGGAAGCGTCATGGAATACGCCTCCATGGCAACGGGAATCATCCCCGTCAGGTGGTAAAAAGAGCTGGTATTGCGCAAAGCAGGAGGAGGGAAAACCCATGCAAATCCTCGTAGACGCCGACGCCTGCCCCGTCAAATCCATCATTGTGGCCCTTGCGAAGGAACAGGGAATTCCAGTCACGATGTTCATCGATACATCCCATGAGCTGCGCGACGGGTATAGCACCATCATCACCGTGGACAAAGCGCGGGATAGCGCGGATTTTGCGCTGATGAAGCGCCTGATGCCGGGCGACATTGTGGTTACCCAGGACTATGGCTTGGCCGCGATGGTGCTTGGCAAGCTCGCCATGGCGCTGAATCAAAACGGCCTGGTGTTCACAGACCGAAACATCGACGGCTTGCTGATGGATCGTCATATTGGCCAAAAAGTGCGCAGAAGCGGCGGCAGAACCCGGGGCCCATCAAAGCGCACGCCGGCGGATGACGCCCGCTTTGAGGAGGCGCTACGGGGGCTGCTGGCAAAGAAATGATTGGCTTTGCCGCCCGGAATAAGGCGAGAGCAAAGCGAATGGATCCCATTGAAAAGGCTAAAAAA
>JAVBOX010000160.1:0-10112 GCA_031550095.1 Eubacteriales bacterium
AATTAAGCCAAACCGAAGTTCCAGCACCGTTCGTTCCCGCTCCGGCAGAATATCCCGGATGAGGTGCTCGATCCGATGAAGGCTGATGCGGCGATCCACCTCGTCGGTAACGGCATCCACCTCCGTGCCGAGCACATCGATGTAAGCAATCTCGTTGCCATCGGCATCTTTCCCAACGGCATCGTTAAGGGAAACCTCATTTTTATGCTTTTGGGACGCCCGCAGGCACATGAGAATTTCATTCTCGATACACCTGCTGGCATAGGTGGAAAGCGTGGCGCCGCTATCCGGCTTGAAGGTCCCCACCGCCTTGATCAGGCCGATGGTTCCAATGGAGATTAAATCATCAGAATCATATCCGGGCACGGAGTATTTTCGGGCAATATGGGCCACCAGCCGAAGATTATGCTCGATCAGCTTGCGCCGGGCGCCATCATCGCCTTCCCGCATGTTCCGAATGCAGGCGTGTTCCTCCGTGGCGGACAGGGGTTTGGGGAACGCGGAGCGGCTGGAAATATAGCCGAAAAAGAGCAGGGCATCCTTCAACAGCAACAATAGAGCGGTCAGCATAAGCCACCTCCTACAAGAGGATATGATTGCAAACCTTTCCAAAGTCACCTTGGCGCTGGATTGAACCGCTTTTATTCCTTTGCGATGGTAAGCCCTGTACTCTTGAAATGACAAACAAATTCACCCTGGAGGGAAAGTGCCTTTTATGGGGTGCACAATCCGGGCATGGCTCTCCGATCACCGCATCATTCTATGCAGGAGCCTGCTTAGCAGAAGCAGCAACGTCGCGCCGGCGCCGGAAAAAAGCAGGCTGAACGCGCTGACCACCACTTCCATGCCAAAAAGCGCCCGGGTGACAAAATACCCGGCAATGATGGCACCGACAAATCCGCAGAACAAATCCACCCAGAACCAGGGCCAAGCCTCCATCTCCGTAATCCAATTTGCAATAACCCCAAAAAGTATCCCAATGGCGGACCAAAGTACCAGATAAATTACAATATTCATATCCATATCCCTCAGCTTCACGCGGGCAATATTTTCCATTTCAACTTATGCGCGGCATTCGCTTCCCGTGTTTTGCGGATTATCAAAAGAATCATGAATCATTCAAAAATCATTCATACATTTTACAAAAAAGGATGTTATCCTAGAGTCAAATCAAAGAGAGATCATAAAGGAGGCAAAATAAAAATGGTCAAAAACGCACCCCGCGCAAAGGTACTTGCCATTACACTCGCTGTCGCGCTGATTGGCGCATGCATCGGAGTGGCTCTAAGCGATAGTCTCATGAATCCCCGGGCTGCAACCGCCGAAAGCCTAACCAATCTGGTGGCCCTGGCATCCACCGCCTCAGAGTTAGAAAGCCCGTTTAAGGCGGTATACGCGGAGGCCAGCCAGTCCGTTGTGGGCATCAAGCTTTCCTCGCAGCTGCAAGTCCGGGATGGCCGCATTGTGGACAATACCCAATTCGTTGGCTCCGGTGTCGCCATCAGCAATGATGGCATGGTGGTCACCAATTACCATGTGGTTACCGCAGGGGGAAATCAAGTCGCTGAAAACATCTCCGTTGTGTATAACAACGAAGAGTATCCGGCGGAGTACGTCGCTGGCGACGAAGACGCTGACATCGCCGTGCTGAAGGTGAAAAACCTGAACGCCCCGGCGGCAAAAATTGGCAACTCCGACGAACTATCCGTAGGCGACTGGGCCTTGGTTATCGGCAATCCCATTGACGAGAGCTTCGTCAACACCCTGACCGTTGGCGTTATCAGCGGCAAAAACCGCGACATGTCCGTTCTGGAAGGCAAAAGAGGCAGCAACACGCCGATGATCCAAACCAATGCCGCCATTAACAACGGCAATAGCGGCGGCGGCTTGTTCAACATCCGCGGCGAGCTGGTGGGCATCACTTCCATGAAGCTATCCAGCCAAGGTTACTATGGCATGGCCAGCATTGAAGGCATGGGTCTGGCGATTCCCATCAACACCGTCAGCAAGATCGCGGACGACCTGATCGAGCATGGCGCCGTCCTCTATCCCCGGATGGGCGTCACCATTTCCGATATCAACAGCCCTTCCAAGGAGCCTAGCGCCGACCATCTCCCCGCCAGCGTCTGGATCCGCAACGTGGAAGAAGGCTCTCCCGCCGAAGCGGCAGGGCTGCAGGCGGACGACCTCATCCTGAAGGCGGATGGCAAACGCATCACCACGGGCGAGGAGCTCCAGTCCATTTTAAGATCACACAAGGTTGGCGAAACCATAGAGCTGGAAGTGTATCGGATCCCCGGCGTTCGCTCAATCAAGTCCGATCAACCGATTCCCGATGGTGAAACCCTTACCATGCAGGTAGAAGTGAAGGTAATCGACTAAGGCAACACCACACAGCCGCGCACACCGTCCTGCAGATCTTTTCGTGCTGCTCTATGTCACTCTCGCGGTCGCAGTTGCGCTGCTACGGCTTCCTCCAGGCTCCTTGATCAGCGCGAAAATATCTCGCAATGCCGGCGACGCTCCTTTGTGCGATGCGCCCTAAGCATGATAAAGAAGTTGGGTTCAACAAAGAAGGGCTTCCTCGGCTGGTTTCCCAGCCCGGAGCCCTTTCTTTGCGGCATGAGCAATATTTATTTTATCCTTTGGAGTGCCAGCGTTTTCTTTACGTCCTCCTCGATCTGCCGCCGAAGATCCTCTATAGAATCAAACCGTCTTTCCTCCCGGAGAAAGGACAAGAGCCTCACCCGCAGACGCATGTCGTATAAGTCGCCGGCAAAGCCGATGGCGTGAACCTCCGCCGTAGGCGGTCCCTCAGGCAGGGTGGGATGGCTGCCAATGTTCACCACGGCGGGAAGCCAGGCACCCTCTACGGCGACCTGAGCGGCGTAGACGCCGCGCAACACGCCTTCAGCATCCGGCAAAGACAGGTTGGCCGTGGCAAAGCCAAGTGTATGCCCGATCCCCTTTCCCCGAAGAACCTTACTCACCCACTCAAAGGGAAGCACGGAATGGGCGTCTATCATGGCGCCTAGTCCGCCGCCGTTGGGGACGGGGATGCATCAGCGCCATCCGGCATATCCGTAGGCCCCAGGGCTTCAGGCTGGGTTTGATCCTCTTCCATCCCCTCGCCCGCCTTGATGACGCTTTCAACCACAGGCCGGCCTTCGAAAGCATTCTCAGTCTTGTGTTCCTCCGCCTCCCTCACCCGGGTCATTCGAATGGACTTTCCGCTCGCATCCTCACGAAGCGTTAAGGAGTCCTCGGTGCCATTCGCGAAACTAAACCTGCGCTTCAGGGTGTCGTCGGTTTCACCGACGGAAATGCCGTAGGCGTTGAACATGTTAAAGCGCATGTCCTCCCCGTCGATGACACAAGATCCGTCAAAGTAGAAAGCGTACACCGCCCCCATCTCCGTTTCCCAGGTACCCAGAATGCGGTAGATGTTCTTGTTCAGCAGTTCATCCGCGTTTTTGTATCCCCTGCAATTGTTGAGATACTGATAGGCCGCAAGGGCGCTATCCTCGGCGATAAGCTTTCTGGCTTGCCGGATATTGGCCTCCAGATAAGTCTCCTTCAGCTGGGCATACGCCCGAGGAAGGGAATTCATATCCAGATCTTGGAGCGCCGCCACTGTTTCCACATAATCCTCGGCCTCGAACTTTTCCGTTGCCGCTGAGGCCTTGGATTTCAGCCAAGAATCATAGGCCTCATCCCGCCGGACACGGGCATCGGAATAACCGGCGATGCTGTCAAATAGCTTGGCGGCATCCTGGAAATCACCCTCAAGGATAAACTCCTGGGCTTGGTTGTAAATGCACTCCTGCCGCCGCTCGTCAGCGTCATTATAATCGCCCGCCAAGACAAACGCATCCACCGCCGAGACCAAATCATCATTGGCGATCCGCTGAACGCCGATAGCATACGCGATTTCCTTCGCCTTCTCCTTTGCGGGTTCAAGCTCCTCAATGGTCATCAGCTCATCATAGGCGGATTGAAGGTTTTCATTCTCCGCCATGTTCTCCCGGGGCAGTTTCAGCAGCACCAGCTCGTACTCACACCACAAGACCTGCTCCTGGGAATCCTTATATTTCCCCAACTCCGCGAACAAATCGCTGGCCATGGAATAGAGCCCATCGTCAAATGTCTTTTTCGCCAAGGCATAACGAACGGCAAGCAGCCGATCTCCCGCGTCCTTGTAATCCCCCAAAGCCTCGAAAATCAAGGCTGCCTCTTCGAAGTTACTTTTTTCTTCCGCCTGTTCAGCCATTCCATATTGGGCAATCTGCAGCTGCGTCTTTGCGTCTTCATAGTCGAGAATCTGTTCAAGGAGTTCCACCGCCTTGCCGAATTCCTTCATTTCAATGGCATCCTTGGCGGGCGTATAGAGGCACTGCTGGTAAAGCTTATCCGCGTCCTGGTACCCCGGCACCTCCTTGAAAAGAGCCGCGGCCTCGTCATATTTCTTCTCCGCCATCAAAGCCTGCGCCGGCACATACCGGCAGGCTTTCTGCTGATCCACCGAGTCCTTATAGCTGGGGAAGGTGGCGTAAAGCCCAATGGCCCGGTCATACTCTCCCGCCTCCTGTGCCGCTTTCGCCGCCAGATAGATGGTTTCCTTCACCTGCTCGCTGGCATCCTCGTAGGTGCCAAGCTGCATAAAGCTCTCGGCGGCCCTGTCGTAATCCCCTTCCCGCTGCGCCATCAGGGCGCTTTGGTACAGGGACTCCAGCCGAAGCGCGTTGGTATCCCGATAGCCGGTGATCAGCGCAAACATCTCGGCGGCCTTGTCGTAGTTTCCGTCCGCCATTTGCTTTGTAGCGGGCCTATATACACATTCCTTGGCTAAGGCGGCGGCATCTTGGTAGAGGCCAAGCCCCTCAAAGCGTATCTGGGCGGCATCGTACAGACCTGAGTTCATCTCCGCCTTGCCCGCTTCATACTCCGCCTTCTGCCGCAGCGCATCCGCGTCCTGATAGCCATTAATTCCCAGGAAAAGCTCCGACGCGTCCGCGTACAACGCCTTTGCCATCTGGAGCTTCGCCTTCTGGTAGATCGCCTCAGTCATCGCGTCGGAGACCCCGGGAAAGTCCCCCATGGAGCTTAAGAACTCAATGGCGTCATCCACACGGTCTTCGCTTCCAGAGGCAGCATCGACCTTTGCCGCAAGCAAATCGCATTCCTTGATAAGATTCTGGGTATCCCGGTACTCCGCTAAATCGACAAAAGCCGAGCGGGCGCCCCGGTAGTCTCCGGAAGCCAAAGCAGCCTTGGCGGACTGATATCGAAGCTCCGGCAACCCAAGCACAACAAACAAATAGGAGGCTGCGCCGACAACCAGCATCACGCAGGCGACGCCCGTCCGTACCCGCCTGTTTCGCTTTTTGCGGCGCACCTTCTCCTGGCGAAGGAATTCCTGGCGGGAAGCTTCTTCCCGGGCCTGTCGGGCTTTCTCCTCCAGCTCCTTTTCCCTTTTATCGATAGACATTTGGATGGACTCCGGCGAAAAGCGGGTAAAGACGTCCTTTTTATCCCGGCGGCAGCGCTTGCACAGCCTGTCCTCCGCCGCGTTGACACGGCCGCAGACACAGATCCATACATGCCTTTGGTCGCTTGGATAGCCTACCGCGTCATTCCCGGCGATATAGCGAAGCTGCTCAAGCTTTCGGTTGGGCGGGAGCTCATTGGGACGATACTCGGTCAAACGGGCCTCCTGCGCCCTGCGCCACTCCGAGCCATCCTCAAGCCAAGCCTTGTCGATGATCAGATCCACGGATTCCACAGCCATGCCCTCAGTGGACAAAGCGATGGAAAACGTCTCCCGCCCTTTGGCGTTCAGCGCCATGGGCCGCTCAATCCTGCGTGACAGCACTTGATCGGAATCATCAAAGCATGTAACAGTGACTTGAATGGATGAGATGGTCAGCTCACCTAAATTAAAAAACGTGAAGGAACACGTCTGATTCTCTTTCGTCGGCAACTCATAAGCCCATAACTCGATTGGGCAGGAAAGATCAACCTTCAAAGACCGCACCTCCGTCAATGGAGTGAAGTATACATTTATCCGCTTATCATCATACCGGATACTACAAGGATTGTCAAGGACTGCCACTTTTCAACCGGAATGGTTTGTGCTATACTGCCAACATGGTTTCACTGAATAGCTTATGAATTGAGAGGCATCCATGGCAAAAAAGTATTTTGTAACATTCCTGGCCGCGATCATCTTGATGCTGGCCATTCTTCCCGTTGCGTACTCCGCGGTTCCAACACCGCCCCCCACCCTTGAATGGTCCTGGCTGCAAAAGCAGGTGGCGGATGGTGCCAAGGAAATCGTGCTTACGGGCAACATTTCCCGGGGCGAAGAAGAAGAGGGTCTGCTCGCGACAAGCACCGTAACGATTAGCGGCAAAGGCTTTGAAATCACAGGTGCTCAGGTGGATGGGGGCACCGTCATTTTCCGGGACGCCTCCCTTTCCGGTGCCCATGGCCTGGGCGAGGAAAACGGCCAGCCCGCGTTGACGCTCCGCGGCAAAGGAACCGTGGTCGTCCTATCCGGCAACACAAAGGTTATCGGGGGCCGAAGCGGCCCCAAAGGCGAGCGGGGAGGCAATGGTGTCCTCTTGACGGATGACCAGGAAGGTGTGCTCCTGCGCAACAGGGCGTATGTTCAAGGAGGCGCCGGGTATCTTTACGGCGCCAGCGGCATCAAGATCACCGGCAGCGGCAGCAGCGTTTTGCTGACAGACAGCGCCGCCACCATGGGCGGCATTGGCTTGGCGAACGGCGGTTCCGGTCTGGAAATCCCAAGCTGCGCCAAGGTGGAATTTAAAGCGAAGAGCACGGCTGTTGGCGGCGCCTCCGTCTATACAGGGGGTGACGGCATTCATTCCTTTCCCTGCGATACATGTCAGCAGCAACAGCCGATGTCCGTTGAGGGGGAGGCCATGGTCACAAGCGGCGCCGGCGAAACAGGCGGCAACGCCATCTACCTAGAACGGAAAGAGTCCAGCCAAGCCCCGGACCTTCTTTTGAAGGATACGGTTACCCTCATCGGCGGCGCGGGTGGCACCGCCGGTTCCGCCATCTGGGCGAAAAACGCCCTGATTTCCTTTGCCGATACCCCCACCCTTTATAGCGGGGATTACTTCGCCACCGCGGCAGATGCGCTATCCCTGGTTGACAGCAAAACCGAGGGCAATGCGGACATGGGCACCCAGCAAGATGGGCTTCAGCTCGCAAAGCATCCCGCCAGCGATATGTCCCTCATCCTGAATCAGGAGATCAGCCAGATCAGCACCCACTACACCCCTGCGCATGTGGAAAATGGGTTGAACACCCTGGAACTCACCACGAAGATGAACGGCTTAAGCGTGGAAAAAGGCCGCGTATCCCGCGTCAGCGTTGGAGGCGGTTTGAAAATCAACCTCTGGAACGCCACGCTGGAAAAGCGGTTGGATTTCAATCAGCGCTTTAGCTCAGACGGAAAGGAAAGCGTTCGCCTCATCCTCATCGCCGCCTCCTCCGAGCACTGGCTTTCCTTAGAATCCGCGGTCACCTCCCTCAAGAAACTCCAAAGCCTTGGCATTACGCAGCTTGCCTATACCAGCATTGAACCGGTCTACTGTGAGCGGATCGTGGACATCACGGCTCTCCTGGGTGCCATAGACGCAGATAAGGGCGAATCCCCCGTAGAGCAGGTCATCCTGGGCACGGCGGACGATAGCGTGATTTTCGTGCGCAAGGACAAAACCCGGGATTACCAGGAAACGTTGATGCCAGAGATCAGAAGGATGCTGGAAGAACAATAAATCCAGCGAGGCACATGGGCGTCATTGAGGAAGGATGCGCGAGACCCCGCCCCTTGTTTCGGCGGCGTCATCTATACGTCCTCGGAATCTGCCATCTAGCGGCGTACCACTTAGTTTACCGCTCGCTTGTGAATAGTCACTTCGAAATACTTTTAATTTTATAATAAAATGCCGCGGCAAAAACGATCCGCCGCACCACGTTACCGCGCCGGATCGTTTTTTTGTTGCCTTCTTTTTGAGCTTGCTGAAACAGCCCTTTATACAAGTCATATAGCCGGCAATAAATAAAAATACAGGGCCGTTTCTTTCCTGTAACCTCTGCCATATAAACGCGGCGGTCAATGCTTCCCACCACAAATCATATTTACTATACTCGCCACTTGCGGTTGTGCCTATTGCCTCACCACGTCATCCCGCAGGCGATAGAGCGTCGCTCCATTATGCCAGTCGGAAGCCAGCCAGCCGGCCACCTCTTGAAAATCCCAGCACTGGTATGCCCGGACAATTCCATAACGGACACCGTCGATAAGCCGGTTGGCGAAATTGGAATCCGCCCAATGGAGCACCGTTAGGCGGGGATCATAGGGCTGGGTAAACATGAGCGTATGGGTGCCCCGGCCGCCGCTGGTGTATCGGGCCAGCATCTGCAGTATGTCCCCCGCCCGCGCATTCTGCAAAAATTCCGCCGCGATCGCTTGATTCTCTTCCTGGGAGAGTTTCTGGTCATAATCAAACCGGGCCGCTTCCACAAAGGGGTTTCCCGCTGAGGCGGCCGGCATGTCCCAGCAAGTGCCCACCGGCCGACCGCTTACTTCCACATCCGCATGGTCAATGGGCAGATAAAGGGAAACGTCTGGACTTGAGGACAGCCCAAAACCTTTTGCCGCCTCAGAGAATATATCGGCCTGAAACTTTTTGCACTGACCATGGTCGTTCACGCCCACGCTCCGGTCGATAGCGCCATGCTGCGCCACCTCCATCAAGATCATCTTGGCGCGAAGGGCATCGGAAGGCGCGGGCGTAAAGGCCAAGGAAGCGGAGAGCAACAAGCAAAGCGCTGTGATCATTTCGGTGTCGCGGGATAGTACTCGCCATAGATGAACTCGTGCAATGCCTGGACATTTTGAGGCACGCTGATCTTCAGCACGTCAATCTCTTTCCCCTTGGAGTCCTTTTCCACAGACGGGCCATAGCTGCCTGGGATGGGGATGCTCATTTCTACGATGGAAATATCATCCGCCAGCAACAGCATTCCGCCTAGCTCGATGATCTTGGTAATGACCAAATTGGTTTCCGTCGTGCGGCTCATGCTGTTGAAAAGGTTGATCAACCCCGGCAGCGTGGCGTTCTGCATGACCTTGTCCAGCATTGACTGCAGCAAAATCCGCTGGCGGCTGCTGCGGTGGATGTCATTGTCGATCTTGCGGATGCGCGCGTACCCAACCCCCTGCAGGCCATCCAGGTGAACCATTGTGTCCGTGTCGTCAGCGGTGAGCTGACGGCGGTTTGTGCTCTTGGCAAAACCTTCAAAATCCTCGCTCACAGCCACGTTTTCGTTGATCTGCTTGTATTCTTCTCCCTCCAAGGCAATATCAATGCCGCCCAGAGAGTCGATAATGGCCGCCATGGTCGAAAAGTTCACCAGCACATAATTCTGCAGGTTGAGCTCAAAGGTCTGGTTGATAGTCTTCATGGCCAGATTGGCGTTTCCAAAGGCATAAGCGGCATTCAGCCGGTTGGGGTTAAGTATGCCGGGAATGGGCAAGTAGATATCCCGCGCCAGGGAAGACAGCTTGATTTCACCGGTTCCGGCATTGATGGACGCTACGATCATCACATCCGTGCGGCCAATGTTGACGGTAATATCCCGGCTGTCGGTGGCCAGCAGAAGGATGTTAAACCACTCCGAAGGCAGATTGTTGTTGATGGATAAATCGGATTTTTCCACTTTGATCCGGTCCGTGTCGGTAATCTCGCTTTCCTTCTCCTGGGCCTCCATGCCCTCCAGGAGCACGCTTAAATCGGCCGCGTCCCCTGAGGGTTCCGCCAAAGGCGTGGTTTCCGCGCAAGCCGAAGGGAACAGCCAATCCATAAGGCTGCCCTCTTTTTGCTGATCCTGGGCGCTCTCCGTCGCGCGGGGCGCCATGGTTTGGATGGGCAAAGGCTGAGTATCCGATAACATCACATTTCCAACCGCCGGATTGAACAATCCTGTCATAAACAGCGCGGCTACGCCAAGGGCTACCATACCAAAGACGACCGCCAGCGTCAAATACGCAGCAAGCCTATCACGGGCTGAAT
>JAVBOX010000010.1:0-2790 GCA_031550095.1 Eubacteriales bacterium
CGGACGCCATCATGGCACAGTTGGTCACAGGCGAGCTGGATATGGCCGCATTGCCGACGAACGTGATCGCCATGCTTGCCCAAAAGACCGAGGGAAAGGTAAGCGCTTTGGCCATCAATACCTTGGGCGTTCTCTATTTGATAGAAAATGGAGATTCCGTTCAATCCTCGGAGTCTCTGAAGGGCAAGACCATCGTCAGCGCCGGAAAGGGTACGACGGCCGAGGCCCTCATCACCCGCCTGCTCCCTCAAGAGGCTGTTGTTGACTATGTGGCCGAGCATGCGGAGGCGGTGGCCCAGGCCGTCTCGGGAAAATATGATCTCGCAATTCTTCCCGAACCCTTTGTCACATCCCTGCTGGCGCAAAATTCGGATTTCCGAGTGGCCCTAAACATCACGGAGGTATGGAATGCCGAAGGCCTTGGAGCGTTGCCCATGGGCGGCTTGGCCATTCGCGCTGAGTTTGCGGAGAAGAACCCGGCGGCAGTGGAAGCTTTCCTGGCCGAGTACAAAGAGAGCGTGGAATATGCCAACGCGAATCCCGCGGAAGCTTCCCTTCTGATTGAAAAGTATGACATCATGAAGGCCGCTGTGGCGGAAAAAGCCATTCCCCGCTGCAATATGGTCTGTATAACCGGCGATGAAATGAAAGAAGCGCTCACCTCCTTCTATACCGTTTTGCTGGATAACAACCCTGCGCTGATCGGCGGCGCACTCCCCGGCGATGGGTTCTACTATGCTCCGGCGGGCAAGTAAAAAAATCGTCATTGGGCTTATATGGCTGTTCATTTGGGCGGCAGCGGCGGCCTCCGTTGGGCAAACGCTGCTGCTGCCATCTCCTTTTGCCGTCGCCGCCTCCCTGTGGACCATGGGGAGCCAGAGCGCATTTTGGCTGTCCGCCTGTTTTTCCTTGCTCCGCGTATTCTTAGGCTTTTTGCTTGGGTTGCTTCTCGGGTGCGCAATCGCGGGGATCACCTGCCGCTGGGAATGTGGCCAGGCCTTCCTCGCTCCATTTCTGGCTATCGCAAAAGCTACGCCCGTTGCCTCTTTCATTTTACTGGCGTTAGTCTGGATCCGAACGGATGGTGTCCCTATTTTTGCGACCTCGGTGGTGGTTCTCCCCCTTGTATGGGCCAATGTTTCCGCGGGCATCCATGCTGTGGATCCTTTGCTTCTGGAAATGGCGAAAGCCTTCCGCATGCGCAAGCAGAGCATGTTTACCAAGCTTTATTGGCCCACCATTCGCCCCTATTTCAAAGCCGCTTTGGCGACCGGTGTCGGCATGGCGTGGAAGGCTGGGGTGGCGGCCGAGGTCATTTGTACGCCCAAATTGGCCGTCGGATCCAGGCTCTTTGACGCGAAAATCTACCTGGAAACACCGGCGCTGTTTGCCAATACGGTTGTGGTGATTCTGCTGTCTATTTTGCTGGAGAACCTTGTGGTTTACCTGGCCGACGGGAAGGGAAAGCGCAAAAATGCTTGAATTATCCCATGTATCCAAGCGGTTTGAGAATAAGGAAATTCTCCGGGATTTTAGCTATGCCTTCCCCGAAGGCGAATGCGCCTGCATGTTCGGCCCCTCTGGCTCCGGAAAGACCACGTTTCTGCGAATCGCCGCGGGGCTTCTGCCGCAGGACGCGGGCATTATTCGTCGGTCCGATTTCCGTACCTCCTTTTTATTTCAAGAGGATCGGCTTTTGCCCTGGTATAGCGCAATTGAAAATCTTACGGCGGTTGGCGTTTCCCGGAGCGCGGCACAGAAAGCCCTTGATTCCGTGGGGCTTAGCGGGGAATCCTCCACCCTTCCGAAGGACTTGAGCGGAGGAATGCAGCGGCGCCTCGCCATCGCGAGGATGCTGTCCTTTGGCGGAGATCTCTTTTTTCTGGATGAGCCTTTGCGGGGGTTGGATGAGGTGACGGCGGAACCCGTATTGATGGCCCTGAAGGAGACGATTCGAGGCAAAACCGCGCTGCTCATCACCCATGATCCCGATGAGGCGTTTTACCTTTCCGATCATGTCCTCGTTCTTTCCGGCCCGCCGCTTGCAATTCAAAAAAGGGCTAAAACAGCGGAACTCGGGAGCGCTAATGCGCTGAAAAGGTGGTTGTCATGCGAACTTCAATGATCCACAGCGCCGATGAACTGGATGCCCATATCCGGGATGTGGGCCTTTTGCCGTTTGTGAAATGCGGAATTGATGGGCTTTCACTAGAGGAGTGTACGCCCAAAGATCGATGGTTTGTGAAGGATGTGGAAGGCCCCTGGGAATGGCGCGAGGTAATCGCGGATCAAGGTGTTGTTGCCTATGGAAAGTTTTTTAACAAGAAAGCAGGGTTTGTCAGCCCGGAGCTTTACCCTGACCTGGTCAATTACAGGCGAAACGGCCAAAGTTTTGATGATCTCTATCAGGATGGCATGTTGACCCGAAATGAAAAGCGCCTCATGGATTTGCTCTGTGATCGGGGACCGCTCCTCAGCAATGATCTGAAGGCGCTTTCCGGCTTGGCAAAGGGTTTTGACAGCGCCATCACCCGCTTGCAGATGGGAGCATTCGTGACGATACGCCGCCTGGAATACAAGCTGGACGCATATGGAAAGCCCTACGGCTGGGGGATGGCCCGATATGCCCGAGGCGAGGATGCTTTTACGGAACCGTTCGTCTTATCGCGGATGGACAAAGCCCCGGAAACATCCTATCTTGTCTTGTATGAACACGTTGCCGCCCATTTCCCCCACGCCAATGAACAGCAGATTCGTTCTTTCCTCCGATAGCAGGCTACCGTGCCCTGC
>JAVBOX010000067.1:0-8246 GCA_031550095.1 Eubacteriales bacterium
GGTGCGGCGGAGATCCTGATTTGGAGCTGGAAGTCCTTAGCGCCGTCACGCAGGAGGATCTTGTAGTTATCAGGCGGCAGCTGGAAAAGAAGGCCGTCACGGTTTCTTTGATGGATTCGCCGAGCCTGCTGCACATCATCGTCAGTGTTTTTTGCGGCACGCAGAGCGCATCGGTGGAGATCATTGACGCGCACAATACCATCGGCGATGTCTATAAAAATGGTGAACTGCTGCGAGGGCGCGCATGCGCGTCGCAGGCGGAGGGCACGACCCCGCGCGTTGCACTGAGTGTTAAGGGCATTCTGGCTTACGCAAACGCCGTTGAAATCGACAGTGTGCGCGGCGTACTGGAGCGCCAGATTGCCTGCAACTGTGCGATTTCAAAGGAGGGATTGCGCGGCGCTTGGGGAGAGAGGCGAGGGGGAAGGCATCACCCGCAGCGTGGAGCAGGTGAAATACAAAAACACCCCGCTTTTTGAAGAGGTGGGGGGTGCCGAGCGCTGGATTGATCGGGCGGAGCCCTTCAGCCTGCCGGAGCCCTATCGCGTCATTGCCGAGGGGGAGCAATTTCCCCTTGCCTTTGCAAACGACGAAGCCAATGTGTATCTTCTTCAGTTTCAAATCGAGCGGAATGACCCGGATGGCATGTCGATTCTGCTGAGTTTCGCGGATACTGTCTGCGGCTGTACCCCTTGGTGGACTTCGGAGAACATCCTGCAAATCGCCGGAAAGGCCATTGTCGATGGCGTCGGGGATGGAAGCGCCATCTGCGCCATGAGCGGAGGGCTTGATTCCACGGTGGCCGCCGTGATCGCCAAGCGGGTGCTGAAGGATCGGTTCATGTGCGTTTTGGTGGATACCGGCTTGATGCGCGAGGGAGAGGCCGAGAGCGTAGAGCAGTATCTCCGGGGTGAACTGGCCCTTCCCATAACCCGGGTGGATGTTTCCGCGGAAGTTCTGCGTGGCCTTCAGGGCCTTACGTCCGGTTCGGATAAGCGCAAAGTCATTGAACGCGAAATCTACCGCGCCCTGGAAGCCCAGGATCAAAGCGAAACAAAGCAAAAGGTTCTCATCAAGGGAACCAACTTTGTGGATGTCCTGGGGGGCACAAAGGAGCTTGATGACGAGACGGGCCGCAGAACCGTGGAGCCTATGCTGGAGCTCTTCAAAGAGGAGATCCGCATGTTGGGCGAGTACCTATCACTCTCGCCTTATGTGCTCAACCGGCAGCCTTTTCCGGGCATGGGACTTGCCGCCCGAATCCATGGAGAGGTGACGGCGGAACGCCTGCGGATTCTCCGAAGGGCTGACAGCATTTTCTGTGATGAGCTGGCCGAAGCAAATCTAAACAAAAAACTGAGGTCGTATTTTGCGATACTTAACACGGGAGAGGGATGGAACCGGATTGTCCTCCGAGCCATGCACGGGGAGGGCCTTTCCATGAGCCCGGCGCGCCTTCCCTACGATCTCTTGGAGCGGACGGTGCAGCGCATCAAGCAGGAGCTGCCACTGGTGGATAGAGTGCTCTATGACCTGACGCCGGGAGTTGCTGACTGGCCGTGACCATAAGGCGTTGGATCGAGCCAGATGGGGTACGCAAAAATGCCGCTGCCAAGTGTTCCGGGCGGCTTAAGCGGATGTTCGCTTACGCTGTTGATTAGGGTTATCCGCGAACCAGCAGAGACCCTAAGATGCTCAAGAGCAGGAGGCCTACCAGGACGATTGCGACCAGGCGAACCATCGCCTGTTTTTTGTTTTGTCTGTGCATCTTGTCATTCCTCTTTTTTCATTCTTCCTTGAAAAAATCGCCCATCTAGTGTACCATAGCTTTGATTGCTGTGCAATGGAGTGAAAAATGTATGCCTTCCCGGGTGGAACCGTTTCCTTATTATAACCGTGAGTTGAACTGGCTTGCGTTCAACCGGCGTGTGCTTGCCGAGGCTGAAAATCCCGATAACCCTCCGCTGGAGAGAATGAAATTCCTATCCATTACCGCTTCGAACCTGGATGAATTCATGATGGTGCGGTTTGCTTCCCTGCGGGCGCGCATGCTCGCCGGGGATGAGACCACCGATATGGCCGGATATACGCCCAAAGAGCAGGTTCGTTTGATTGCCGAGGATGTTCACGCATTTATGGATGAACAGATCAAGGTGCTCAGCGGCCATGTGCTGCCCACCTTGCGGTCAGCCGGGCTGCGCTTTCTTTCGGCCAAGGACTGGAACCGTGAGCAGGCCAGATGGGTGGAAGGTTGCTGCAAGCGGGATATCCTGCCCAGAATTACCGTACAGGTCACCGATTCAAAGCATCCCTTTCCCCAGGCGCCTGGGCGAACGCTCCAGCTATGCCTCATGATACTGGATAAAAAAGGCCTGCCCAGCCTCTGCTCCGTGCGCCTTCCGCCGGAATTTCCCCGGGTGTGGCGGATTCCCCTTGCGTTGGGCGGAGGGTTCGTGCTCCTGGAGGAAATGATTGGGGCGTCCGTGGCTCGGTGTGTGCCGGAGCGGCGGGTGTTGGGTTGCTGGCCGTTCCGGGTAACCCGGGACGCGGATTTCACAGTGACGGATGATGAACCGGAAAACCTGCTTGCCAAGACAAAGGAATCCCTTCGGCGCCGGAAAACCGGAGCTGTGGTTCGGCTGGAAATCGACGCTGGCGCACCGGAGGAAGTTCAGATTCGGCTTCGCTCCATTTTCTCCATCCAGAAAGAATACGTATATCTCATTGACGGCCCCTTGCATTTGACTTTTTTGCTGAAGGAGCTCTATAAGGAGAGCGGCATGGAAGCCCTCCGCTATCCACCTTTCCAGGGGAAGATGCCCGCCCAGATCGCCCATGCGGGAAGCGTGCTGGATGTCCTCCGGAAGGAGGATGTGTTTCTGCACCATCCCTATGACAGCTTTGACGCGGTGCTCTGCTTTGTTCGGGAAGCCGCGGCGGACCCTCGGGTGCTGGCCATCAACCAAACGCTGTACCGGGTAAGCGGCAATTCCCCGGTGATTAAGGCGTTGTGCGAGGCGGCGGAAGCGGGCAAGCGGGTCACCGTTCTGCTGGAGGTCAAGGCGCGCTTTGATGAGGAAAACAACATTCGCTGGGGCGAAGTGCTTGAAAGAGCGGGATGCACCGTGATCTATGGCCTTCCCAGGCTGAAAACCCATTCAAAAATCACCCTGATCGTCCGCAGGGAGGGAGAAGGGCTTCGCAGGTATATGCACCTAGGAACAGGCAATTATAACGACGTGACCGCAAAGCAATATACGGATATGGGGCTCCTGACTTCTGACGAGGCGCTGGGAGAGGATGCCCAGGCCTTCTTCAACATGATTACGGGGTTCAGCAGGGAACCGGAGATGCGCAAGCTCATCTATGCCCCTCGGACGCTGCGCCCCACGCTGGAATCCCTCATCAGAGCGGAAGAAGAGAATGCGCGGCATGGAAAGCCCAGCGGCATCATCGCCAAAATGAACTCCCTGGTGGATCAGGACATCATCCGCCTGCTGTATGATGCGGGCGCAGCGGGGGTTTCCATCCGGCTGATCGTCCGGGGGATGTGCTGCCTTGCGGCGGGAGTGCCGGGTATCAGCCATAACATTGAAGTCCGCTCCCTCATCGGCCGGTTCCTGGAACATAGCCGGGTTTTCCGCTTTGAGAATGGGGGGGATCCCCGTATTTTTCTCTCCAGTGCGGATTGGATGCCCAGAAACCTAAACCGGCGTGTGGAGCTTATGTTTCCGGTGGAAGATTTGGCGGTTCGCAGCCGGGTGGAGCAGGTGCTGAACCTTCAATGGTGCGATACGGCCAAGGCATGGCGCATGGAGGCGGATGGATCCTACAGGCGCCTTCTGCCGGACGCGTTGCCCATCAATGCCCAGGAGGCATTGTTCCAAGCTTCGGAATGAAGAGAACCGATGGCAACATTCCCAGCTGCTTGGCTTTTCTCAATACGCCATGCGCCGATTGTTTTCATCATCAATGTATGGTAGAATACCCCGGATATGGTCAACAAAGGAGGATTTTATGGACGCGTTGTATGGGGCGATTTTAGAAATTACTTGGCAGCAGGTCGTGATGTGGTGCATTGGTGGATTGCTCATTTACCTTGCCATTAAAAAAGAAATGGAACCCGCGCTGCTTTTGCCCATGGGCTTTGGGGCGATCTTGGTCAATCTTCCGCTTTCGGGCGCGGTGACCCAGGTGATCAATGGGGCCACAGAGCAGGGCATTATTTCCATCCTGTACAACGCGACCATTGCCAATGAGCTGCTGCCCCTGCTGCTGTTCATTGGGATTGGGGCCATGATCGACTTTGGCCCTTTGCTGACCAACCCAAAGCTTCTCTTCTTCGGCGCGGCCGCCCAATTTGGCATTTTCTTTACCTTATGTTTGGCCTCCCTTCTGGGGTTTCCTCTTCGGGATGCGGCGTCCATCTCCATCATCGGCGCGGCGGATGGTCCCACATCCATCTTTGTGGCGGAGCACTTTAAGAGCCAGTATATCGGCGCGATCATTGTGGCCGCTTATTCGTACATGGCCTTGGTGCCCATTGTGCAGCCCCCTGTGATCCGTGCGCTGACCACCCCGGCGGAACGGCGCATTCGCATGGAGTATAAGCAGCGGGATATCCCCAGGTTTGTGCGCATTTTGTTTCCCATCATCGTGACCATCATCGCAGGGCTCATCGCTCCACGGTCTGTGGCGCTGGTGGGTTTTCTCATGTTCGGCAACCTAATCCGGGAATGCGGCGTGCTGAACTCCCTTTCAGAGACGGCGCAAACCACCCTTGCGAACCTGATTACGATTTTGCTAGGCATTGTCGTGGCCCAGGGAATGGTAGCCAAGGATTTCCTGGCTCCGGCAACCTTGCTGATTCTAGGGTTGGGCCTGGTGGCGTTTGTGATGGACACGGCAGGTGGCGTGCTCTTCGCCAAGCTCATCAATGTCTTTGCCAAGAACAAAGTAAACCCCATGATAGGCGCCGCGGGAATTTCCGCGTTTCCCATGTCCTCTCGGGTGATTCATAAGATGGGCCTCAAGGAGGATCCGCAGAACTTCCTTCTGATGCATGCGGCAGGCGCAAACGTGGCGGGGCAGATCGCCTCTGTTGTCGCAGGCGGCCTTGTGATTCGGTTGGTTGAGAACATGTTGAAGTAGGAAGAGAGGTTATTGCCCATGAAGTTTACAATTGATTTCAATGCCATGGTATCTGTGCTGCCGGTGATGCTTTATGGTGTTCTTGGCGGCTTGCTGGTGATGCTGGTGCTCTATGGGACATTGCAGCTGCTCTTTAGGCTGGGAAAGAGAAAATTGTAGGGAAATGATTTTCGTGATGAAGTGTTAGCGTTGACTAAACGATCAAATAGCGATCAAAGAAGGTGGGAACACCTTCTTTTTTTCATGAATCCATGCCGTATGATAAAGAATATGATGAATTCTCCATAATTTACACATTTCATTGACAAAGATGTGGAGCAGGTGTTAGTATAGCTTGTGGCAAAATATGCAGGTTGCAGACCAGATTTAGCCAGTGTGAAAGGAGAGATACCTCGGTGATCAAACAAAAGCGATACGAAAAAATACTAGAAATCGTCAATGAGTTGAGCGTTGTTTCGATCGACGAGTTCTGCAGCCGTTTGGATGTTTCAAAGGCAACCATCCGGAGGGACTTGATCTACCTTGATGAGAGCAAGCAGCTCAAACGGACCCATGGTGGAGCGGTATCACTGGTAAAACCCGCCCTGGAGGATGTGCCAATATCCCTAAGGCACCGGATGTTTAAAGAGGAAAAAGAAACCATCGCGCAAGCGGCCCTGGAGATGATCCGGGACGGCAGCACGATTTATGTCGGCGCGGGCACCACAATGCGGGAATTGGCGATTCGTTTGGACGCCTTTACAAAGCTGACGGTGCTCACAAACGACATTGGTGTGGCGTATGAGATATCCCAGCGGACATCCAACGACCTGCTCGTTGCGGGTGGCGTTCTAAAAAAACCTACGGCTTCCCTGGTTGGCAGCTTTACGGAAAATACGCTGCGGGATCTTTATGTTGACATAGCGTTTATGTCTTCCGATTCGGTGAAGGTGAAATCCGGCTTTATGGATTACAACATCGATGAGGTCGCCATCAAGCGCTTGATGATCGCCAACTCCCGCAAGTGCGTTATGCTGTGCGACCAATCAAAGTTTCATAACAATGCCTTTATGTCCATTTGCCCCATATCGGCGGTTGACCTGACCATCATCAATGGGGAACTGGACCCGGAGCTTGAACAAAAGTTATTGGATGAGGGAATGACACTGCGGCTGGTTTGATCTTTTTTATTCACCATTTCCACTGTACAAAGGCTATACTGCCGCTTCCGGGTCATGCCGTGAGCGGCTTTTCACTTTTTTACTGGGCCGAAAATAATGAACGAAACGTTAAAAAATAAGAAAACTGCCCCGTTTTGTGTAAAATAGGGTATACTGGCTTATAAGGCCTGTCCTGTTTCTCTGGGAGGGAGATTGTTAGCGGTGCCTTCTCTATAGGGGTTGGGCAGCATATTCTGACGTGGGTTGAATTGGAGGGTCTGCGATGAAGAGCCATGAATCGCGAGAAGATTATCTCGAATCCATTCTGGTGCTGGAACAACGGCAGCAGTTTGTTCGTTCTGTTGATGTGGCAAACTATCTCGGCTTCTCAAAGCCCAGCGTATCCGTGGCCGTGGCCAACCTAAAAAGCGCGTTGCTTCTGACGGTGGATGGGGCGGGCGGACTACACCTCACTGAGGCTGGGCGGGCGTTGGCGGATCAGGTGTATGAACGGCACCGGCTTCTGACCCGGTTTCTGACAGACATGGGTGTGGATGAGGATATCGCCGCGGAGGACGCATGCCGTATGGAGCATGTTATCAGCCAGCTTACCTTCGAAAAAATAAAAGAACACATGGGAGAAAGGGTAACGGATGCAATCGACTAGGCAACCGATAGGGATAACGCGCGCTTTGCTCGCGGCTGTCCTGATGATCGGATGTGTTCTGTTTATTTGGGGCAATTCGTTTCTCGATGGAGAGGCTTCAGGCCGTATCAGCGAGGCGGTCGCGGTTTTTTTGTCCAAGGTTCTTGGGGCAATCTTTGGGAAAAGCAGCAACCTTGTGCTATTTGTCCGGATGAACATGCGGAAAATCGCCCACGCGTTGGAATTTTTTGTTCTTGGCTTCACCTCGATGGTCTTCCTGGTTCTCTTGCGCCGGGTGAACGCGCATATGGTCGCTCACGCGTTTTTATTAGTGCTTGCCGTCGCTGTGGCGGATGAGGCTATCCAGGGTTTTGTGGCATACCGGGGGTCTCAGGTTCAGGATATTCTGCTGGATTTTGGCGGCGGCATGGCCGGCATCTTATCTACATTGGGCTTATGGGCGTTCTGCATCGGCTTGTTTCGGAGAAGGAAGGACTAGAGCATTTCTCGAAAACATAGCACACATCCTGGCGGAACTTTTGCCTTCTCGCGTTGCCTCGTCCGCTCAGCGTAGCGCTGCTACGCCTCGCCCCCTCGTCTTAGCGAGACGGCAAAATCTCTCGCCAATCTATGCGCTATGTTTTCAGAAATTGCTCTAAGCTTGACATTGGGCCAATTACTTAAGCTTCGGTGCGCCGAAGCCTTGGAAGGCTATTTCAACAGATGGACCGTGTGCCAGATAAAGGTTCTGGACACAGATGCCCGCTTTGCGCCATAAGTCATGGGAAAACGCTCGCCATTATTGACGTAGCCTTTCATTCGGCGCTCATCGGTCCAGGCCAAGCATTTCAAATATGCCGCTATATCGCGCAAAAAACGATGGACGCGTTGTGCATTTGGTTGCGCATCCTCGCCTCGCCTGCTTTCACGGGGCATAGCTCCCCAAACGCATAAAAACCAAACAGAGATAGATCGGGAGGGAGCATTGCCCGGATTGCCGCACCTTCCATATCGAAGATGGGGTTTAAAATCTCATGGCGCGATCCGCAGGAAATGCAGATGATTGTGGTGTAGGTCTCCCCGTGCGCCCGGCCATTCGCCACCTGGGTGAGGACGCTTTCCATCGCCCGGTGAAGGGACTGGGCTATATCCTCCCTTTGAAGGATGGCCAGAGAAACGGCCACACCCTCGCAATTGGGGACACCGGTATAGAGCAAACCGGAGCCATCCTCCTGATTAAGGCGGTTGACAAAGCGCACATAGAGCAAATCGGACTGGTCAGTGCTTTCCGTGCCCTGAATGATCAGGGG
>JAVBOX010000131.1:0-9511 GCA_031550095.1 Eubacteriales bacterium
CGGACAAGCGCTTGCCGCTTGTCCGTTTTTTGCATTGGACGGGCCGCGAAAAGCCAAGCTATGCGCAGCCTCATCAGCGTAAAGGAGACTTTTATGTTCCACGAATTCACTTTGCCTAACGGTCTGCGCGTTATCGCCGAACGTATCCCGCATTTTCGCTCGATCAGTGTCGGCCTCTGGATCGGCGCCGGCTCCATGTACGAGGTTGAGGCTGACAACGGCCTGTCCCACTTCGTGGAGCACATGCTTTTTAAGGGCACCGAAAGCCGTAGCGCCAAGGAAGTCGCGCAGGCGATGGACGCCATCGGGGGGCAGATGAACGCCTTTACCGCCAAGGAATGTACCTGCTATTATGCTAAGGTGATGGACGAGCATTTTGAAAACGCCATGGATCTTTTGAGCGATCTGCTGCTGCATGCCAAACTGGATCCGGGCGAGTTTGAGAAAGAGCGCGGCGTGATCTTAGAAGAAATCGCCATGGT
Organism: Eubacteriales bacterium; assembly: GCA_031550095.1. GTDB lineage: Bacteria > Bacillota > Clostridia > Christensenellales > Aristaeellaceae > Avichristensenella. The sequence continues at coordinate 483 of JAVBOX010000131.1, forward strand.
GGAGGATACGCCGGAGGATGTGGTCCACGATATGCTCAGCGAAGTTACGCTGGCCGGCAGCCCGCTGGCCCAGTCCATCTTGGGCACAACCGAGGGCATCTCAGCGTATCAGCGGTCGGATTTGTTCGCGTACAGGAACACGCACTACCGGCCGGACAACACGGTTTTGGCGGTTGCTGGGCAGTATGACCCGCAGCGGCTGAGGGCTTTGGCGGAGGAGATGCTGGGGGGCTGGGCGCCATCGGAATCGCCAGCGCTCCCGAAAATCGTGAAATGCTTTTCCCCTGGGATCCAGCGCAAGGTGAAGGACATTGAGCAAATTCACCTTTGTATCGGCTATCCCGGCATTGCCTTGGGCGAGTCAGATCTTTACCCCCTTTCCATGTTCAACAACATGTTTGGCGGTGGCATGTCCTCCCGCCTGTTCCAGCGGATCCGGGAGGAAAGCGGCATGGCCTATACGGTGTACAGCTATCCTACCGCCCATACCGGCGCGGGCATCTTCACCCTATACGCGGGCACCTCAACCCAGCACGTGGAGACGGTGCTAGAGATGCTCCGGGAAGAGGTGGGCCGGGTTTTGAAAGACGGCATGACCCAGGAGGAGTTTGTGAAGGCGCGGGAGCAGCTGAAGGGCGGCTTCATCATGGGATTGGAAACCCCCTCCAGCCGCATGAGCAACATTGGCCGAAGCGAGCTGCTGCTTCGGCGCGTGCAGAGCGAGGATGAGGTCATCGCGAAGATCGACACCGTGACCCCGGAGGATGTGATGCGAGTGGCCAAGGCGTTGCTGAACAACCCCAATGCCGCCACGGTGGTAGGGCGGGATGTGGATAAGCTTTCGGAGGAATCCCTCCTGTGGGGCCGCAATGGATAAGCTTGACGAGATTTTCCGCATGCAAAAGGCCTTGAATGCGGATATCATTGCGCGGCGGGGGTTGACGGGCATTTCCGATGAGGAGTGGATTCAGAAGCAGGTGCTGGCCACTTTATCCGAGCTGGCGGAGCTGCTGGACGAGGTGAACTTCAAGTGGTGGAAGAACCCGAAACCGGTGAACCGGGACGCGGTTCAGGAGGAGTTGACGGACATCCTGCATTTTTTCATCAGCATGTGCTTGAAGGCGGGCATGGACGGCCAGACACTCTTTGATCGGTATGTGGAGAAGAACCGGGAGAATTTCAGGCGTCAGGACGGCACCAGCGAAAAAAAGGGATATCAAGTTGGAGAGTAGACGGCGCCAGGGTGTGTGGGCTATATAAGAATGGTATAAGAAGTTGGGGAAATAACAATACAAATGGGTTGCTCCCGTGAGTCTTCCGGAGGGGCAACCCATTGTTTTTGTCCCACGGTTTGGCTATTGCTTCAAAAACCGATTCTGCACATAGCCGGCCAGGTCTCCAAACCGCACATGGGACCAATCCCCAACCTTGCCCAGGATGTCCACCCATTCGCCGCTTTCAATCTGGGAGACGACGGATGTCTTGGTGGAGGCTGTTTTTCGCATGTTGACGAAGGCGCCGTTGTTATCCACCATCATCCGCTTCATGGGATTGTCGTAGCTGCCGGGCTCCGGGTTTCGGGCGATGGAGCTGTTCTCTATGAAGCCAACGGTATCGCCGATGCGCACCCGGGTCCAACCGTCTAGCTTTTCAAAGGAGAGCAGCACCACGAACTCAATCCCCGTGTTGTAGACGCCAAGCGACCGGCTTTTGGCATCCGGTGTTTCGCGAAGGCTGGTATCATTTGCGGATATGACGCCGTACATAAGGTTGTCCGGCTCCGCAACCCACGCGGAGCGCATGAAGCCTGTTTTTCTGTCTTCCACCATGCGCACGTGGAGCCAGCTGTCCCCGACGCCAAGTACCTCCAGGGCGCTGCCATCGGCATAGATACCCACCGCTTGGGAATCGTCGGTTTCGTTCTGCCGAAGCGCCAGTGAGGTCTGCGGGGGGGTAACCTTTACGATGCCCATTGGTATGGCGCTTACCACGGAGCCAAGGGGCTTGAGGAACTGCCGCTGCATGTAGCCTTCGGCTGTACCGATTCGCACATAGGCCCATTCGCTGTTGGGGGTGCTTAAAACCTCCACCTCCACGCCTGAGTCGTACTTGCGCAGGATGGGTGAGCCTGCCTGCGCCTTGGTTCTCATGTTAAGGCGATCAGTTGGATCCGGATTGGAGACGACTAAAATTTCAGCGCCCGCAGCCAAAGGAATGGCCAAGATCATCAAGGCGCACATCAGCAAAGCCATGAATACGGAAACTGTCCGCGCACGCCTTTTATGCTTTCCTTTCAAAGTATCTCCCTCCTGCTATATGTTTGTGTATAATTTATTATATAACGAAATGAGAGCTGATTTTCTTCGCTTTGCCGCCTTTATTTGGATATAATGCTTCACGCGCCGCCTTGCCCTCGCATACGGTACACCGGAGGTGATGCGGAGTGCGGTTGTTGATAATAGGCGGGGACGCAAGAAACCGGTACCTGGCAGCGCTGGCAAGGATCCGCGGGCACACGGTGTGTCTCATAGGGCATGGTACCCCCTCCCTCCAGGAAGCAGTGCCCTCCAGCCACGTTGTGATGCCATTTCCCGTTGCGGAAGCGGAAGGCTTCGCGCCTGCGATATTGTCCGGCGAAAAGCTGCCCATGGCGGAAATGTGCGCGATGATCGCGCCAAAGGCCATGGTATACGCCACAAAACCGGGGCCGATTCTGACGGAATACATCTTAACAAACAACTGTACCCGCATCGACTTCCTGGATAGCGAGGCTTTTACCGTGCGAAACGCGGTTCCCTCGGCGGAGGGAGGCATCCACGCGCTGATGAGCCGGGCGAAAACCTGCATCGACAACAGCGATTGCCTGATTGTTGGATATGGCCGCATTGGGCGGGCGTTGGCGATGAGGCTGAAAGGCCTTGGCGCCCACGTCACGGTCGCGGCCCGCAGTGAGGCGGCCCGGGCAAACGCCCAGTGCGATGGCTGTCAGGCGGTGCCTATTGGATGGATGCGTGAAAGCCACGGGTGCCGCTTTCTAATCAACACGGTGCCGGCAAGGATCATCGATGAGGATATGCTGGCAGCGCTTCCCCTTGATGCATTGGCATTGGATTTGGCGGGCGCGCCGTTCGGGTTTGACCTGGATGCGGCCATGGGGCTTGGCATTGAGGCTTGGCGAGAGCCGGGGTTGCCGGGGAGATACGCCCCGGAGACGGCGGCGGAGGCTATGCTCGCATTGATTGAGGAAAGAGACGGAGCGTGAAAATATGGATTTGCAAGGCAGCCGCATAGGGTTTGCGTTAACGGGCTCGTTTTGTACATTTGCGAAAGTGTTTCCTCAGGTGGAAGCGTTGAACTGCGCTGGAGCTCAGATAATCCCGATTTTTTCCACCAACGTATACGAGATGGACACCCGGTTTTTTTCGGCCAATGAGGTGAGGCTTAGAATGCTTTCCGCCTCTGGCGCGGAGCCTTTACATACCTTGAACCAGGTGGAACCCATAGGCCCTAAGCATCTTCTGGATTTGCTGATCATCGCGCCCTGCACGGGCAACTCCCTGGCGAAACTGGCTGCGGGTATCGCGGATACGCCGGTGACCTTGGCGGCTAAATCCCACCTGCGGAACAACGGCCCGATTTTGCTGGCCGTTTCCACAAACGACGGGCTGGCGGCCGCGGCAAAAAACATCGGCGAGCTCCTTTCCCGCAGGCACTATTACTTTGTGCCCTTTGAACAGGATGATCCCATCGGAAAGCCCCGTTCCCTGGTGGCGCAAATGGACCGAATTGTCGAATGCGCCTCGCTGGCTTTGGATGGGATTCAGCCCCAACCCATTTTGGCGGATTGACGGGCGGGAATTGGTTTATCCTCCCGTTGGAATAATCTGTGGCGCAGTTCCGTTATTTCTGCATGGAGGTGATGGAGTGCGCCGTTTTTTTTGTTTGTTTTTGATGGGCATGCTGCTAGCCGGGTCGGCGGCGGTTGCCCAGGGTACGCCTTGGGATGCCATTTTGACAGCCGTGGAGAAGCTTAACCCGGATGGCTTGGAGCAGGAAGCCGAGTTTCATGAAGCGGGTGGGTGGATTTCGGCCATTGTTTCCCAAAAGGGACGGATTGCCCCCCAGATGGAGGGTACCCAATGGTTTGGCCGTGTGTTCGATATGGCCACTGGGGAACCCATAACATGGGATGACGTGTTTGCCGACGGGGATGCCGCCGCGGAGCGCATTCAGGCGCTGGCGGAAGCCTCTGCCTATGACAACGCGTACGCCGAGCATAACCAGATCGCTCCGGTCCCTCGGGACAGCTTTTCGGTTCGGGATGGGGTATTGACCGTCTACTATCCGGCGGAGCAGCTTTCACACTTTTCCGGGCGCTCCGGAGCGTTCAGCTTCTGTGCGTATGAGCTGGACGGGCTTGTGCGAGAAGGCGTGCCCCTCGCCCAGGGAGACAGCGGACAAGCGAAGGAGGCCTTCGAGGCTGCTTTGGCGGAAGGTGCTTTTCCCGAGCCGCTTTCGGAATGGAAGCTTGGCGGCGAAATGGGGGAGGCGGCGGAAGCCCTTGGCCTTGTGGATGTGCCGGACCTTACCTATGACGCGGCGATGTATCGCTTTGAAGCGCCTGAAATGCGGGGCGTCACCCTCTTGGCGGCGCCTTTGGATGAGGACGTGGATCGCGCCGTGATCATCGGCATCATGGCGGAACGGATGGATTTTTCCGGCCTTAAGACGGGGATTTCAAGCCGTGAGGCGTGCGTGACCGCCCTTGGCGAACCGGACAGCGGAGAAATGGTCGAGACGGCCGATGCCTATAGCCGCCTTCCGACTGGTGAGACCCTGAAATGGATTCGCGGGGATAAAGCCCTGGAGATGCATTTCATTGATGGGATTTTATTTAGCGTTTCACTATGGATGGTATAAAAACCGGCATAATTTGAAAAAAGTGTGAATATGTGGTATACTGCAAAGCTGGAGAGGTGGTGCTTCTCCAGCTTTTTAACTACACCCGGTAGGCGTGGAAAGATGGGGGTGGCGGCATGGCGGCAGCAAAAGGAAGACGGCCTACAAACGCGAAGGGGGGCAGCGCGAAAAAACCCGTCGCAGGGAAGAGTGGCGCAAAAAGGCGCAGCCCAGCGCCTCAGCAGAATACTGTTTTTTCGGCCGGGGTCGCTGGGATTGTGGTGTTCGGCATGGGCGTTCTTTTGCTGTTTTGCCTGCTCTCGACGTCTTCAAGCCCGGCGCTGGTTTTTATCCGTTCTTTTATCAACGGTCTTTTTGGCTCGACCCGGCTACTGGCCGTGGCGATGATTTCCCTGTTTGGCCTGCAGATTGCCTTTGGCGACCGCTGGCCTTTTCGAAGGTCGGCGCTGTTGCTGCTTGCGTTGCTGGTGTTCCTCATTGCCACGCTTTTGCAGGTGTTCCGCCTGGACGACCTGTTGTACGAGCTTAAATCCCAACAGTATTCGCAGAACTATAACGGGTTTTTGTGGATTTCCTATGAGAAATCCCAGAACATTCCGTTGGGCGGCGGTTTTATCGGCGCACTGCTTGGCTTTCCTTTGGGCAGGTATCTGGATGTGGTCGGAAGCGCCCTTCTGCTGTTCTTTGCCATTGGCGTAGCCGTTCTCCTTTTCATCCGAACGGTGTTTCCCGGCGCGGGTGAGTATATGGGAGGCTGGTGGAGCCAGTTTCGGGACGATTGGGTGGAAAGGCGCGATGAAAAGCGGGAAGAGAGAGAAGCGAGGCGGGAAGCGGAGCTGCGGGCGCAAGGCGCGGACGCGGCGCTGCTGGTTCCCGTGCCGCAGGAGCTGTTGGAAAGCGATGAGGAAGATGAGTACGAGGAGGAAAGCCCTCCCCCTCGAGATATAAAGAGGCGCAAGCAGGCGCCTGCGGCGCTCCAGCGCACATCGCCTTCAAAGCAGACGGGCACGCCGGCGCGGCCGGAAGCCAGACACCCCTCACCCCAAGCCCGTCCTCAACCTCCTCGGCCCAAAGCGTCCGAAGGGAGGCAGCCTTTGCCTCAGGGGCTTCAGGGCAGGCAAATGCCCAAGCCGTCCCAAAGTGCGCCCAAAGGGCAGCAGAGGCCGGCGGCATATCAGCCAACCCTGTTCATCGAGGACATACTCCCTGATCACTACTCTTCGGCGGGAGAGGCCTATACCCAGGAGGATGCCGAACGGGTCAAGCACCGGTCCAGACCTTCCCGAAAGGATCCGGATATTCTGCCTGATTTCCTCACTAAGCGCCGTGCTCAGTATGACGCCGCCTATGGCGCCTTTGGCACGCCGGAACCTGCACAAGCAAATGTAGCCCCTATCATGGAGGATGGGGGGGAGCCGTCGGCTTTGGCGGAGGAAGCCTATGAGGATGCGTACGATTTCCATGAGCCTATGGTGGTAGAGGTGGAGCAAGGGCTTTTTGAAGAGCATGATGAGCCTGAAGCTCAGCTGGCGTTTGACTCACCCGCCGAATCTTTCGCGGAGCCTGGGTGGGACGCGGGCGCGGATGGGGACCGGGCCTGGGACGCGGATGACGGAGCGCCTTGGGAGACGGTGGAGCCCACCTATAACCCCGGCGCCGAGCTTCAGCCTACCCGCAGGCGCAGGGCGCGGATGGAAAACCCGCTGGATTACCAGCCCACTTTAGATCCTGAGACGCGGCTGGACAAGCCCGATTGGAAGCCGTCGGAAGAGCCCAAGGTGGAAGCCATAGCGGAGGTGGAGGAATACCGCCAGCCTCCCTTCTCCTTGCTTATCCGTGAGGAGTTGGAGAATCATAAGGATACCCGAACCCAGGATGCGGTGGGGGCCCAAAAACTGGAGGAAACCCTTGCCAGCTTTGGCGTGGAGGCACGCGTCATCAAGGTGGTCCATGGCCCGGCCATCACCAGGTATGAGCTGCAGCCCGCTCCAGGCGTGAAAGTCAGCAAGATCGTGAACCTTACCGACGACATCGCCCTGAATATGGCGGCCATCGGCGTCCGAATTGAAGCGCCTATTCCAGGGAAGGCGGCCATCGGCATTGAGCTTGCCAACGACGAGATAGAGACGGTACACCTTCGGGATGTATTGGAAAGCGACGAGTCCCTAAAGCATCCCTCGCGCCTGGCGGTGGCCCTCGGCAAGGACATCGCAGGCAAGCGCATCATCGCGGATCTAGCGAGAATGCCTCACCTGCTGATCGCCGGCGCCACGGGTTCCGGTAAATCCGTCTGCATCAACACGCTGATCACCAGCATCATCTACCGTGCGACGCCTGAGGAGGTGCGGCTGATCCTCATTGACCCCAAGAAGGTGGAGCTGTCCGTTTATAATGGCATTCCCCATTTGCTGGTGCCGGTGGTGACGGACGCGAAAAAGGCCAGCGGCGCCCTTAGCTGGGCTGTGATGGAGATGGACGAGCGGTACAGGCTCTTTGCCGATGTGGGCGTCCGGGATATTCGCGGATACAACGCCCAGCGGGACAGCGACGCGCCTCTGATGCCGCAAATAGTTGTTATCATCGACGAGCTTTCAGACCTGATGCTGGTGGCTCCCGGGGAGGTGGAGGAATCCATCTGCCGCTTGGCCCAGCTGGCCCGGGCGTGCGGCATCCATCTGGTCATCGCTACCCAGCGCCCCTCCGTCAACGTCATTACGGGTATCATCAAAGCCAACATTCCCTCTCGGATCGCCTTTGCGGTTTCTTCCCAAGTGGACTCCCGCACCATCCTGGATAGCGCGGGGGCGGATAAGCTCTTGGGAAAGGGTGACATGCTGTACGCCCCTTCGGGCGGCGGCAAGCCCATGCGGGTGCAGGGCTGCTTCGTCTCCGACGATGAGGTCAAGCGGGTCGCGGATTATGTAAAGGACCGGCATACCGTGGATTACAGCCAGGCTGTGATTGACGCACTGGCAACCACCGGGGAGGAACAGGATACACCGGATGAGGATCTGAACGATCTAGCGGGTGATGCCCTGTTCCAGCAGGCGGTGGAAATGGCCGTGGAATCCGGGCAAGCCTCCATCAGCATGCTGCAGAGGCGGCTCCGGGTGGGCTATGCCCGGGCGGGCAGGCTTATCGATGAGATGGCTAGGCGCAATATCATCGGCCAGGCGGAAGGAGCCAAGCCTCGCGAAGTGCTGATCACCCGGGAGGATATGGCGCTGATGTTCAGGAAATAAGGTGGGAATTGCCATTTCGTCCGTTTGGATTGGATGATCATCCATGGATGCTGGAGGGCTGCCGCGGATAGGCCTCTGAGAGCAGGAGGGTGACATTGTGGCGGCGGCCATCTACGATTGCGGTTGGGCGGCGCGTATCCCTTGATGCCGGAGGGATACCGCCATTTAAGCCAGAAGATGCTCCTTTATGCCAAGGAAGCCCTCGCCAAGGATGGCAAGTTTCGCGCCCTGATCCTGGATGGGAATGGCCCTATGCGGGACATCGTGGCTCGCCTGGGCTTCATTCCTACACAGGATAAGGAACGCGGCACCGTCTATCCCACCGCCGGGGACGCCATTCACGTTAAGGCAACACCGCACAAAGGAGCGAGCAGATTCATGGTCAATTCCGCGCATAGAGCGTATGGGCGACGACGGATACGATATGGTTTGAATCCAAGAAAGAGCGGCGGGAGCCGCGTTCTTTCGTGATGGTTGAACCCACGCGGCTTGTGGAAGGCGTCATGTCCAAGAAAAAAGCCTTGAAAACTCGCTCCACTGGCGCCTCGATATGACGTTTGACGAGAATCATTGCCGCTTGAGCGAGGATCATCCCACTGAAAACATGGCGGTCGTTCGCCATATGGCCCCGTCTGTTCTCAAGCGGTACCCTGAAAAGATCGGCTTGGCCAGAAAACGTGGACGCTGTTCTTAAGACGATGCCTTCCTGGCCGACGCTCTCCTCTCTGTTCATGCATAAGCCCTGGCCGCAGACTTTTCTTGTAAGCCCTGACCGCGACTCAGGGCAAACGCTTACGAAAACAAAAAAGCAGAAAAATGGTATAATCCCCTCAACGGAGGGGATAAAAGATGAAAAAGAGCTTAATG
>JAVBOX010000082.1:0-16885 GCA_031550095.1 Eubacteriales bacterium
GTGTTGATGGAGTGTTTTACTTTTAACTCATCATAAAGTGCATCAAGGTTGTCTATCGCAATATACAGGCTGACGGACGGCTGAACCTTTGCTGTTGCCAAGACAGGGTATTCCTCTATGAAATTGCTTTTCTCCTGTACCATCAGCATAAGCTGGTCTTTAGAAAGAATGGCAAATTGAAGCTCATTGTTTTTGCCGGGCACAGACGCTATTTCCGAAAACCCGAGAATGTTCTTGTAAAAAGCAATTGCCTTGTCCACACTTTCCACCATTAGATTTGTTGTCATACTTTTATACATACTTCATTTCCTCCTTAGTTTTGCCTTAATTCTACAAGTCTCAGGAAGAAATGTATTGTAAAAACGCGTCAAGATTGATATGTGCGGATAAGCTCTAAAGGTGTTATTCCGATATTGCGCTTAAAATCTTTAATGAAGTGTGGCTGGTCGTAGTAGCCTGTAACACTCAAAATATCGGAGGGTTTCGCTTTAGGCGATGTTAGGATTTCCATGCACTTATGAAATCGAACAATGCTGAGTGCCATTTTAGGCGTAATTCCATAATGCAACCCGAATAATCTTTGGCATTGGCGCGGGCTGAGATGAAGTTTCCTGCAAAGCTCCGTTACAGTTGATGGAGTCTCCACTGAAAGCATATGAAACAATAAAGTGAACTCGTCCGGGCTTTTGTCTTGTGTGTGACGGACAAAGATTTGTTTGAAATACTCTTTCGCATGTTCAAATGGCAAAGAGAAAAACAAGACCCTGTCAAAGTCATTAAAAGCTGCTTCAACCGGCAAAAAGCTGTCCATTGCGGCAGAAGCTGGAAGTCCTGTAAGCTGATGAAATGCTCCGGGCATCATACGCACACCGAAAGAGCGGCTCGGCAATTCAAGTTCAAAATTAAACTCCGTTGTGCTCATTCCGACAAACCCGATGCTCCTTTCATCAAAACCCGTCACAAGGTCTATGCAAGCATCAGTGGCAATAATATTCGCTACAGATAGTTTGCGTTCCGATAGGGGTTGCATTTCCCAATAACAGATTGCAAACCCGCCGCAATCATCGGCGGATTCCTCAATGTACTGCATGTTTCGAGAAAATTCCATATTCAAAATATAGGGTATTTGGATTGGATAATACATATTGTCACCCTAAAATTCATTTGACTAATTTCGCTTAAACTGTTCAACCGTTTTATGCCCCATATCCGCCGAAATCTAAACAGAGTATAGCGTATTAGCTATAAAACGCAAAGCAGACCTCGAATTACGACAAACACGGAAATCTACAGTATAGCAAACCGCACTACAAAAAGAAAAACCTTTCTCCCAAAAGACAAGAAAACTCAAGTCCTATGGAAAAAAGGTTGGAATAGCTGTCAGGATTGATTACGCCTTGGGGCCAGCCTCCACGATGGGCTTGGGCATATCCTTATACTTGGCGAAGTTCTTCACGAAAAGCCCGGCCAGCTGTTTGGCCTGCTCATCATAGGCGTTCTTGTCCTTCCAGGTGTTCCGCGGGGTGAGAACCTCGTCGGGCACATTGGGGCAGGTCTTGGGCACCAGCAGGTTAAACGTCTCATCCAGATAGTACTCGCTCTTTTCCAGATCGCCGTTGAGTGCGGCGGTAACCATGGCGCGGGTTAGCTTGATGGCCATGCGCTTTCCTTCGCCACCCGCCGGGCCGCCGGACCATCCGGTGTTCACCAGGTAGACATTGGAGCCGAACTCGTCAATGCGTTGGCCCAGGAGCTCCGCGTAGCGGCTGGCGGGCAGCGGCAGAAACGGTGCGCCAAAGCAAGTGCTGAAGGTCGCCTGGGGTTCGGTAATGCCGCGCTCCGTGCCGGCAAGGCGGGCCGTATAGCCGGAAACGAAGTGATACATGGCGGCTTCCCGGGTCAGCTTGCTCACCGGCGGCAGCACGCCAAAGGCATCCGCCGTCAGGAAGTTGTCGGTCTTGGGCTGTCCGGCAACGCCGGGAATCTTGGCGTTGGGAATGTATTCCACCGGATAGCCCACACGTGTGTTTTCGGTGATGCTGCCATCATCAAAGTCCAATGTCCGTTTTTCCGGATCGATCACAACGTTTTCCACCAAGGCGCCGAAGCGAATTGCGTCCCAGATCTGGGGCTCATTTTCCTGGGAGAGGTTGATGCACTTGGCATAGCAACCGCCCTCAATGTTGAAGATGCCCGCTTTGCTCCAGCCGTGCTCGTCATCACCGATGAGCTTGCGGTTGGGATCCGCGGAGAGGGTGGTCTTCCCCGTGCCGGACAGGCCGAAGAAAAGGGCGCTGTCCCCATCCATGCCCACATTGGCGGAGCAGTGCATGGAGAACACATCCGCCTGGGGCAGGACATAGTTCATAACAGAGAACACGGACTTCTTGATTTCACCGGAGTACTGGCTGCCCGCGATGATGACCGTCCTGCGCTCAAAGGACACAAGGATGGCGGCTTCGCTATGAACTCCGTCGATCTCAGGAATGCAATGGAAGCCCGGGGCGGCGATGATGGTAAAGTCCGGCGCAAAGGTTTCCAGTTCCTTTTCCTCCGGGCGGATCAGCATCTGGTGGATGAACAGATTTTGGCTGGCCATCTCGTTGACAATCCGGAAATTGGCCCGGAATGTAGGATCGGCGCCGGCATAACCGTCAAAAACAAAGATCTCATGCTTTTGCAGGTAAGCGGTCATCCGGCGGTAGATCGCCTCGAACTTCTCCGGGGAAATGGCTACATTTGCCTTGTTCCAGTCCACGACGTTGTGGATGGAAGGCTCGTCCACAATAAACTTGTCATCAGGCGACCGGCCTGTGTATTTGCCTGTATAGACGCACAGCGCACCTGTGTCGGATAAAATCCCCTCGCCCCTGGCAAGCGCTTTTTCAACAAGCGTCGGAATGGGCAGGTTGCGGTAGATTTCCTTTGTGTTGATAATGCCCAAATACTCCAAATTGAATGTAGCCATGGAACGCCTCCGTTTCTCTATGTCGCGCATAAACGAAAAAGGATTGTTAAGGAAACCACAATGTTTCCCTTATTCTGTTTATACGACATCTTTTCTTCTTTTCCTGCATCCTCTCCAAAGCCCACGGAAAAAAATTCGGCACGATTGACAGAATGGCATAAAAAGCATACACTGTACATAAATTTCAGCGTTTCGCCTTGTGTTTTTTGGGTTTTACGGAGGATATCACATGACAATGCGTCAGTTTGTATTTATCTTTTTGCTAAGCCTCTACTATTTGATCTATCTCCTGAAAATGCTGTCCCTCAAGCGCCATGGCATTCGCGGTAACCTCTTGGGCGGCGATGGCAGGCTTACCCGCGAGACGGTGTTCCAATGGGCCATTCTCATCGTAACGCTGATGGGCGTTTTGGTTCAGTTCATCAGCGTATTCAGTGCGCCGAGCTTACCAGGGCCGTGGCTCATAGGGTTTTTGCTCGCCTCTTTAGGCGTTTACTTTTTTACCATGTCCATCCTCACCATGCAGTACAACTGGCGCGCCGGATACCATTCCAGCCAGAAAACAAACCTGGTCACAGGCGGCATCTTTCGGATCAGCCGCAACCCCGCTTTTCTTGGATTTGATCTGCTGTACATAGGCTGCGCTTTCGCGTATCACAGCGTCATCAACATCCTGCTGGCCATTGGGGTCGTCGTTCTCTTTCATATGCAAATACTAGGCGAAGAGCGATTTTTAGCGGAAAAATTCGGCCATGATTACATCCGCTATTGGAAAAAAGTTGGCCGCTACTTCGGAAGAAGGAATGGATAACCAATCCATTCTTCAGACCATCAACAAACCCCGGCACCTCAACCTGGGATGCATGAAGGGGCCGCAGCCCCTTCATATTCAATCGTATCGCCCGGCTTTGCCGGGCGGGCGGGGAGCTTTCAAGCGGCTTGCCGCCTGAAAACATTCCTTTCACGGCTGGAAGGCCGTGCAGTCGAACGGAATGCAATATGCATTCCGTTCGAGCGTGTTGACTTTGTTGACACGCTGAGGAATGGATAACCAATCCATTCCTTACATATTCACGTACTTTTCTCCATCGCCATATTTTTCAATCACATAATCGATGTCCTTATCCCCACGGCCGCTCAGGTTCGCCAGAATCGCGCCTTGCTTATTCTGCTTGGCGTATCGCATGGCAAACGCGACAGCATGAGCGCTTTCCAGGGCCGGGATGATACCCTCATAGCGGGACAGCTTGAAGAACGCCTCCACCGCATCCTCATCGCCGATGGTTTCATAGGTGACCCTGCCAAGATCCCTGAGCAGCGCGTGCTCCGGACCGATGCCGGGATAATCCAGGCCGCTGGCATTGGAATAGACGGGTGCGCAGGAATCGTCGTCGTTGAACAAAAACATGGATTTAAAGCCATGGAGCGTACCAAATCGGCCATAGGTCATGGTGGCCGCGTGATCGCCAAGGGTTGTTCCAACGCCGAGGGGCTCTACGCCATACAGATCCACAGGATCCGCCAGGAAAGGCGTCAGCATGCCCGCCGCGTTGCTGCCGCCACCCACGCAGGCGCACACCGCATCCGGCATAATTCCGGTCATCTCCTGGAACTGTTCTCGGGCTTCAATACCGATGACCATCTGAAAATCCCGAACCATCAGGGGGAACGGGTGAGGACCAACCACCGAGCCGATGCAGTAGATGGCGTCCTTGTACTGCAAAAGATAGCTGTCAAAGGCGGAATCAACGGCTTCCTTCAATGTCATAAGCCCTCGGGTGACCGGCACCACCTTGGCGCCCAGCACTTTCATCCGCGTCACGTTAGGCGCTTGCTTTTTGATGTCCACCTCGCCCATGTGGATTTCGCACTCCATGCCAAAGTAAGCCGCGGCCGTGGCTAAGGCCACGCCGTGCTGGCCCGCTCCGGTCTCGGCAATGAGCTTCTTCTTGCCCATGTACTTGGCCAAGAGTGCCTCGCCCATGCAATGGTTCAGCTTATGGGCGCCCGTATGATTTAAATCTTCTCGTTTGATGTAGATCTGAGCCCCGCCGATGAGCTTGGAAAGCCGCTCACAGTGATAAACCGGAGTCGGACGGCCTTGGAACTCTCTGCGAATCCGCCGGAGTTCATTGATAAACTGAGCCGAATGGCATATGGTCTGGTACGCTTCCGCGATTTCCAGCAGCGCGGGCTTCAGCTCGTCCGGAACGTACACCCCGCCATATTCGCCAAAATATCCCTCGGCGTTGGGGTACTTTCGAAAATATACACGATAATCCATCACAATGCCTCCATGCAATCAAGTAGCGACAGTATATCACAATATGCTACTCTTCGGCAATGTTCTGAGGTCCTTGTATCGGTAAATCCAGGATGAATGCGCTTCCTTTCCCCGGCTGGGATCGGACGCGGATTTTTCCGCCATGGGACAGGGCGATGATGCGCGCTATGGCAAGCCCCAAGCCATGGCCGCCCATTTGGCTGTTCCGGGCCTCATCCGCCCGATAGAACCGATCGAAAACCCGCGCCAAATCCGCCTTTTTGATGCCGCGCCCATTGTCGGTGACAGTGATGGACAAAAAAGTATCCCGAATGGCGCTGGACACGGACACCGTTCCACCCACCTGAGTGTATTTGATGGCGTTCTCCACAAAAACGCGAACCGCCTGCTTCACGGTTTGGCGATCCGCGCGGAGCGTACACGCCACGATTCCCCCGTCCAGAATGGTGTGCTCCTGGGCGATGATCTCGGTCTCCTTGATCAGTTCCCGGAGCATCTCCGCGCTATCGAAAGGCTCAAAGGAAAGCGACAGGGTTTTTTTATCATGCCGGGCCAAAAACAACAGGTTTTCGACCAGTTCTTTCATGCCCTTCGTCTCTCCTGCGATCGCGGCGATGGCTTCGTCTCGGACATCCGGATTGTCCTTTCCCCACCGCTCCAGAAGGCCCGCATACCCTTGGATGACCGCAATGGGAGTTCGCAGCTCATGGGAAGCATCGGAGACGAACTGCTTTTGCCGGTTGTACGCGGCCTCAATGCGGCTGAGCATGTCATTGATCACCACGGCCAGATCCCGCAGCTCGTTTTGCGTACCCGCCACGTTGATCCGGGCAGAGAGGTTCTTCTCATTCATCATCTGGGCGGTCTCGGTAATATCGATGATAGGCCGCAGCAGCTTCTGGTTAAGCCTCTTTCCCTTTGTGAGGAATGTAAAGGTGGATAGCGCAAGGATCACCAAAAGGCCCAGTATCAGCATGGTCAGCGTATGCAAATCCTCCTCCAGGGAGAACCGAAGCTGGGCGATCTGGCCTTGATAGGGCGCCTGATATTGAAGGCGAATCTGGAAAGGATCCAAATCCACGTAGACACCCCAATCGTCGTGGATCAAAAAACCGTTGGTTTGAGGCTGCTCGGGTTTGATAAGCATAACTTCCACGCCGGATATCTCCGAAGCGGGAAGGGTTTTGAGCACCGCCTGCTGTTTTGCCAAGTAATCAGGCGCCCGCAAAAAACCGAAAAAAATCATGAGCCCAACGGCCAGAGGGACCAGAAGCTTGAGCAAAAGCATGCTGTAGCCTACGGACGTCCGCAGGCTGATGGATAAGCGAATATAGCGGGATAACCCCTGCACCCGGTCGCTGGCCCGGTTAAAAAGATTATCATCCTCCGCCCTCATCCGGGAGACACGCTGTCGCCTTGCCTGCTGGGCTTCCTTTTCCCGTTGCTCCTGCCACGCCTTGATTTCCTGCTGGCGCTGCTTTTCCTGGGCCTTCAGCCGTTTGTCAGCCTCCCGCTGGGCCCGCTTGCGCTGATCCCGCATCTGCTTTTCCAGCCGCCGTCTGCCTTTTCTGCT
Organism: Eubacteriales bacterium; assembly: GCA_031550095.1. Lineage (GTDB taxonomy): Bacteria > Bacillota > Clostridia > Christensenellales > Aristaeellaceae > Avichristensenella. The sequence goes on from JAVBOX010000082.1 coordinate 6,826, forward strand.
GGTGGACGCCTTTGGTTTTTCATGCATCATCATATTTAAACAAATAACCGACACCGCGGATCGTATGGATCGTCTTAACGCCGAAAGGTTCGTCTATTTTTTGCCGAATATAGCGGACATACACGTCCACCACGTTGGTATCCCCGTCATAGGACCAACCCCAGACCTTTTCCAGCAACTCGTCCCGGGTGAGCACCCGCCCTTTGTTGAGCATGAGGCACTCCAGCAGGTCAAACTCCGTCTTCGTCAGCTGCAAAAGCTGTGCGCCAAAGCTAACGCTACGGGCGCCGGGATCCACGGAAAGCTTGCCCTCCACGAGCTTCTTGTCGGCCTTCTTCGCCACGCCGCTTCGCCGCTTGAGCAGCATCCTGATGCGGGCCAACAGTTCCTCGATGGCAAAGGGCTTGGTCATGTAGTCGTCGGCCCCCATATCCAGCCCCATGACCTTGTCGGAGACGTCGTCCTTGGCTGTCAGCATCAGAATGGGCAGGGAGGCCGTAACTTCCGCGGCGCGGAGGCGCCTGCACACCTCGATTCCGCTTATGCCAGGCAACATCAGATCCAAAACGAGCAGGTCGGGCTGAAAGCTTTGCGCCGCCTGCAGCCCGCCAAACCCGTCCCCCGCCGTCTGAACCTCATAGCCCTCATGCTTGAGCTCCAGCTCCAGAAAGCGGGCAATTTTCGCCTCGTCCTCCACGATCAGGATTTTACTCAATCGTGATCTCTCCACCCTCGTCGTCATCATCGTGACGATTATTCTTCTCTTTTTCGTTCTTGGCCGTCTCTGCAAAGCTGGACGCGGTCTTCTTGATGTTGGAAACGGTTTGATCCACGAAGCTCTCCACGCTCTCGGGCATGGGGCAAGGGGCTTCCTTCTTCAGGCGCACCCGATAGCCCATGCCAAACATCAGCGCCACGGAGCCGACCGCGACCCAAGGAGCGAGAAGCGCGGCGCCGGCGCAGTAAGGGGCACTCAGGTTCGCGATGGTTTTTTTGCTTTCCCCATTGCCGCTCTCCACAACAATCCTGTGCTGAAGCGCCTGCTTAAAGAATCCTTCGGCCTTATGCCGGGCTTGATCGTGTTTCTGCTGATGCTGCGCCTTATGCGCCTCGTGGGTGTAATGGGGCCTTTCATATTCAGCCTGCGCACCCTGGGGATAGACGCGACCCTGCCGCTCCAGCTCCACCAGCACCCGCATTACATTGCCGTCATATCGCTCCAGAAGATCCGAAGCCTCCTCATAGCTCACATCCGCCTTCTCACGAAGGTACTCGATATTGCGCAGCACGTCATCGTTCATCATGGTATGTATATCCTCCTCGTTTTTAATTCCGTTTGCTTTCGACAATCGCATGATACCACCGATGGGCACCGCTTGCTTTTGAGCAGGCTAAACGGTTGATTAGAGGATGCTTAGAAAACAGTGTTTTATGTCTTATTTCGCAGCGCCAGCGTAATTCCATAGCAAATGGCGAGAATCAACACGATGGTTGCCCCGGAAGCGGTGCCCCAGGCAAATGACAGCAAAAGCCCCAAAACGCCGCAGGCCAAGGCGAGAAGCACAGCCAGCAAATGATAGCTCCGCACATTCTGGGCCAGGTTTCTGGCGCCGGCAGCGGGAAGCACCAGCATGGCGCTGATGATCAGAATGCCTACCCAGCGGATGGAAAGCATTACGACCACCGCCAGCAAACACGCGAAGGCCGTCTCCATCAGCCGGGTTTTGATCCCGCGGCTGGAGGCAAGCGCCCCGTTCACCCCAGTCATGAGCAGCGGGTTATACAGGAGCAGCCAAAAGACAACGGCCGTCGCCAATACCGCCCCCGCCGCCAGCAAATCCCCCGGTGTGATGGCCAGCAGGTCACCGATCAGGTAGTTTGCGTACTTGGCAAACCCGCCGTTTCGGGACAGGAGCACAACCCCCAGCGCCATGCCGGCGGATGAAAAAACGCCGATGGTGGTATCCGTGGAGGCGGCGCCCCGAGCCCTCACCCAGCACAGAAGCGCTGCGTACAGAACGCCGAACAAAAGCATAGCCCACAGGGGCGTCCGAAGGCCTAGCATGACGCCCAGAGCAACCCCAGTCATCGCCGTATGCCCCAGGGAGTCGGCGAAAAAAGCCATGCGCCCATCCACCACCATGGTGCCCAGCAGGCCGTACAGCGGCGCGATGAGGAACACAGCCACCAAGGCTATCCGCATAAACCCATAACCGGCCCACTCCCAAGCGAAGGCGGCGATGAAGTCCATCAGATATCCCCCTCCTCCACATAGCCCGGAAACAGGGCGGCAAAAGCCTCTCCAGAAAGAACCTGCTCCGGTGCGCCTTGGGCCAGAACCCGGTGGTGCAAGAGCACCGCCCGATCCGCAAAACGGCGTACAAAGGCAAAATCGTGGGAAATCAGCAGGATGCTCATGTCCAATTCCTGCCGTAGCCTGTCGATGATCAGATAAAAAGAAGCCAAGCCTTCGGCGTCGATGCCCGACATGGGCTCATCCAGGAGGAGCAGATCCGGGGTGGGCGTCAGGGCCAGCGCCAGGAGAACCCGTTGAGCCTCTCCCCCGGACAGGGCGCCAATCCGACGGTCCATCAGGGATTCGGCCCCCGTAACCGTCAGCGCCTCGCGAACCGCTTCCTTTTTGCGCTTGGAAGGCGGCAAAAAGGCGGGGGACCGAAACAAAGCCGCGCCCACAAAGTCCAGCACCGAAATCGGCGCCAAAGGATCCACGAAAAGATGCTGGGGTACATAGCCGATACGGGGGGCGCCCATCCGCGCACCCTCCGCGTCCACAAAGGTAATCTCTCCCCGGTAGGGCACTTGCCGCAGAATGGCCTTGAGCAGGGTGGTTTTCCCCGCGCCGTTTGGACCGATTACCGCCGTCATCTGGCCGCAATGCATGTGCAGGGAGATGTCCTCCAGCACCGGCATGCCCTCCAGGGCCACGGAAAGGTGCTTGAACTGGGTGCAGCAGGCGCCACAGGCAGAATTGGGGTGGGTATGCCGCATCATCGCAGGGCCTCCCGAATGGTCTCGGCATTGGCCCGCGCGATGCGCATATAGGCGCCGTAATCCGCCGGGTTTGCCTCTCCGGATACGATGGGATCCAGGGTATAGACGGGAACGCCGGTCTCCTTGGAGAGGATATTCACGGCCGCGTCGGTATACTGAGGCTCCGCGAACAGAGCGCGGACGCCTTCCATTTGAATTACATCCGCCAGCTCCGCCAGCTCCTTGCCCGAAGGTGCGCCGCCATGCTCGCTTTCGATGGTCGCCGCGACCCGGACGCTAAACTCAGCAGCCCAGTACGCAAAGGCCGCATGAAACGTGACGATGGGCCGGCCGGAAATCGGCGCAAGCATCTCCGTAAGCTCCGCTTTCAGCGCCTCCAACTCCCCAATATAGTCCTGGGCGTTTTGCCTATATAGATCCGCATGGGCGGGATCCGCCCGCTCCAGACCCTCTAAAATGTTCTTCACCTGATCGATCATGCCGCTCACGCTGACCCATACATGGGGATTCTCTTCCCCATGCTCATCCAAAAGCAGCGCGATCCCGGCGCTGGCATCCACAAGGCGAGGTTCCAGCTCCGGCATCAGGATCATGAGAAAAGCCTCCAATCCGGCTCCGTTCCGGATGATCAAATCGCTGTCCGCAAGCAGGCGGCGGTCCGCGGTGGTCATCTGATACTCATGAAGGCACCCCGCCTGCGGCGGCGCCATGCAGGCCGCCTCAACGCCGGGCACATCTTTTGCGATGTTGATCAGCGCCAAATAGAGCGGGTAAAACGTTGCCGTAACCCTGAAAGGCTTCGCCTGGGCGCAAGCGGTTGCGCAAAATGAAAGGCACAGGACCAAGAAAACCGCGAATCTCTTCTTCAACAATATGGCACCCTCCAGATCATTGGCGCTATTATACCCCAACATACCATAAACGTCACGCATTTTTCAACATTCAGCCGGAAAGCTCTTGACAGGCATGATACGATAATGATAGGATAATATATGATTTATCTTGCTAATGTGTTAAAGGAGGACTCCCCTATGAAAAAGCTGCTCGCATGCTTGATGGCCCTGATGATGCTGGTTCCTTTTGCCGCCCAGGCGGAAGGCGCCACGGACGGCTCCCTTCAGTATATTCTGGACAAGGGTGAGTTGGTCGTGGGTTTTGATCCCGGTTTCCCGCCCATGGGATTCACGGACGAGAACGGCGAATTTACCGGATTTGACCTGGAGCTTGCCGGCGCGGTCTGCGACATTCTAGGCGTAAAGCTTGTCCCCCAGCCCATCGACTGGGACGCCAAGGAAATGGAGCTCAACAGCAAGAACATCGACTGCATCTGGAACGGCTTTACCATCACCCCGGAGCGGGAAGAGGCGTTTAGCTTCTCCATGCCCTACATGGCCAACGAGCAAGTGCTGGTGGTCAAAGCCGAATCCCTCTACCAGACCTTGGCGGATCTGGCTGGGAAAAAGCTAGGCGTGCAGGCCACCTCATCGGCGGTGGACGCTTTGAACGCCGCCGCGGATTTCAAGGCCTCCTTGGGTGAAGTCGCCGAATTTGATATGAACACCGTCCTTCTCATGGACCTGAACAAGGGCGGCGTTGATGTGGCCCTTCTGGACGTAATCGTCGCGGGCTATTACATGTCCACAGAGGATGTGGAATTCCGCGTGTTGGAGGAGGCGCTGGCCCCCGAGTCCTTCGGCATTGGCTTCCGCAAGGAGGACGTAACGCTGACCGATGCTGTCAACCAGGCCCTCATCGAGCTGGCGTTTAACGGCGTCATGGCTGAAATCTCCACGGATTGGTTTACCGCCGACATCACCACGGTGGCGGCCCAGGTGGCTGCCGCGGAAGAAGGCAACTGATTTATAACGCGCAGGGGGACTATCGCGCCTTGCGATAGCCCCTTTCCTTTTTGTTAATGCGTATTTTTCACAATACCCAATACATTTCCAGCGCGCGGGAGGCATCATGAAATTCTTGAACGACTGGGAAGCCCTCAAAAAACTTCTGCTGTTGTTGCTGGACGGCATGGGCGCAACCGCGCAGATTTTTTTCTTCACCTTGCTCTTTTCCCTGCCCTTGGGCCTTTTGATCGCTTTTGGACGCATGTCCAGGCATAAGATCATCAGTGCGCCCGTATCGCTGTATATCCTCGTCATGCGGGGCACGCCGCTGATGCTGCAAATCTTCGTGGTCTATTTTGTCCTTCCCAATTGGGTGGGGCGGATGCAGGCCACCATCATCTCCTTTTCCCTGAACTATGCCGCGTATTTCGCGGAGATTTATCGGGGCGGCATCCTCTCCATCGAAAAAGGCCAATACGAAGCCGGAAAGGTGCTTGGCTTCACGAAGGGTCAGATCTTCTTCCGCATCGTGCTGCCCCAGGTAATCAAGCGCATTTTGCTCCCCACCAGCAACGAGGTCATCACCCTGGTCAAGGATACGGCTTTGGCCACCGTCATCGCCGTGGGAGAGCTTTTTCGGGCGGCGAAAAACGAGACGAGCCGCACCGCCTCCGTAGAGCCCCTCTTCATGGCCGGGCTTTTTTACCTCATTATGAACGCCGTGATCACCCAGATATTCGCCTATATCGTGAAGAAGCTGGATTACTATCGCGCCTAACCACATCGTTTTCCGTCGAAAAGGAGGGTTTCCCCATGCTGGTGGCCACCGACATCGTAAAATCCTTTGAGGGGCATCCCGTGCTTCGGGGCGTATCAGCCCAGGTCAACCGGGGTGAGGTGGTTGCCATCATCGGCCGTTCCGGTTCCGGAAAGAGCACCTTCCTGCGATGCATGAATCATCTGGAGCTCATCGACAGCGGAACCATCTCCATCGGAGGGGAGATCATGGCAAAATCCTACGAGCCCGGCAAAAAAGCCATCTATGGGGAGCCCCATGTGCTCCGGCGCATTTGCCTGAAAATGGGCCTTGTATTCCAGAATTTTAACCTGTTCCCCCATTTTTCCGTGGTCAGGAATCTGATGGAAGCGCAAATCCACGTGCTGAAGATTAAGGAAACCCAGGCGCGGGAAAAAGCCCTGGCCCTTCTGGAGAAGGTAGGGCTTTCGGATAAAGCCAGCCAATATCCCTATCAGCTCTCCGGCGGGCAGCAGCAGCGGGTCGCCATCGCCCGGGCATTGGCCCTGGATCCAGAAATCCTTTGCTTTGACGAACCCACCTCCGCTCTGGATCCCCAACTCACCCAGGAGGTTCTGGCGGTCATCCGCTCTCTGGCGGAGGAAAAGCGCACGATGATCGTGGTCACCCATGAAATGAACTTTGCCCGGGAGGTGGCCGACCGGGTCATCTTCATGTCCGACGGGGAAATCCTGGAGGAAGGCCCCGCCAAGGAAGTCCTGGGCCTAGATAAAACCGAGCGCATCCGCGCTTTCCTGGGAGAATAGCCCTCCCCTATTCCACCGTTACGGATTTTGCCAGGTTTCGTGGCTTATCCACGTCACATCCACGCTCCAGCGCGATATAATACGCCAACAGCTGCATCGGCAATATGCTCAAAATCGGCATGGAGATAGGGTCCGCGTCGGGGATTTCCCATACCTCGTCCACGGAAGGCAATACCTTCTCCCGCATGGAGCGGATGGTCAGCGCCAGAACGGCGGCACCCCTTGCCTTCACTTCCCGGATGTTGGAGAGCATTTTATCAAGCAAATTGGGCTGCAGGGCCAAGGCCACCACAAGGGTGCCCGGCTCGATCAGCGCGATGGTTCCATGCTTCAGTTCCCCGGCGGCATACGCCTCGCTATGGGCATAGGTGATCTCCTTGAGCTTAAGGGACGCCTCCATGGACAGGGCGTAGTCCATTCCCCGCCCAATATAGAAGACATTCCGGTGATCATGATGTGCATTGGCGAAGCGCTGGATGGATGACACATCCTCCAGGATTCGCTCTGCCTGAGCAGGCGTTTGCATCAGCCACCGGAGAGCCTCGGATACCTCGGAAGGCTCCATCATGCCACGGGCTTCCGCCAGATAAATGCTCAGCAAAATCAGAATCAACACCTGGGTGGTGTATCCCTTGGTGGTCGCCACGGCGATCTCTGGCCCTGCGTGGGTATATAGAACGCCCCCGGCTTCCCGGGCCAAGGTGGAGCCTACCACGTTGACAATCCCCAGGACGGGAACCGTTTTGGCCGCCAACCGCAGCGCGGCCAAAGTATCCGCCGTCTCCCCGGATTGGCTGATGCACAGGCATAGGTCCTCCTTGGACAGGATGGGATCCCGATACCGGAATTCAGAGGCCACATCCGTTTCCACCGGCACCCGGGCCAGCCGCTCAATGGCGGCCTTGCCTACGATCGCCGCATGATACGCGGAGCCGCAGCCGACCAGAAACAAGCGCTTGGCGGCTTTCGCCTCCGCCTTTCCAATGGGGATTGCCCCATCGCGGAAGCGTACTCTCCCGGCTTCCGCCTCGATATAAGCGGCCAGCACCGCCCGCATGGCCGCGGGCTGCTCGTCAATTTCCTTGAGCATGTAATGGGGATATTCCCCCAGACCCGCGCTTTCCGCCTTCCAGTCAATGATCTTCACGTCATGCTTCACCGGCTGCCCAAACGCCCCGAAGCACTCGCAGCCCTCCCGGGTTACCATGGCCAGTTCCCGGTCCTCTAAAAGGACCACTCGGCGTGTATGGGGAAGCAGCGCGGGAATATCGGAAGCGATAAACTGTTCTCCTTCCGAAAGGCCGATGACCAGCGGGCTATCCATCCGCGTGCAGCAGATGGTGTCCGGTTCATCCCGGCAAAGGACGCATATTGCAAAGGACCCCCGGATATGCTGCATGGCATCAATCACCACTTGCTTTAAATCCCCTCGCCAGAAACGGGCGAGGAGGTGGGCGATGACCTCCGTATCCGTTTGGGAATGAAAAGTAAAGCCTTCCATCTCCAGGATCTGCCGGAGTTCCGCATGGTTCTCGATGATGCCGTTATGAACCACCGCGAACCGGCCATGGTTGTCCGTATGGGGGTGGGCATTTTCATCCGAAGGTTCCCCATGGGTTGCCCAACGGGTATGGCCAATGCCAATATTGCCCTGGATCGGGTCCTTTCGCAAAAGCTCACGGAGCTTCTCCAGACGGCCCCGGGCTTTACGCACCCGCAACCCGCCGCCTTCCATCACAGCAACGCCCGCCGAATCATAGCCCCGGTATTCAAGCCGTGACAAACCCTCCATCAGGATGGGTAGAGCGTCCTTTTCCCCAATATAGCCAAAAATGCCGCACATTCAAAAGCCCTCTCTCTAGTTCTCGATCATATACATAGCCGCATCCAGGGGAACGCCGTTGAGCAGTGCCTCAAAATGCAGATGAGGCCCATCCACAGCTTCCACCTCCGCAATGCCCACCTGACCAATCGCTTGTTTCATGGCAACGCTCTCTCCTGTTTTCACCGGAAGCGGCCATTTCAGCCCGCAGTACCGGGTGACAAGGCCGTCAGCGTGGGAGATCTCCACCACGGCCCCCCAAAGCTTATCCCGAAAGGCCGCCGAAACTATCCCTTCCTTCGCCGCCTGAGCGGACACGCCTATTTCAGCGGCGATATCCATCGCTTCATGGGCTCCCCACTGGGCTAGCCCTGGAAGCCAGGCCATGGATGAAAACGCCCGCAGAGTTTTTCCTTTGACGGGACAGATCATCCGCAGTTTCTCTGCCTCTTCCAGCCGTTGAGCATACATGCCGGACGCATCCGTCGGAAGGTCATCCCCGCTTTTCTCCTTTATGCTCATCGCCCAGATTCCAGACGCCACGATCACCCCGATACACACCGCCAACAAAATAAAGAAGCCTTGCTTCTCAAAAAAGCCGCGAATTTGCTTCATGGTAACACCTTCCTCCGCTGGAAAGGATGCCCAATTCGGGCGGTTTCAATCCATGCGTAGGGAGATTGTAACTCCTGTGTAGTAGTGCAGCAGAATTTCATCATACCGGGCGCCTACTTTTGCCATGGCTTCCGCGCCGGCCTGGCTCATACCCACTCCATGGCCGTATCCATGCTGCAAAAACGTTACCTTTCCATCCTCCCTGAGGATATCAAAGTTGGTGCTGGTAAGCCCCAACGCCTTCCGGAACGTTCGTCCCGTCATGGTGTGCTTTCCCACCCGAAGCCACATAACGCGGCCGGTCTCCGATCGTTCCAGCACCTCAAGCGCGACGGTGCCTTCCTCCTCCTCTTCGGGAAACATGGAGGCGAGATCGGAGTCGGTGACCGACGACATGGTCTCAAACCCCTTCGCCTCTTCCTCCCCAGGCGAGCTTACGGCCCGGAGATAGGGCAGCGCCTCCACATAGACATCTTCCACATCCTCCGTCCATCCACCGCTGACGGCATGATACAGCACCTCAATGGGCTCCTCGTCGTAGGTGAGAATCAAGCCATGGGTCTCTTCCACCGCCTGCCGGATTTTACTTTTATAAAGCTTCGCGTCGTCTCCCCATCGGGCTTCTTGTCCGGCCTCATCCAAAAAGCCTTGGCAGCATCCGCTGTCCACGCAGACATCCGCCTTTGGATGGGACGCGCAATGGCCTTTCGCCACCCGGGTTCTCGCGGCAATCGCCTGGGCCTTGAGGGCTTCCTCCTGATAGGCGGCGGGCATTTCCGCGGCCACCACACAGACAAGATAGTCGTCCTCCGCCATGCTCACCGTCTTTTTCCCGTCAAAGACCCGAATGGAACTTTCCGCCTTCGCTGGCAGTGGAATCAAACCGCTGAGAGCCGCTGCCAGCAGCGCACCAATCAGCCATTTCACCATCCGCACGCTACAGCCTCCTTATATGGGCGCCTAGCATCTGCAGGGTTTCCTCAAAGCGTTCATACCCCCGGTCAATGTGCCCCTGGGGATCCTCTACCCTGGTCGTTCCCTCTGCGCAAAGTCCCGCGATGATCAGCGCCGCGCCACTCCTCAGGTCTGGACAGGATACGCTGGTGCCCTGCAAAGGATACCCACCTTCGATTACCGCCACTCGGTCCTCCACGCGAATCCCCGCTCCCATTCGGATCAGTTCCGGAACATGCATAAAACGGTTTTC
>JAVBOX010000108.1:0-39963 GCA_031550095.1 Eubacteriales bacterium
CGGTATAAAGCAAAGAAAAACTTGAGGTGAAAAACATGGCACGAGGTGGTTTTCCTGGAATGCCCGGCGGTGGGAATATGCAGCAATTGATGCGCCAGGCACAAAAAATGCAACAGCAGATGCTTGAGACGCAGGAGGAACTGGATGGCCGCACCTATGAGGCGTCTTCTGGCGGCGGCATGGTAAAGGCCAAGGTCAGCGGAAAGCGGGAGCTTCTTGGGCTGATGATTAACCCGGCGGTTGTGGATTCGGAGGATGTGGAAATGCTGCAGGATATGGTGCTTGCCGCCGTTAACGAAGCCATCCGTTCCGCCGAAGCGGATCGGGAGCGGGAAATGGCCCGGTTCGGCGGTGGAATGGGCGGCCTGCTCTGATGTCAAATCTCGCTGATCCAATTGCCCGCATGGCGACGGAGCTTTCCCATCTGCCAGGCATCGGGCGAAAGACAGCGCTCCGCCTTGCGTATTTCATCGCCTCCCAGCCGGAAGATGTTGTGAAAAACTTGGTAGAAGCCCTCTGGTATGGCCGCCGATCAATCCGCATGTGTAGCCGCTGCGGGAACTATACGGCGGAGGATCCCTGTGTGGTTTGCGCGGATCAAAAGCGTCAGCATGAGATGATCTGCGTTGTGCGGGACCCTCGGGATGTGGCGGCGATTGAGCGCATGCATGAGTACAGGGGCGGGTATCATGTGCTCCATGGAATCATTTCCCCAATGAATGGAATTGGGCCTGAGGATATTCGCATTCGCGAATTAATCGCGAGAATTGGTCAAGAAATGATTCAAGAGGTCATTTTGGCAACCAATCCGGATATCGAGGGAGAGGCGACTGCTTCGTATATCGCTCGGGTTATCAAGCCGATAGGCGTGAAAGTGACCCGAATAGCCCATGGTATGCCCGTTGGTGGCGATCTGGAATATGTGGATGAGATGACGCTAAACCGAGCCTTTGAAGGCAGGCGGGAAATATAAGCGGCTATGGCATAGACCGTTTCAAATTCGGAAACACTTCCTCCTAATCGATATCCGAAAAGGAGGAAGTGTTTATGATGAAAAAAGCTTTCATTCTGGGTTCCGCCGCTTTTCTGTGCTTAGCAATCGCCACGGGTTGCACAACCCTGGAGGCTGAGACAGCCCCGAGCCCTCTGGAGACAGCGATGCCTTCCGCGTCCATGGAGGCGCCCTTGAACACCCCGGATGCCTCCCAGGCAGCGCAAGCGGAGGTCTATCGGCTGGTTGGAAAAGAGGCGACCATTCAAGTGGCTGATGCCAAAGTGAAGGGCGGCGCGTTCTATGCCGGTGAAGGGGACGATACCATGGTCTTTCCGCTGGCAGAAGTTGCTAAGGCCCTTGGCTGGGAAGTGAGCGAACCGGCGGATGCCTCCGGAAAAACCGAAATCAATCTGACTCGGGACGATGAGAAAGTGTCCATAGCCTATCAAAAGCCCAATGTGAACAATGTCGGCACCATCGCGGGCGTCATGGTGACAAAGGGTGGCCAGCCTGTTTCGCTGGGCGATGAGCCGATTCCCCATATCGATGGGATGCTTTATGTTACGGAAGCTTTTTTGGATAAGGTTCTGCAGGAAGTTACGGTTGCATACGATGGGGCGTTGAGCATTACGATTTCGGCGAAAGCATAAGAAAAAGCGGGGGGATTGCCATGCGCTTTACAAAGATGCACGGAATTGGGAACGACTATATTTACATAAATGGATTTGTGGAGCGCGTGGAGAACCCGGGTGCGTTGGCGGTGGCAATGAGCCTGCCCCACTATGGTGTTGGCTCGGATGGTTTAATTCTCATTTTGCCATCGGAAAAAGCTGATTTTAGGATGCGGATGTTCAACAGTGATGGCAGTGAGGGCACAATGTGCGGCAATGGCGCACGATGTGTTGGCAAGTATGTCCATGACCATGGAATGACGGACAAGACGAATATTACCCTGGAGACCGGCGGCGGCATTCGGCAGCTCATGTTGAATTTGACAAAGGGATCTGTTGATTCCGTTTGTGTGGATATGGGTGCGCCTCAGGCCCTGAAGGTTTTGGAGGACTGGACGCTAATTTCCATGGGCAACCCACACGCCGCAAGGTTTATCCGGGAGGATCCTTTCCTGTGGACTGCTTTTGAGGAGGAAGGGCCCAAACGTTGCGTTGAATTTGATGCCAACATAGAGTTTGCCCGGGTGATGGCGCGGGATCTGATCAAGATGCGCGTGTATGAGCGGGGCAGCGGAGAAACCTTTGCGTGCGGCACGGGTGCGTGCGCGGTTTTGGTGGCCGCGCAGACGGCGGGACTCACGGATCGGAGAGCCCGGGTTGTGCTCCGTGGCGGGGAGCTTCTCATTGACTGGCGGGCATCCGACGGACATGTGCTCATGACCGGCGGGGCGGAGACTGTTTTTGAAGGCGAATGGAAGCAATCTATAAAGGAGTGATGCTATGGCCGCCGTCAATGCGCATTTAGCGGCATTGCACGGAAGCTATTTGTTCTCTGAAATCGGGCGGCGCGTAACCGCCTTTTCGCAGGAGAGGCCAGAAAAAAAGCTGCTTCGGATGGGCATTGGCGATGTGACGCGGCCCATCGCGCCGGCGGTGTTGGAAGCGTTGATCCGCGCGGCGGAGGAAATGGGCCGGAAGGAGTCCTTTCATGGATATGCCCCGGCAAACGGCTACCCTTTCTTGATTGACGCCATACGAGAAACAGAATACACCCCATGGGGCGTTTCCCTTGCTTTTGAGGATGTTTTTGTCTCGGACGGGAGCAAGAGCGACAGCGCAAACCTCCAGGAACTATTTTCAGATCGTGCTGTTGTGGCTGTCTGTGACCCGGTATATCCTGTATATGCGGATAGCAACCAGATGGCGGGCAGGAAAATCCTGAGATTGCCATGCGTGGAAAACGCTGGATTTGTGCCCGCGCTGCCAGAATGTCCTGTTGATTTTATTTATCTGTGCAACCCAAACAACCCCACAGGGATGGCGATGACACGGGATCAGCTGACGGCTTGGGTGAACTATGCCCGAGAAGCGGACGCCGCCATCCTGTATGACGCGGCATACCAAGCGTATATCACAAACCCAGATATACCCCATAGTATTTTTGAGATCGAAGGGGCAAAGGAAGTCGCCGTCGAGTGCGGAAGTCTGAGCAAAAGCGCTGGATTTACGGGCCTCCGTTGCGCCTGGACCATTGTGCCCCATGAAAACCGATGGGGTTTCAATGCTCTATGGGCTCGCCGGGTAGCCACAAAGTTTAATGGCGTGGCGTATCCCATCCAACGGGCGGCGGAAGCGGCCCTTCTCCACAATGGCCGCGCCCAGTCCAACGCGAATATACGGTATTATATGGAAAATGCCCGCGTCCTCGGGGAAGCCCTGCAAGAGTCAGGCCTTCGGGTATATGGAGGCGTAAACGCACCCTATCTATGGGTAAGATGTCCCGACGGGCTGGATGGCTGGACCTGGTTCGATGTGCTTCTCGCTGAAAAAGGCATCATCTGCACGCCGGGGGAGGGCTTTGGCGCCTGTGGCGCGGGGTATGTCCGCTTCTCCTCCTTTGGTTCCCGGGAAGAAGTGCTGGAAGCTGTGGGACGGATAGCCTTGCCGGTTGGTGTGCTGATGTAGGACGCGAAGGCATCGGTCATCTAAGTGCTCCATTGCCGGCAACACCTGATCATGCTGCTGATAGGGCTTGTCCTATCGGAGGGCGGGCATGATTCTTCATTTCGATATTAAGAGGGCTTTTCTTGGTTTGCTGACTGCCAAGTAAAGCCCTCCCCCATTGCCTCCCGCACATCGGTGACCATGATAAAAGCCTGTGGATCGATGGATTTTACGATGGATTTCATGAGCGGGATCTGAATGTGGGATACGACGCAAAGCAGCACATCTCGCTCTTCACGTGTATAGGCGCCTGTCCCATGGAGCAGCGTCGCGCCTCGGTTTATATGGGTGAGCACCGCCTTGGCGATGGCTTCGCTGCTGTTGGAAAATATGAAAAACGCCTTGGCTTTCCCAAAGCCTTCCACCGTGTGGTCCATGACCTGGGTGGAAAGAAAGACACTGATGAGGGCATAGAGGGCAGATTGTATGCTGAACACCAATCCTGACGCCGCGATTACACAGAAATCGATTGCCAGCAAAAGCCCGCCAACGGTTATGGCGGGAAAGCGCTTATGGATCAACGCGGCCGCCATGTCCGTTCCTCCTGTAGTTGCGCCGCCCCGGATGACCAAACCGATGCCAAAACCCATCATGACGCCGCCAAATACGGCTGAAAGGATGGGATCGTCGGTCACGGACGCTAGGGGTAGAAGGTCAATGATGGCGGAGAGAATGAGCATTCCCAGCAGCGACTTGAGGGAGAAAGCGCCGCCGATTTGTTTCCATCCAATAAGAAAAAGAGGAAGGTTGAGTACCACGGTGGTGGCGCCTACGGGAAGGCCTGTCAGCGCGTTGATCAGGGTGCTGACGCCCGTTAGCCCTCCGGGGGCGATGTGATTGGGAATAAAAAAGAGGCGAAAGGGGAGCGCCGTGAGGATGATTCCGGCGGCAAAGGATAGCCAGGGAATGAGGCCTGTCTGTTTTTTTAGCATAGCTTGTCCTCCAAAAACCAGGGTGATCCGCGTAAACAACGCACAGGCTTTGCGCTTTGTCTCGAAATCCGCTCCCCAAAATAACTTGGGGCGACGCCTGCGGACAAAGGATTTGCTTCTTCGATGGAGGTCACCTTTTGCCCGCGGGCGGGGAAGGGATTTGCACAATCCCTTCCCCGTGATTGCTAGGCGGCATCCCAAGATCAGTATGCCCAAATTATTAGCCAGCCCGGGGTTATCCAGCGGCAAACCCCAGAGAAGCCAGGATCGCATCATCCACACGACCCATCTCACCTGCGGATAATTCGCCCATTCGCTTGCCAAGGCGCTGCTTTTCCAATGTACGCATTTGTTCGGCGAGCACAATGGAAGGCTTGGAGAGCCCTGTCCGGCCGGATGGAATATCCACATGGGTAGGCAAACGGGCCTTTGTCTTTTGCGAGGTGATTGCCAACACAATCACGGTCGGGCTGAAACGGTTGCCAACGTCATTTTGTATAATAAGCACCGGGCGGATTCCGCCTTGCTCCGAACCGACAACTGGGTCCAGATCGGCGCTGTAAATTTCACCGCGCTTGATGGTCATTGATGTCACACTCCGAAGGGTTTTTCTTCTCGCGTTCATCCTCCCTTTCGCTCTTTCAGTATCATTCTATGCGCAGCGCTGCCAGAAGGTCCAGGGCTGTCATGGAACGGATGCCTCTTTCTTCGGCCGCCTTTTCCCCGGCGAGCCCATGGAGGAAAGCGCCAAGGCGAGCCGCATCCAGTGTGGATAGCCCTTGGGCGAGGAGCGCCGCGATGATTCCCGTGAGAACATCCCCGGAACCTCCCGTGGCCATGCCAGGAGAGCCAGACAAATTAAACACGTTCCCATCACGCCCAACGATGACGGTCGTCGCGCCTTTGAGTAAAATAACGGCCCCAAAACGTTGGCGCAAAGAAAGCGCCGCTTCAATGGGATTTCGGGTGATATTTTGAACCGGGGTATCCAAAAGGCGGGCGGCCTCCCCGGGATGGGGCGTCAGAATGAAGCGTTCGTCCAAGGGTTCCGGATTTTGCGCCAGCCAGTTCAGCGCGTCCGCGTCCCAAACCTGAGGGATATCCACCAACAGCAGCGTTCGCAGGGAAGCCTCCATATCCCAGGATCGGCCAAGGCCCGGACCCGCCCCAATTGAGGCTTTTCCCGGCAGCAAGGCTTCCAGCTGATCCGTGGGGGCACAGGTGCCGCATGGGGCAAGCGCCTGTACGGTGGGAATAATCTCCCTGGGGCATAAGGTGGTTACGAGGCCTGCTCCGCCTCGAAGAGACGCATTGGCGCAGAGGGCGGCGGCCCCCGCCATGCCAAAGGAACCTGCCAGCAACAGCACATGGCCGCAAGTGCCTTTATGGGCGTCCTGGGCACGGGGCGGCAGCAGGCGCGGGACATCGGCATCCTCCAAAATGAAAAAGTCCTCCGGTGAGGGATCATCAGGAATACCAATATCCGCGATGGTCAGCATGCCAGTATTTCCGCGGCCGGGGAAAAGATAGTGGGGAAATTTGGACTTATGAAAGGTGACGGTATGAGCCGCCTTGACCATTTTCTCCGGTGTGCCGGAAGGCATATCCACAGCCAACACGGGCAAACCGCAGGCATTCATCCAATCCACGGCATCCGCGTAAAGGGCCTCTATGGGCCTCGTGATGCCTGTGCCAAACAGGGCATCCACCACGGCACCGCATCCTTCCGGCACGGCTTCGGAAAGGTCAAGCAGGCGGCGGATGGGGATGTTCATCGCAGCGCAGCGCTCCATATTGATCCGGGCATCCCCTTTTAGAATCTCTGGGTTGGCAAACGTCCATATCCAAGCGCTTCGGCCCGCCTCCACCAGCAGGCGCGCGGCCGCGTAGCCATCTCCTCCATTGTTTCCTGGGCCACAGAGAAACAGAATGCCCCCAGGTGTCATTTGGAGCAGCAAATCCGCTATGGCATGTGCTGCCCGTTCCATCAGCATTTCGCCGGTCGTTTCGCCTTTTTCTATGAAGGCGTGTTCAACCGCCCTCATTCGCTCAACGGAAATCACTCTACGCATGGTCCCCCTCCAAAATGGCCACAGCGCTAGCTGCGCGGTCGGTGTGGGTGATGGATAGATGCAGCGCGGTGCCTCCCAACGCTCGCATTCGTTCCATTGCCTTTTCCCCAAGGAGAAAGCTAGGCGCACCAAGAGCGTCATGGGTGACGGCGATATCCTTAAGGGGCAGGGCAATACCACATCGCAGCGCCTTTAACCCTGCTTCCTTGGCCGCGAAATGCCCTGCCAAGGATTGGGCCGCCCCCTGGCCCCGGGAGAGAATATAGCTTCTTTCATCGGCGGAGAAAAAACGTTCCAGAAAGCCGCTTTTCTCAAGCAAGGTCTCCATTTGTTCCACTTCGCATAGGTCCAAGCCAATGCCCAGAATCATTCCATTTCCTCCATCATGAGCGTGATAAGCTGTTCATAGGGTGCCAATTGTTGAGGCGTTTGGACTATATAGAATTGGGCAGTTTTCGGATGGAAACATCCCCTGACAAAAGCCGTCTTTCCATTCCCGCCGTATCGCGAACGCGAAGGGCACCGTCGTCGTCAACGCCCAGCGCGACACCCGTGGTTTCGCCGGAGGTTTCGATGATCCGGATGGGGGCGCCGATCATCGAACAGCGGCGCCGGTATTCCCCAAGAAATTCCCAACTGTCGATTCTGCGCTCAAACTGTTCCAGTAAGGCGGCTTCCATTGAGTGGATATCTATGGAAACCCCAGTCAGCATCCGGATAGAACCCGCTGTTTCGCTTAATTCCGGCGGGAAATCCTGAGATCCTTGACTGAGGTTGATGCCGATGCCGATGATGACGGCATTGCCTTCCATTTCAGCGAGGATTCCAGCGATTTTACGGCCAGACATCAGCAGGTCGTTTGGCCACTTGATGTCGGTTTCCACGCCGGACAGCTCCGTACAGGCATCCGCCGCGGCCAAAGCCATGGCGAAGGAAAGAAGGGGATAGGACGCGACAGGTATTACCGGGCGGAGGATGATGGAAAGCCACAACCCCATGCCCGGCGTGGAAATCCAGGAGCGCCCAAGCCTGCCCCGTCCGGCGGTTTGCTGATTTGCCACGACTATTGCCCCATGAGGCGCGTCCTCCTGTGCCCAGAAACGCGCCTGGCGGTTTGTGGAGTCCGTCTCATTCAGTCGCCGCGAAACGCGGCCCACCCATTTCGCCAATCCGCACCTCCTGGATGCTTTTGTTTTCTAAGAGCGTCTTATATTGGATAACCATAAGGATACTCGCAATGCTTGTGCTTTTCAAGGGTTATCTGTATAATACCCCGTGCGGCGCTTCCACCGTGTGGCGCTTACTTCCCGCCAATTTTCCCTTGCGGCCGCAGGGTCAGCCATTCCAAAGGAGAGTCAATATCATGCAGCAGCCACGCAGGGTCATCCGAGCGCTCCAACAGAACATCGCCCGTGTCATCGTGGGAAAGGAAGAGGTGATAGAGCTCGCGCTGATCGCGCTTCTGTGCAAGGGACATGTTCTCATTGAGGACGTTCCGGGCGTTGGAAAAACGACGTTGGCAAGCGCCTTGGCAAAGTCGCTCGCTTGCTCTTTTAAGCGCATACAGTTCACGCCGGATGTGACCCCATCGGATGTGACGGGTTTTTCCATCGTCAATTTTAAAACTGGGGAGCTGGAATTCAAGCCCGGCGCTGTCATGAGCCAAATTGTTCTGGCGGATGAAATCAACCGGACATCCCCAAAGACCCAGTCCAGCTTGCTGGAGGTCATGGAAGAATTCCAGGTGACCGTGGATGGCGTTACGCATACGCTTCCTAGGCCCTTTTTGGTGTTGGCTACCCAAAACCCAGTGGAGTTCGTGGGCACATATCCGCTTCCGGAGGCGCAGATGGACCGCTTCTTTATGCGCATTGCTATCGGATATCCTTCCGTGGAGGATGAAATGGACATCCTTGAGCGGTATTCCGCCCAGACATCGCCCCTGTCCCAGCTGAAGCCCATCTGCTCTGCGGAGGATATCCTGCAGATGCAGGCCGCCGTGGGAGATATCTACTGTTCCCGCGAGGTGCGGTCCTATGTGGCCAACATAGCCGCCGGCACCCGCAGACATACGGCGCTCCAACTGGGCGTCTCCACCCGTGGGGCCATCGCCCTGATTCGGGCGGCGCAAGCCTGTGCACTGCTGGCGGGGCGGGATTTCATTTTGCCCGAGGATGTCCAGGGCATGGTGCTCCCCGTCCTGTCCCACCGGGTCATGCTGAGCCCGGAAGCCCGCATGAAAGCTGTTTCCGCCGAGCGGGTGCTTACCAGTCTCCTGGAGACGATCCAGGTGCCAGTCCGAGTCCCATGACAAAACGTTTTTTTTTCATGGGGGTGTTCGCGGCGTTCTTGCTGCTATGTGCTTTGTCCACGAGAGGCGCTATTTTCTGGCTACTCTTTTGGATCATGGTCATTATGCTGGTCTACGCTGTGGTCGCCGGTTTATGGGCATACCGCACCTTGGGGATCCGCTGTTCCATGGATAACAGCCGGGTGATTCGTGGCGCCCAGGTGCTTATGACCATTGAGGTTTGGCATCGGTGCCCCTTGCCTGTGGCCGCCTTGACGCTGGATGTCTGCGCCATGAATGGAGATAAGGACATTTCCCTGATGGTTTCGGCAACTCCCTTCGTTCAAAATGTCCTCTCCCAGCCTTTTTTCTGTCCCCATGTGGGGCAGTTTCCGGCCGGGGTAACGGGGGTTCGCGTCCAGGATGTATTCGGCCTTTTTTCCTTTTACCGCAAGGAAAATGCCATGGGCGAGACTTTTGTGGTGCAACCCCAGATCTATCCCACCGAATCATTGACTTTTAGCCCCGGCGACGCGGATACGGAGAGCGTTTCAAGGGCATTCGAGGATGCCACCCTGCCCACGGATGTCCGCGCCTATCAGCAGGGGGATGAGATCAAGAAAGTTCACTGGAAGCTCTCCATGCGCCGGATGGAGCTGCTGGTGCGAGTCTATGAACAGCCCATGCGCCCGGATGCTTTGCTGCTGGTGGATTGCGCTCCGCCGGAGGTGGCCAGGGGCAACGCCGCATACATCCGAGATGCCATCTGTGAGGCGGCGGCTTCAGTGGCGTCTGTTGCCTTGACCAATGGGTCGCCAGTGCGCATGCCGCTTCTAGGGGAACTGCCGAATGATTTAAGCGCCCAGCGGGCGGATGACATCGGGCTCATCTGCGACGCGCTAGGGCGATGTGCCTTTGACGGGGCCGAGCAGTTTGAACGGGTGCTTCTCCTGGAAACCCGCCGCATGCGCCGCACCGGGGCGACGGCGATTATCACAAGCCGCATGAATCCAGTGATTGCGGATATGATTCTGAGCATCCGTCGGATGGGACCCAAGGTCCGCGTTCTGCTCGCCGCGAATGTGGAGGATGAAACCGTGGCGTTGCTTGTACGCAGGTTGATTCGAAACGATGTGGAAGTCATGCCGATTTCCGCTGAATTGTCATGATCAGGGAGGGCGCTTTGCTCAAGAAGGTACGCGAACGGGTTTTTCCGCTGGTTTGGCCTGCTTTGATCGGCGTCATGCTTGCCCTTGGTTTGATGCTGCCCGTTTTTCGGGTTTTTTCCATGCATGTGACGGCAGGCGCCGTGTGGGCTTGCGCATTGACCGGGGTGGTGTGCGCTGCTTCCGGCATCGACAGGCGCTATCGTCTGGCTGTGTTGGTGGGCGGCGGTATTCTTTTGGTGTTTCTCGCCATCGCGGCGGGAATGCTGTCCCGCTTGGGCGGCATTGTGGAGGCGCTCATTGAGCTGGCCCAGGGCAATGTGGAATCCATCAAGGAATTTGGGCTGGAGCTTGCCGTGATTGCGGGGACGATACTGACTCTCACGGGCTGGGCTTTGGCAAAGCAAAGCGCGGGCTTTTTCCCGGCATTGTCCCTGGCGCTTGTATCCCTTTTGATCGTTTGGTTTTCTGGCGGAAGGGATGTGCTGTGGCTGTTCACGCCGGCGCTGGTCGCCCTGTGCGCGTTGTTTGCGCGCTCCATCAACGAGTTGACGCCGTATCCCAGGGTGATTGCCCTTGCGGTGACGCTGGTGCTGATGGCGATGGGCATGTCCTCGGCGGTGAATATCATTTCACCGCCGATGGAGAAATTCGCCGATCAGCTGCGCAACTATATTGCCGATACGCTTTTCTTTACGGAACCCAGAAAAGTTTATACCATTTTTGTGGACGGATATAAACCACTGGAAGTGCGGCTTGGGGGCAAGGCGGATGTGCAGGACCGGCCCGTGATGACGGTCCAGACGCCGACCACCGTGATGCTGCGGGGCTCCGTCTATAATGAGTATACCGGCCTTTCCTGGCGAGATACCCTCTCCACCCGGCGATACCTCTATATGGATCCACGCCAGCGGGGTATCCGAGCGGATGTGATGGATGAAGACCGCCCGGACGAGGGACTCAGGGACCCGAGGCTGTTTCGGCTGGCCAACATCAAGGTCACCATGCAGTCCAATAGCGCTTCAACCCTGTTTGTTCCGCTCCGGGCGGAGCAGCTGGACACACCCATGGAGATGGTGCCTTATTTCAACACGTCAAGCGAGATTTTTACAACACGGGACCTTGAGGCTAAGGATACCTATTCTTTGACCGCGCCCATTATCAATCCGGGGGACGCTGGGGTTGCGGAGATGCTGTCGAAGGCGGCCGTGTCAGGGGAATACGAGGACATGAGCGCCTACATGGGCATCCCAAACGAGATCGCCGACACCATCCGGGTTTTGGCCCAAGACCTTACCGCGGACGCAGACACGCCGCTTGAGAAGGCGCTGGCGATTCAAAACTATCTAAAGACCACATTCCGCTACACGCTTAGCCCTTCCACGCCTCCGGACAACCAGGATTTTGTCTCGTATTTTATCATCAAGGGCCGAGAAGGATACTGCACCTATTTTGCGTCGGCCATGGCGGTTCTTGGCCGGCTTGCCGGGCTGCCAACCCGCTATGTGGAGGGGTATTTGGCGCAGCCGGCGGAAGGGCTTGCGCTGGTGAGCAGTAAAAACGCCCATGCCTGGGTTGAAGTATATTTTGATGGGTTTGGCTGGCTTCCCTTCGACGCGACGCCGGCAGATCCTTCCCGCCAGTCTCCAGACAATGGCCAGGATAATGGCGGCCAGGACAACCAGGATAACCAGGGAAACCAGGGCGAGCAGCCGAATGAAGAAACGGCCGATCCCTCCAACAGTGGTGATCCGCCAGAAGGGGAGAGGCAAGAAGATCAGACGCCGCCTCCGGATGAAAACAACAACCCGGAAGCAACGCTGCCTCCGGATGAAAACGCCACGCCAACCCCGCCTCCGCCGCCTACTCCAACCCCACCGCCGACGCCATCACTGGATCCAACCCAGCCGCCCCAGGGCGAGACGTCCCAGGAGGATGACAACCCGCCCCAGGAACCGCCTGAAAACAAGTCGAAGGGTGGTGGGTGGATCTGGTTTTTGATTCTGCTGTTCGCCGCTGGGATAACATGGCGGGCCATTTGGACGAAACCAGAGTTTGTGGTTCAGAAACGGCGCAAAAAGGATGACGAGCGCCTGCTTACATGGTATCGGGGAATCCTGGGCTTGCTAAGCTCCGCTGGAATGGGTGCCAAGCACATGGAATCACCGGTGGCGTATGCCATGAGGCTTTCTCAGGGCATCCCTGAGTCCTGCGGGCTCATGGGCGTCGCAGACGCGGTGACCCATCTGGGGTATGGCCGTTTCGGAACAGGCGCAGCGCAAGTTGAAGAAGCAAAAGCTTGCTACAAAGCATTGCATAAGTTTTTGCCCTTCAAAGCAAAAGTGGTTTGGTTTATCCGGCGAATGCTGAAGGGGATTGGCGGCGTTAAGCAGATGCCGTAACCCGGAGAATGAAATAGACCAGGGTTGCCACGATCTTTTAGGCGTGACGGCCCTGGCTTTTATTTCCCAATATCTATTTTTCGCGATTCAAAGCTCGTTGTATTCTTCCCTCGTCATCGAATAGCAGACATCGTCGTACACATGGCCGGAATAGATCTCGGTTGCCCGGCGAAGCGTTCCTTCGTAGCGGAAGCCGCATTTCTCAATAACATGCTTGGAACGTTCGTTGAATGGAAAATGAAAGATACTGACCAAATCCATGGAAAGATCTTCAAAGGCATGGCGCAAAACTTCCCGGGTGGCCTCAGTGGCATAACCCTTGCCCCAAAAAGGTTTTGCCAGCACATAGCCTACGGACTTGCACTGGGAAAGGCGCCGCTTACCATCCTTATGGAGCCCAATGGAACCGATGACCTGTCCTGTTTCTCTGAGTACGATGGCCCATACCTCTTCATCCCGGATGAACATCCGAACGATTTCCAGGGATTCTCCCAGGCTTTCATGGGGTTTCCATCCAGCTGCGGGGCCTACCTCCAGATTGGTCGCATAAGCATACACATTTTCCGCGTCTGACTCTCTGAAGGGGCGAAGAAGAAGCCTTCCCGTTTCAAGCGTTTTCATCCATGCAACTCCTTTGCGATTTGCGCCGCCAAGCGGACATTGTTGAGAACAAGCTGAATGTTGGAAGCGAGGCTCTCTCCGTCTGTGAGGGCTTTGATCCTCGCCAGCAAAAACGGCGTGACGGCTTTGCCCTTGATTCCCTTGTCATCCGCTTCGGCTAGAGCTTGCTCGATGGCCTGGTCGATTGTCCCCTTGTCCATGCTGAAAGATGGGGGGACGGGGTTTGCGATCAGCACACCGCCGGGATAGCCCAATGCCCATTGTACGCACAGGGAAGCGGCGATCTCACCGGGAGTATCCATGCGCATCTCCAGGGGAATGCCGCTTTCCCGGGTGTAAAACGCAGGCAGCTCATCTGTACCATAACCGATGACAGGCACCCCCTTTGTTTCCAGATATTCCATGGTCAAGTTCAGATCCAGGATGCTCTTTACGCCCGCGCAGACAACGGCCACCGGCGTCCTTGCCAGCTCTTCCAAATCCGACGAAATATCCATGGTGGTTTCGGCGCCGCGATGAACGCCCCCTACGCCGCCGGTGGCAAAAACGGATATGCCCGCCATGTGGGCGATGATCATAGTCGCCGCAACCGTTGTGGCGCCATTAAGTCCACGGGCGATAAGCGCGGGGATGTCCCGCCGGCTGGCCTTGGCCACAGTTGAGCCGCTCTTGCCCAACTCGTCAATCTGGGCCTCTGTCAGTCCCGCGCAGAGCCTACCGCCTAGAATGGCCACGGTGGCCGGTTCAGCCCCAAAGGCACGGGCCTCCTCCTCACAGGCAAGGGCAGTTTGGACGTTCTCAGGGTAGGGCATACCGTGGCTGATGATGGTGCTCTCCAGCGCGATAACAGGGCGTTTTTCTGATAACGCCTTCGCGACGGCAGGGGATAGGGTGGCAAAGGAATGCATGGCGACCTCCTCAATGAAAATGAATCCCGAAGACCATTGTATTAGCGATGGCTTTGCAAATGATCCGAAACCGCCTCCATGCCGGATAGGGCGCATCCCTTTGCGTTATGCCCCATAAGCATGCCATAGGCAATGCCCCCGGTCATGGCGTCTCCTGCGCCGGTATAATCGCTGGCGGCAACCTGTGGGGCTAGCAGGATGCCCTGGGTGCCCTCATCTGAAAAATAAACCCCATCGGCTCCTAGGGAAATAAAGACCTTCTGAACGCCTTGGGCGTGGAACCATTTTGCCGCTTTGATGGGATCATCCTCCCCGGAGAGCTGCTTGGCTTCCAGCCTGTTTGGCTTCACAGCGGCAAAGCGCCCGATTACCCTTCGCGCTCGCTCCGCCTTGAAGGTGCTGACAGGATCCAGCAAGAGAGGCGCTTTCGCGGCATAGACGATGGCCTCAAAAAGCGGCACGGGCAAATTGGCATCCAAAATGGCAAGGGGTGAGTGTTGGATGATGGATAGCCATGCTTCCGGCGGATCGGATGGCAGAGCATCCATCAAGGCCATGTCATTGATTGCAATGATCATGTCTCCATTTTCATCATGAACGCATAGATAGGCCGAAGAGGCACCAGGCAACCGCAGGGCGTGGGTCAAGCCTATGCGTTCCTTTTGGCAATAAAACTCAATTAAAGTTGCTTTTTCATCATCGCCGATGGCTGTGAGCAGCTCCACGGAAAGTCCGCCTCTCGCCAGCTGCCAGGCAATGTTATGCCCAACTCCTCCCGGGGAAAGGGTTATTTTGCCGGGATTTGAATCCCTTGCCCGCAATGTGCGCAACGGCGTTCCACAGAGGTCCAAATTAAGCGCCCCAACGACGGCGATAGGGGATGACGTTTCTACATTCATGTGAAAAAGATATCGCACAGCGCGGGCTTTGTCAAGGCGGCAGAAAAGGTTAACCTCCGGCTTGAATAGGCGGCTTTTCCGGGACTGGTACGGATAAACAAAATATGCTATACTTCCCTATGAAGTGTATTCCAAGGAGGGTAACGCATGCCAATTCGCCTGAAGCTATCTCTGACGGGAGGCTTGCTGTTGGTATCCGTTGTGTTAGCCGCTTTGCGCGGGCATCCATGGCAATGGCTGGTTTGTGCCGCGCTCGGCGCTTCGTGGGTTGGCGACGCAATGCTTGCCCGGTACTGGCCAATCGCGGGCCTGACGAAAGATCCGTTTGTGGCGGGGATAGGCGCGTTTTGGGTTGCGCAGATTGTCTATATCATTGCGTTTTCTTTGAGCCTTACTAGCATGCCGAACCTGCATTTGGCCTATCCTGGCTGGCCTTTTGGCCGCGACTTGGTGGTGCTGCTGCTGCCGATTTATCTGCTGGCTGGTTTGATGTTTTGGGTGATGGTTGTCCTTCGCTCGGATCGGCCGGGTTTCTTAAAGGCGGGCATACTTGTTTATGGAGAAACGCTGTGCGCCATGGCTGGCATGGCCTGCGCCGCCTCTTTCACAGGGGTCAGCTTTATTTGGATGCTAACGGCGGGCGGCCTGCTCTTCATCATTTCGGATGCCGCCATCGCCATGCGCATCTTCCAAAATAAATTCGCGAGCGAAAGGCGCTATGAGGCGTTTGTCTGGGGAACATATTTTCCCGCGCAGGTTCTCCTGCTGCTGGGCGCTTCCTGGCTGTTCTGAGGTGTAGAATGTACCGAATCGTCAAGCGTGGACTGGATATCGTCATATCCCTTGTGGGTTTGGTGGTTTTGCTTCCGGTTTTTGCCATGTTAATCCTGCTGATCCGCCTCGACTCGCCGGGCAATGCCCTGTTCAAGCAGAAACGGGTAGGCAAGGATCAGGCGCTTTTCGAGATCATCAAGCTGCGGACAATGAACAGCAGCGCACCCCATGACGTGGCTACGGCCATGCTGGACAATCCGGATGCCCACATCACCCGCGTTGGGCGGATTCTTCGCAAAACGAGCTTGGACGAATTGCCTCAGCTCATCAATGTGTTGGTGGGCGATATGAGCCTCATCGGTCCCCGGCCCCTTGTGCCCGGGGAAAAGGATATTCATGAGGCAAGGGCCGAGAGAGGCGCGTACGGCGTGCGGCCCGGCATCACGGGATGGGCGCAGGTCAATGGCCGGGATTGCGTGGATCCGGTGACAAAGGCGGAGCTTGACGGATTCTATGCGAAGAACGTATCGCTTTTTTTGGATTTGAAGATCATCGTTTTTTCCGTCTTTTGCGTGCTGACAGCAAGGGGCGTCCGGGAAGGTGCGACGGCTTTCGATGAGGAAGTCGATGAGCGAAAGAAGATCCCGCAGCAGAAGGAACAAACGGAGACGAAGGCATCATAACAGCAGCAACCGCGCGAAGGGGATTTCATGCAGAACCTGACGATTATCAACCAGCAATACACGCCTGAGGTGGCTTCCACGGGGCAAATTTTTCAAACCATGGCCGAATACCTGTACGCCCATAATTGGCAGGTAACGGTTCTTACTGGTACGCCATATTACCCGGGATTAACGAGCAAGCCGCCTCGGCGAGAGATGATGAACGGTGTCTCGGTTCATCGCCTCTGGAACACCACATTTCCCAAAAAGTCGATTCTTGGCAAGCTGATGAACCTCTTGTCGTTTCAGATCAGCTTGCTCTTTTATTGTTTATTCGCGATTCCCAAGGACGAGATCGTTTTGGTGGCTACGGCGCCGCCTATGGCGGTTTTATCGGCGGTGGCTGGAAAATGGCTGCGGGGGTATCGGGTGTTGATGACCGTTCAAGATCTTTATCCGGACGCCTTGGCAGCAAGCGGCATGAAGAAAAAAAACAGCTTTTCCTATCGGCTTCTCGCGTCGCTTATGGGGCGTTCCATGCGTGCCTGTGATCGGGTTGTGACCATTAGCCGGGATATGTCGGAGCACCTGGGAAGGGCCTATGGTCTCGCGCACGTGGCTGTGATCCCCAATCTTTTTCCAGAGCACATTCAACCTGTGAGTTCGGCCGAGGCGAAGGCGGCTCGGGACTGGACGGACAGGTTTGTGGTTCAGTACAGCGGAAACTTCGGCGTTGCCCACGAGTATAAAACTCTCCTTGGGGTCGCGCGGTTTCTGAAAGGGGAATCGGGATTTCTTTTTCATATAGCGGGCGCGGGGCGGAACTATGACGCCATGCGGGAAGAATGCGAGGCTGAAGGGCTGGAGAACGTATTCTTTGAAGGTTATGCACCAAGGGAGGCGCTTGAGCGGCACCTGGGTACGGCGGATGTTTCCGTGGTCATCATGGACGCCGCGTTTCAGACGGTACTCCTGCCAAGCAAGTACTACGGAATTCTGGCCTCAGGCCGTGGCGTTCTGCTGATATCCGGCTGCGACAGCGATATCCTGCGGGACATCCGGGAACAAAATGTAGGGCTGGCCTTTGACCATGGGCAGAGCGAAGAGATCGCCAAGGCGCTCATTCACCTTCGCCGCAGTCCGGAGGATTTGCGGGCAATGGGAACCCGCGCCCGGGCGCTGTATGATGAAAAATATTCCCAGGCGATGATTCTGGACGCGTACAACAGGCTTATGAGGGAGGTCTAGATGGACAACATTCGCGCTTTGTTCTTACGACAAAGCTTGCTAGACTGTGAGGAGACATTCCGGGAAGCGATTGAGCGAAAGGACGCGCCTTCCTGGGACTGGCTTGTGGTCACCGCGGCCAATGAAGCTCAGGCCCAGGCGTTTCGTGCGCAAATTGACCAAAGGCTTTTGGCGGGGCTTTTGCCAAGGCAGACCCGCTACGCCGTAATTTCGGATCCGGGCGGCAAGCGGGTGGGCAGCGGCGGCGCCACCCTAAACGTATTGAGGGAGATTGCCCGTGCGGAAGGCGGAGATACGCCTTTTGCATCGAAACGTATTTTGGTGCTCCATTCCGGCGGAGACAGCCAGCGCATTCCCCAGTAGTCCGCGTGCGGAAAACTCTTTGCCAGGGTGCCTAGGGCTTTGCCGGACGGACGCCCGTCCACACTATTTGATGAGTTTTGCGTGTCGCTTTCCTGCATACCGTCCCGGATGAATGGCGGCATGCTGCTCATGAGCGGCGATGTTCTGCTGCTGTTTAACGCCTTGCAGATCGATCTGGAGCGGGTGGGAGCGGCATGTTTCTCCATTAAAGCACCTGTCAGCACGGGTACGCGCCATGGTGTTTTCCTGTCCGACGGAGATGGAGGAGTTTCCCGCTTCCTCCATAAGCAGAGCGAAACAACCTTACGCCAACAGGGAGCGGTAAACACTCAGGACATGGTGGATATCGACACAGGCGCCGTTTGGCTGGATAAGACGAGGGTTCAGGCTCTCTATTCGCTCATCGCCGAGAGTGAGGGCCGGTTTGACCGCTTTGTGAACGATCATGTGCGTTTGAGCCTATACGGGGATTTTGTATATCCTATGGCGGCCAGTTCCACCTTGGAGAGTTATTTGGGAGAATCCGCTGAAAACGTGGCGTCGCCGCAATTGGCGGAATGCCGAAGGGAAATCTGGAAAGCGCTGGAAGGCACTAGGCTGGCGTTAATCCGCCTGTCTCCCGCCGAATTCATTCATTTCGGCACAACAAAGGAATGGCAGGCGCTTTTGCTGGCCGGGGAAGAAAAGTTTGGCTTTTTGAATTGGCGCAGGGTTGTTTTAAGCGCCGGCGTGGGAGAAGGATGTGCGTCAATAGGAAGCGTGTTCGAAAAGGACGCTATTATCGGCAAGGGCAGCGCCGTTGAGGACAGCAGAATCGGCCCCGGTACAGTCGTCGGCGAAAACTGCGTAATCTCGGGAGCGGAGCTGGAAGGGGTGACGGTGCCAAGGGACACGGTGCTGCATGTGTTGCCGGTTGATCACGGCAAAGCGTATTGCGCCCGCCTCTACGGCGTGAATGACAATCCCAAGGAAGCCATTCGATTTGGCAAGGCCATTGGGGAACCCCTTTGGACTGCACCGCTGCATCCAGTGATGCCGACAGCCGTTGAGGCGGCCAGGGCAGCCGTTGAAAACTTGCCGGCGCCGGAGCGCATTAGCCTCATGGAGAGCTTCAGGCGCGCCAGTATGGAGTCCATTTTATCATGGCAGTCTCGGCTGTCCGATGATGCCAGAGCAAGCCGCGTTGTGGATGCGCTGGTTCATGGAATCCCTGTGGAGGATGTTCTGCGCCTGATTCCCCAGGACGCGTTCTTTGGCCGTATCCTGGGCCTGCTCCAGGAGAAGGCGCGGCAGGCGGAATTCCCATGGAAGCATCGAATTTACTTTACTCTGGCCCGAGCAATTGGGAATAGGGATCCTATGCTGGCGGAAGAAATGGATAACGCTTGTTGGCACGCGATAAACGATCATCTGCTGTCGCACGCGATGCGAGAGATGGAAAGGCTTCCGCCTCCCGCCTTCGCCGCGAACCGGGTGGAGGTGGCCTTGCCCGTGCGCGTCAATTGGGGCGGCGGTTGGTCGGACACACCGCCTTATTGCTTGGAAAACGGGGGCACAGTGCTGAATGCCGCGGTGCTCTTGGCGGGCAAAAAGCCAGTGGAAGCTGTGGCGGAAAGAATTGCGGCGCCCGTAATCCGAATCATCAGCGACGATCTTGGCGTGACCAAGAACTATGCATCCTGCCTTGATCTTTTGACCGGCAATCCCCATGACCCCCATGCCCTTTGCAAGGCGGCGCTCCTCGTATGCGGCGTAATTCCCTATGGAGCCGATTCTGATGTGGCGCCAATTCTTGAAAGGATTGGCGGCGGTATTTCCTTGCGTACGGCCGTGAGGGATGTGCCGAAGGGTTCTGGCCTGGGGACGAGCAGCATTCTATGCGCCGCGGTGGCGAAGGCCTTATCCCGGCTGTTGGGCCAACCGGACGATGACGCGCGTATTTCATCCCTCGCGCTGTGTATGGAGCAGCTCATGAACACGGGCGGGGGATGGCAGGATCAGGTGGGCGGCCTTTTCCCGGGCATCAAGCTGATCTCATCTCGCCCGGGCACGCCACAGCGCCTGACTGAGCGGCAGATTGCCATGCCGGACGACGCGTTTGATGAGCTTTCCCGGCGGCTTGTGCTTGTTTTTACAGGGCAACGGCGGCTTGCGCGTAATATCCTTCGAGACATTATGGGCAAGGCGGTCGCCAATCATTCGGGCACCCTTGAAATTCTTGGAAAAATTCAGCGCCTTGCTGTGCTGATGGCGTTTGAGCTTGAAACTGGGGACATCGATCAGTTTGCGAAGCTTACCAGGGAGCATTGGGCATTGTCCAAGCGCCTGGACGCCGGTTCCTCCAACACCTGCATCGACCATATGGTCACCGTATGCGAGGATTTGATCGACGGCATGATGATTTGCGGCGCCGGCGGCGGCGGATTCATGAGCATGATTCTCAAGCGGGGCGTTTCCAAACAAGCCCTGTCAGATCGGCTCGACTGTGTATTTCAGGAGAGCGGTGTAAAGGTCTGGGATGCGGAATTGGAGCGGTGATTCATGGGAACCATAAGGACATCTCTTTAGGGAGGTGTCCTTTATTGCTTTACAACAAGAATTCGCCGCTTTGGCTGCTTATCACCGGGGTTATCCTGCTGATCCTCGGCGCCACGACACTTTTAAGCGAGATGCCCGGCGTCAATGCGACCCAAGCTTCACAGAAGGAGCTCATCACGCCCGGTTGCAAGCAGGCGCAGACCATCCAGTATGCCCGATGCGGCCATGAAGTGTTGCGCCGGGTGGAGGCGGAGGCCGGATGGGTAGGGATGACAAAAGAAGCCGTCTCTGCCGTCCTTGACGCGGGTTGGCGGATGACGGCGTTTTCCCCGGCAATTATTGAGATGACCCGGACGGAGGATCTGTTCTGCCCACAGCATTGGGTGCTGACCCTTGGCGGGGACGGTGTGCCCGGTATCTACCGCAACCGCTATGGATTTACGATGGAACGGTTAGGGGACGCTTCCGTAAGGATTCGCGATGAAGAAACCCGGGAAAGGCTCTTTCGCGGCATCGCGTTTGATTCGGAAGAGGAGCTAAAGCGCTGGATTTTGAGCCAGTAGCTTTTCTAATACATTTCCCGCTTTTCCCGCGTCCACGCGTCAAACACAGCGATGGATTCGTCGTGACAACAGGGTTCCGCGGTCACATTCATGGCGCCTGTATCTCCTGCCAGATAGTCATATATCGCCTTGTCATCAAACCCAATCCTGGCGGCATCCTCCTTTGTACAACCGAAATGATAACGAGTGATTTTTGCCCACATCATAGCAGCTAGGCACATGGGGCATGGCTCGCAGGAGGTATAAAGCTCGCAATCAGAAAGATCAAATGTGCCAAGCTTCGCGCAGGCGGCGCGTATGGCGCCGACTTCCGCGTGCATGGTAGGGTCATTGGTCAGGAGCACCTGGTTATGCGCCCTGGCGATGACTTTCCCACTTCGCACAATGACCGCACCGAAAGGTCCTCCTTCGCCGGAGGTTAAGTTATGCCGGCTTTCCTCAATGGCTTCACGCATGTAGGGGTTCATGGTCTGTTATCCTTTCAGGTGATAAACTTCCGTTTGGAACCGCTTACGCGACATCTTTTGCCTATTCTATGCGAGGGCCCGCATTCCCTTCCCAATGGGACAATTTTATGATCTAATACCTATAAACCTTTGGTACGGAGGCGGCCTATGGACGATGAAATTCGCTTGATGATTCCTGCGGAAGCACGAATGATTCTGGTGGCACGCATGGCATTGGCCGGCTATTGCTGCCAGCATGGTGCGGATGTGGATACTTTGGAAGACATTCGCATGCTTGTGGATGAGGCGTGCTACTGTCTGCTGCGTCAGTCCAGCCTTGCCGCTTCTATGACGATCAGCGCTGCCACGCATAACGATAAAACGCGCATTCGTTTTGAGGTAAAAAGAGACCCGGACAGGCAGAATGGAGCGACCCAGAAGCAGGATACGGAAATTGCCCGCTGCATTTTGGATACGCTAGCTTCCAATGTTCGAATCTCTCAGGACGAAGGAGAAATGTACGCCATCGAGATCGACGTTCACCTGGAGCCTCTATAAGGAGCCTGCATGCAAATCGATTTATACAAAAAGCTTGAAGTCTATTGTCAAACAAGGAATCCCGTCCTTCGAAACGAGCTCGTGGAGGATTACCTATATCTTGCACAAGCTGTTGCGAGGCGCTTTGCGGGGCGTGGAGCGGAAATGGAGGATCTGGCTCAAGTGGGTGCGATAGCGCTGATGCATGCCTTGGAACGGTTTGATTGCAATAAAGGTGTTAAGTTTACAACATTCGCTGTGCCGACCCTTACGGGTGAGTTGCGCAATTATTTGCGGGATAAGGCGCGGCTGGTGCGGTTGCCAAGGCGCGGAGCGGAACTGCTGCCCCAGATTGTCCGTGAAAGAGGGACGCTTTTGCAAGCGAATGGGCGGGAACCTTCCGTAATGGAGCTGGCTGAAAGGCTTTCGCTACCGGCGGATGATGTGCTGGACGCTTTGGAGATGCAGCGCTCCACCCAAGCCCTTTCGCTGGATTCGGCGCCTGATGAGGATGGAACTGCTCTTAACAATCTGCTGGGTCGTGAGGAAGAGGCATTTGAGCGAATGGAGTCCAAGGATTTGATCAAAAGCCTTCTCAGCCAATTGGAAGGAAAGAGCCGCTTTGTCATTGAGGAGCGCTTCTTGAGGCAGCGGAGCCAGAGGGATATTGCCAAGGATCTTGGGGTTTCCCAGATGCAGATTTCGCGCTTGGAAAGAAGAGCCTTGGCAGCGCTGCGGGATAAGTTCGCGTAGTTTTTTTCATTGCAGGATTTTTGCTGAAAACGGCGTAATCATCATGCCAATAAATATCGCTACAGTTTGTTTCTGGGAGGGAGTATGCGTCGTCAGGGAAAAACACGGATTGCTTTCCGTTTTTATCTTTTTTTATTCGCGGCCGTTTGTATGCTTGGCTACGGCGTGTATACAGCTTTGGACAGCATGATACAGCGCTCTGCGGTAATCGAATCAGGCGATATGGGCAATCAATACATGGTGGACGCGGTAATTGCCCGAAATGAAAAGCTGACGGATGCTGAAGGTGTCACGAGCGTCAAATTCTATGTAGATGAGGGCGGACATGTCGCTCAAGGGAATAAAATCGTCGAAGTTTATTCCACTGGCTACAGTCAAACGGACATGAACAAGCTGTTAAGCGTTCGGTCCCAAATCAAAGATCAGCATAAGATCCTCAAAGCGTCCACCCATGGCGACATTCAACTAGAAAATCTGGAAAAAAAGGTTATGGATTATACGCGAGAGTTTGAATTGATGGTGCGGGGAACAGGCCATGGAAATCTGCTGAACCTGGAGCGGCAGATTCAAGCGGCCATGAACGCGCGGCAAAGCTATCTACGGAATAAGCACGCCGCGGATCAATCTTTAACCAGCCTCTATGAAAATGAGACCACATTGGTTAAAAAAATTGCCAACTGGACCAACAATAAGGTCGCGACCTCCGATTGCATCGTCAGCTTCTATACGGACGGCTATGAAAACTACCTGGATGTCAATGATCTGGACAACATAACGCCCGCTCAAGTTCTCGGCGTTCTTGCCGGCCAGCGCCCGCCCACATCCCTGGCGCAGCGCGGCCGTGTGCCCATTTATCGCGAGGTTAATCCAAGCGGATGGTACCTGCTGCTGATCAGCCATGACGCCAACTGGAAGCCTGTGGAGGGACAAGCCTATAAGGTGGAACTGGCGGGATTTGACGATCATATTGTCGAAGGAGTTGTCACCACCGCCACCCGTACCGGCAGCGACTTATTGATTCGAATGAAGGTAAAGGGAGATGTACGCCCTGTGCTGAACGTCCGCACAACCAAAGCCCAGGTCGGCGAGGAGTATGTGTCGGGGCTGAAGGTGCCCAACAACGCGCTCCGGCAGCAAGGCGGGCAGATGGGCGTTGTTCTGATGGACAGCGGAGGAATCTTTGTGCCGGTGAATGTGGTAATGCAGAACAATGATTACGCGGTTATTCAATCATTAGCGGTGGGTGCGCTTTGGGAAGGGCAGAAAATACGTGTGTTTTGAAGACAGTGTGAGCGATGGAATCGTACTGAATATTCATGCAATTCAGCAAGAGCTTGTGACCTGTGCCATGGATCCGGCGCAGCCACCCAAGCTTCTTCCAGTTACGAAAACGCAGGGTAGTGAAGCGATTTTAGCTGTAAAAAAAGCTGGCATCACGGCAATAGGCGAGAATCGCGTTCAGGAAATTATGAATAAATTTCCTGCCTTGTCCGCTGATTTTGAATTTCATCTAATTGGAAGGTTGCAAACAAACAAGATTAAATATATAATGAACAGAGTTCACGTGATTCAGTCACTGGATCGATGGTCTTTGGCACAGGCGCTGGATGCCCATGCCGGCGAAAATGGGCAATGCCTTCCAGTGCTGGTCGAAGTCAACGTGGGAGGAGAATCCCAGAAGGCAGGCGTTCCGCCGGATGAAACGGAGCATTTCATACGAAAATGCGCCAAGCTTCCTGGGATTCAAGTGCGTGGTCTCATGACGGTTATGCCGGCTGTTGTGGATCCGGAGACGATCCGGCCGCTATTTCGCCGCATGCGCGAACTATTCGAGCAGCTTCGTATGGAATCCATCGACGGCGTTAAAATGAACGAACTGTCCATGGGCATGTCGGGAGATTGGCGGATAGCCGCGCAAGAAGGCGCGACAATGGTACGGATCGGCTCGGCTATCTTCGGGGAGAGAGTAAGCTCCTGAAAAGCGAAGAATTCCCGCGTTTAGGAGGAAGACAATGGCGTTTTCGGATGTGCTGCAGACGCTCGGCAAATTTATAGGGCTTTACTCGGACGATGTTCCACGTGAAGAGCCTGTTTATAATGGCGGGTATGAGCAACCGGACGAACGATACGACGATCGGTATGATCCCAGGTATGATGAACAATCCGATGGATATGATTCGCGGTATGAGGAACCCCAGGATGACGCGGGCTATCAAAGTGGGTATGGCACAGGGGGTTCCTATGTGCGCGCTGGGGCAAAGCCAAAGCCGGCAGCCCCACGCCGCCCTATTGTGGACACTTCGCCGGTTCAAGGCTTGTTCAGCCGTGGTGGAAAACCGCCGCAACAGCGGCAGTGGCAGCAATCCAACAATGTCATCCGGCTTCCGGAACGGGAGGATTATGGCGAGCCCGAGATTCCGGTTCGGCAAACAGGGGGCATGGCTAGCACCATTATTTTCTGCGTCCGCAGAAAGGACGATAGCTCTCAAATTATCAATTATCTCTTGTCCGGCATCAATGTCATCCTGAACTTCGAAGAGGTGGACGACGCCCAGTGCCAGCGGGTGCTGGATATGGTCAGCGGAGCCGCCTTCGCCCTCCAGGGGAGCGTGGAGCGCATTTCCCATAGGAACTATCTTGTAGCGCCCACTGGAGTGGAAATCGTCCGCAGCGAGCAGCAAGGCAGAAACCAGCGGGATGGAATGTACGCGACAAGAGTGCAGTAAGGAGAACGGAAATGCTTTTTGGCATTGTTCAGGGCATCAGCTATTTTTTGCGGATTTTCATGTATGCGCTATATATCTATTGCATCTGTTCATGGGTTCTTTCGCCCTACAATAAGGTGATGCGTGTTCTGGCGCGGATTGTGGATCCGGTTCTTCGGCCAGTCCGCAACGTGCTCTTTCGCCTATTCCCAAGGCTTCCGATTGATTTGTCACCGATCGTGTTGGGTCTTTTGGTGGGGTTGATCCAACAAATGCTCTGGCGTTTGTATGTCATGATCGCCCTGTGATATGCGTACAGATCGGATGTGTGAGAAGCAGCTGGCTCAGCTTGCGGAGCGGGCTGCCAGAACGGGTGTGTCCCAGTTAACGGGTTTTTTATCCCCGGCGGAGCGGGCGGAGGCGGAAATCTGCGCCCGAAAAGCGGGGATTTCATTGAAGGCCTGGGGCGGCATGGAAAATGCCGAGCGGTGTGTAGCCGCCTTTGCCGAGGAGGATGTTCAGCCGGACTTCCCGATTGCCTGCCTGCAAATTGCTTGGCGCGATAAATATGCCACCTTGGGACACCGGGATATTCTTGGCGCCATCTTGGCACTGGGCATTGATCGGGTCAATTTGGGGGATATTACAGTTGGCAAAGGGGAAGCAAGCGCCTTTATACTGGATCGAATGGCGGATTATGTAAAGGCAAACCTTGGCCGGGCGGGTTCCACTTCCGTTTCCGTTCATGATATCGTTCATGAAATAAAGAATGGAATCAACATCGTTCCGGATAAGGGAACTGAAATCCGCGCGACGGTTGCCTCGATTCGGTTGGACGCCGTCATTGCCGCCGCTTGGAACCTCTCCCGTTCGGCCGCGTTCGATCTTGTTGGAGCGGGGCGCGTGCAAGTGGATCATTTGGAAGAGCTGCGGCCGGATCGCTTCTTAAAAGAAGGCGCTATCCTTTCTGTCCGTGGTTTCGGGCGGGTGAAGCTTCAGCAAATCATGGGGAGAACAAGAAAGAATAGACTCAGCGTGATGCTGACGCGTTTCTAATTCGTTATATATACAATAAGAGACAGGTAGGGGAGGAACAGCTATGGCAGTCACCATCCAGATGATTGAGACCAAAGAGTTTAAGACGAAGGCGCACGGCTATGATCCTGAAGAGGTCGATGTGTTCCTGGATGAGATCGCGGACGAGTTTGAGGAAATGCAGCGGGAGCTTCAAGCCCTTCGCACTGCCGCAATGCGGCCTCAGCCGGCGCCTCAGCCCATGATGCAGCCCACTGCCAGCCTTGAAGGTTCGGAGTCGGCGCAAAAGTTGCTGATAAACGCGCAAAGGGTCAGCGACGAAACATTGGCGGACGCTCGCAAGCAGGCGGAATTGCTCATGAGCGACGCAAAGGTAAAGGCGGATCGCTTAATCGAAGAGGCGAAGGCGGAAGCAAAGCGCCTTCAGGATAGCTTCGATACGCTTCGCAGCGCCGCGTCGGACTATCGCGCTCGTTTTAAGCGCCTGGTGGACGACCAGACCCACATTCTTAACGGAGAAACAGAGCTGTTCCGGTAATAATTCCCGCGTGTATGGGCATCCTATTCCTCATGAGGGATAGGGTAGATGAATATGCTCGAAAACAGGAACGGGCTGGTTTCACGGAATACATGATGTATGTTCAGGATACCCGCCGGTTGATACGCATCAACTTTTTGGCGGGGATGATGCGTGGATTGGGATTTGCGGTTGGTTTCAGCTTGCTTGGCGCAGTGGTGATTGTGCTCGTTCGGCAGCTTGCGCTGGACAATCTGCCCGGCATCGGCACTTTTTTCGCGGAAGTAGTCAAAATGGTTCAATCCAACCTCCATTAAGGCGACCTCCGTTGGAGGAGGCAATGTCCGGCAGATGAATCGGAGGAAACCCATGCCGAAAAAAAGGATGGCCTTTCAGTTTGATAAGTGCTGTTGGCTCGCTCCGGCAGCCTTTGTGTTTGATCGGGTAACCAAGGGATGGGCGCAAGCCGCTCTGCTGGGAAACGCCCCGATGGATATATGGCCTGGCGTGCTGCGGCTGAACTATACAGAAAACACGGGTGCTGCTTTCAGCCTGTTTACCGGAAAACCGATTTTTCTGCTTATTGTCACAGGTATATCGTTGTTTGGTCTGCTTTTGTGGCTGCTGTTCCGTGGCCTTGAAAAGCCGGCGTTGTTCCGATCTTCCCTATGGATGCTTTTTGGCGGTGCCATGGGGAATTTCATGGATCGCCTGCTCTTGGGCTATGTAATCGACTTTATCGAGATTCGACTGTTCAGGTTTCCAATTTTTAACCTAGCCGATTCTTTTGTTTTTGTCGCTTTTGTTTTTCTCTCGGCAAGCATTCTCTTTGCCAAGGGAGGGAAGACCGATGGCTGACGAGCGCCTGGATGTCTGGCTCGCCAAGGAAACGGGCCTCTCCCGGTCCCGGGTGGAG
This sequence comes from Eubacteriales bacterium, assembly GCA_031550095.1. Lineage (GTDB taxonomy): Bacteria > Bacillota > Clostridia > Christensenellales > Aristaeellaceae > Avichristensenella. The sequence continues at coordinate 28,017 of JAVBOX010000108.1, forward strand.
CGACTCATCCGCGAAGGCCGCGCAACGGTCAATGACCGGGTAGAAAGCAAGCCTGGCTTTGCCTTGCGGCCATCGGACATAGCGACGCTGGACATACCGCCCCCCAAGGAAAGCGCGGTCGTCCCAGAGCCGCTGCCCCTCGCCATGCTTTTCGAGGACGCCCATATAGCCGTCGTCAACAAGCCGGCAGGCATGGTGGTTCATCCGGCGGCCGGAAACGCCAATGGAACCCTTGTCAACGCCTTGCTTTTTCACCTCAAGGACCTGTCGGGCATCGGCGGCACTTTGCGGCCTGGCATTGTCCATCGGTTGGACAAGGACACATCCGGCCTGCTCCTGATCGCAAAGACCGACATGGCGCATCAGCGGCTGAGCGATGCGTTAAAAGCTAGAGAAATTGCCAAAACATACCGGGCAGTGGCTTTTGGGCATTTTAAAGAAGAAAATGGATGGATTGAGGCACCGATCGCGCGCCATCTTGTGGACCGGAAGCGGATGGCAGTGGTACAAGGCGGGCGATATGCGCGGACGGAATACCAGGTTGCGCGGACACTTCGAGGCGCAACACTGCTAAATGTGAATTTGATTACCGGACGCACCCATCAAATCCGTGTGCATTTCGCTCATTTGGGGCACCCTCTTTTGGGAGATCCGATTTATGGCGGTCAAAAGGCTTCAAAAGCCTCCCCAAGGCTGATGCTGCACGCCTGGCGCGTTGCGCTTGCCCATCCTGTGACCGGCGAGTCCTTAGCCTTTGAAGCCCCTGAGCCCCAGGAGTTTTTAAGTGTGATTCAAAAACTTTTGCCATAGAATTACCAAAAAGACACAGCATGCCGCGCCTCCTTGGGGGAAAAACTACGCCTGCGGAGTTTGGCAATCCGTAAAATTTGCGTGAAGGAGGGAGACTGCATGAAGGCGACGACGATCACGGGATTGATGGCGGGAAGCGCGTTGGGCATTGCGGTGGGAGCTGGGTTGATGATGATGCCACAGACACGGCAGATGCGGAAAGCAATTGAGAAGGGTGCAAGCGACTTGGGAAAGAGCATATCCGGCTGGGTCAAGTAAGAAAATAGCGGGTAAAGTCAAGGGGATGGCGCAAAGCAACGCGGCCTCCCCTTGCTTTTTTGATGGCGTTGGCAAACTTGCCGAAAAGTTAAAATGATTTAACAAAAAACCGCCGAAAACAGCGAATATAAATGAGATTGTCAAAACTCTTACATTCATGTATAATAAGAATAGAAGATAGAATAATTCAAGGTGGGTTAGAGGCATGAGCGTTGGGAATGACACCATTTCGTTTAAACCGATCGGAGATCGGAACGACTCGGCGGAGAGCATCATCATGAACGTGTATGCCGCTCTCAAAGAAAAAGGTTATGATCCCATAACCCAGCTAGTCGGGTATCTCATCTCCGGTGATCCTACGTATATTACCAACTATAAGGGTGCTCGTTCCACAATTTGCAGATTGGAACGGGATGAAATCCTTGAGGAGTTGGCTCAATACTATGTGAGCGCGCGGGAGCGATAAGGCATGCAGCAAGTCCGGGTTGGCGCGCGGGATATATCCATCTCGCGCCTTTTTTTTGGAACATTGCCCCTGGGGCCCTTGCAACGGGGCTTTTCCCCTGAGCGCGGCGCGGAGCTGATTTGCTATGCCGCCGCGCGAGGGGTGGACATGGTGGATACGGCGGAGTATTATCGGACATACCCCCATATCAAAGAGGCGTTGCGTGTGGTTCCGGACTTGAAAGTATGCACGAAATCCTATGCCTATGATTTGGATGGGGCAAAGCGATCCGTTGCGCTGGCGCAAGAGGGAATTGGCCGAGAACGAATTGATATTTTTCTTCTGCATGAGCAGGAAAGCGAGCATACGCTTCGGGGGCACAGGGAGGCGCTTGCGCATTACTGCCGCCTTCGGGAGGCAGGCGTAATCGGGCTGGTGGGCATTTCCACGCATCACGTAGCTGCCGTACGGGCAGCGCTTCTGTGGCCGGAGATCGATGTGGTGTTCCCCATCATCAACAACCGAGGGTTGGGCATTGTGGATGGAAACCGCCAAGATATGGAGAGGGCTATTACAGAAATCCACACTACTGGCCGCGGCGTCTTGGCGATGAAAGCGCTAGGGGGAGGGCACTTGATTCCTGAACGCCAAGCCGCGTTTCAGTACATTTTCGCCTTGGAATCTGTGGACGCGGTTGCGATGGGCATGCAGTCGGAACCGGAAATCGACTTCAATATAGCGCTTTTTGAGGGGCATGAACCAGCGCAAAGCGCTGTGAGGGAAACGGCAAACGCCCATCGGGCGTTGGTGGTTCAGGACTGGTGTGAAGGGTGCGGTAAATGCGCCGCCCGATGCCAGCAAGGCGCACTTACCGTGGTGGAAGGGAAGGCGGCGGTGGACGTCGAACGCTGTGTCCTGTGCGGATATTGCGGAGGCGTTTGTCCTCAGTTTTGCTTGAAGGTGTTTTGATGATCGAGAGGATTTTGGGGCTAGATATTGGTGACCGGCGGATTGGAGTCGCCGTCAGCGACCCTTTAGGGATTACCGCCCAACCGCTGGGCATGATAGAATCCAAAGGATGGGGGCCGGACATTCGCCGGATTGGCGCCTATGTGGAGGAGTACCAGTGCAAATTGGTGGTGACTGGGTTGCCCCTCCTGATGAATGGCACAAAGGGCGAACAGGCCAATAAGGTGATAGCTTTTGCGGAACAATTGAAGAAGGCGGGCTTTGAGGTGGCGCTGTGGGATGAACGGTTGAGTTCAGCCATGGCGGAACGCGTGCTGATTTCTGGGGACGTAAGCCGGGAAAAGCGCAAGAAAGTGGTGGACCAAACGGCCGCGGCCGTTATCCTGCAAGGATATTTGGACGCAAACGGGCAATCATGCTAAGTAATGGAGGGATTGATCATGGATGATGAGAATGTGGTGGAGCTTATCGGCGAGGATGGCGAGCCGGTTTCCTTTGAGCACCTGATGACATTGGAGCACAAGGGTACGTCGTATATCCTGCTATCTCCGGTGGAACCAGAAACACCGGATGAAGAAGGTTCCGTTGTGATCATGCGGATTGATCGGGATGCCAATGAAGCGGATTGCTATGTGGTGGAAGAGAATGAAGAAGTGCTGGATGCCGTATTTAACCGCTTCCTGGATCTGGTGGAGGAAGAGGAACAGGATGAAATCGACATGGATGATGAACCGGAAGACGAGGACGACGAATAGCAAGGGAAAGGGGATTCGCCCTAATGTGGCGGATCCCCTTGATTATGGATTTAACCTCGACAATCGATGAATATGATTCAATCATCAGCGAAGCGAGCGTGTCGCCGGAAACGCCGGGCGTGATGGCGACCGCGGAGGTGGAGATCAGCGTAAGTGTGACCGGTTCCGTCACCTCGATGAATGCCTGAGCGTTTACGGTAACGGCGGGCGACCCGGAGGTGTGGCTAACGGATTGCTGCGTGCCGGGCACATTGACGCCGTTTGCCTGGATGACAAAGGTGGAGGTGACCGTGGAGCCGCTGGGGATGTTCAGAGAATAGGACAGCCGGTATAGGCCGGGGTTCTCAATTCTTAACGCTCCGTTGACGAATTCAAATCCTTCCCCAATGACGGCGGTGCCAGTAAAGGGAACGGGCGCTCCCGCGGGGAGGGCATACGCGTCCGTCTGGGTCAAAAACGCGAACTGCCGCGTGTTGCAGCAACAATCAAAATTTTGGCAATTCTCAAAGTTGCAGGGATGGCTTCTATCGGAACACCAGCGGCTGACCGAAGTGCCGATGGAGCAGAAGTATTCGCAAGGGTTGCAGCCAATGTACGATATGGGTGAGTTGAACATGGTATTGTCTCCTTTCCAAAAGGCGGGGTCACTACACTGTATGGAGCTGTGGTAAAAAATGTTACAAAAGTAAAAAACAGAATTTTACCCTTTCCCTTCTCCGTAAAATCTGCTATACTTCGTTTGTGTAAATTACACCATATGGGACAGATAGAAGGAGGACCTTAAACATGAAGAAATTGGTTTCCTTACTGCTCGCGCTTACCATGGTGTTTGGCATGGTGTCCTTTGCGATGGCCGCTGCCGAAACCTTTGAGTTAGCGCTCATCACGGACATTGGAACCATCGACGACAAATCCTTCAACCAGGGTGCTTGGGAAGGCCTTGTGAAGTATGCCGAAGAAAAGGGCATCACCCATAAGTATTATCAGCCGGAAGAGCAGACGGATGACGCGTATCTGGACAGCATTCAGTTGGCGGTTGAAGGCGGCGCGAAGGTTATCGTAACCCCGGGTTACTTATTTGAAGTACCGATCTTTATGGCCCAGGACATGTACCCGGATGTTAACTTTGTCCTTGTGGACGGCAATCCCCATAACGCGGATTATTCCGAGTTCCGCACCGAGAAGAACACGGTCGGCATCATCTATGCCGAGGAGCAGAGCGGTTTCCTGGCCGGATACGCGGCTGTGAAGGAAGGCTTCACCAAGCTGGGCTTCATGGGCGGCATGGCGGTTCCGGCAGTCGTTCGTTTCGGCTATGGCTTCGTCCAAGGCGTGGATTATGCCGCCAAGGAAATGGGTGTCGCTGAGGTGACAATCAACTATCACTATACCGGCGGCTTTGCGGCCACGCCGGAGGCCCAGGCCCTCGCTGCCTCTTGGTACAATGACGGCGTAGAAGCCATTTTCGCCTGCGGCGGCGCAGTGGGCAACTCCGTCATGGCGGCTGCGGAAGCGGCTGGTGACAAGTGGGTCATCGGCGTAGATGTGGATCAGAGTGCGGAGTCCGAGCGTGTGATCACCTCCGCCACCAAGGGCTTGGGCGCTTCCGTGTATCAGGCCATTGAGGCGTACTATAAGGGAGAGTTCCCGGGCGGCGAGAGCTGGCATCTGGGCGCGGACCGGGATGGCGTATCCCTGCCGATGGCGAACTCCCGCTTCACCACCTTTGCCCAGGCCGACTATGACGCCATTTTCGCCAAGCTGGTTGCCAACGAGATTGCGCTCATTAAGGATTTGGATGACACGGGCGCGGCGATTGTTGTAACGAACATCCCCACGGAAGTAACCAAGGTCACAGTGATCGAATAAAGCGAAATGCGAATGCGTGCAAGTGAGTAAAGCCCCTTGCACGCATTTAAGCAAGTTGCCGGAGCCGAAATCGGGCATGAGCACATCAAGATACCAAAATAAATAGAAGCATGTGCAAGTTCTTCAGAGGACTTGCACACTTTGGTTAAGGAGCGTCGATGGTGGAATACGTCATAGAGATGCTGCATATCACAAAGGATTTTCCGGGCATTCGCGCCAATGATGATGTGACGCTGCAGCTTAGGCGAGGCGAAATACACGCGCTTCTTGGGGAGAATGGCGCCGGCAAATCGACGCTGATGAGCGTGCTGTTCGGCCTTTATGCCGCGGAAAAGGGCATCATCATAAAGGATGGCAGGGAAGTTCATATCCACAATCCAAACGACGCGAACGCCCTGGGTATCGGGATGGTGCATCAACACTTTATGCTGGTGCATAATTTTACTGTTTTGGAGAACATCATCCTCGGGGTGGAGAGCACATCCAAGGGCGTATTGAAGATGGACGATGCCCGGAAGAAGGTAGTCGCCCTTTCCAGACGGTATGGATTGATGGTGGAACCGGACGCCGTCATTTCCGATATCACCGTTGGCATGCAGCAGCGGGTAGAGATTCTGAAGATGCTCTACCGGGACAACGAGATCCTCATTTTTGATGAACCCACAGCGGTTTTGACCCCACAGGAGATCGCCGAGCTGATGAAAATCATGCGGAACCTCACCATGGAAGGGAAGTCGATCCTGTTCATCACCCATAAGCTCAATGAAATCAAAGAGGTGGCGGATCGGTGTACGGTTCTGCGCAAGGGGAGGCATATCGGAACCGTGGAGGTGGCCGATACATCCAAGGAGCAAATGAGCGAGATGATGGTCGGGCGCAAGGTGGAGTTCGATATCAAGAAGCAGACCGCAAAGCCCGGGGAGGCTGCCTTGCTGGTGCAGAACCTGAGCGTGCGCAGCCGCCACCATGGAAAGCTACTGGTGGACAATGTCTCCTTCTCCGTCCGCAAAGGGGAGGTTGTTTGCATCGCCGGCATTGACGGAAACGGGCAGAGCGAGCTGGTCTATGCGCTGACCGGTTTGATGCAACCGGAATCAGGGCGCATTTTTATGAGTGGCAAGGAAATGACCCATGCTACCATTCGGGAGAGAAACGACGCCGGGCTTTCCCATATCCCGGAGGACAGGCATAAACACGGCTTGGTGCTGGATTACTCCCTTGAGGAGAATCTGGCCCTGAAGAGCTATCACAAGCCAAGCCTACAGCGGCGGGGCTTGATTCGCTTTGATGAGCGGGAAAAATATGCCGAAAAACTATTACGGGCTTTTGATATCCGATCCGGGCAAGGCATCGAGACCAAAGTACGGAGCATGTCCGGCGGAAACCAGCAGAAGGCCATTGTAGCCAGGGAAATCAGCGAATTTCCGGAGGTGCTCATTGCTGTACAGCCAACTCGCGGGCTGGATGTTGGAGCAATTGAGTACATCCATAAGCAGCTCATCGCCACGAGGGACAGCGGTAAGGCGGTTTTGCTTGTGTCCTTGGAACTGGACGAAGTCATGAACGTGGCTGATCGCATTCTGGTCATCTTTGAAGGACAAATCGTCGCGGATGTCAGCGCAAAGGGAACCACCGTACAGGAGTTAGGCTTGTACATGGCTGGATCCAGAAGGGAGACCATTGTATGAAAGCGCTCAGAAGGCTCATTTCAAGTGGTGGCGTCGTCAGCGCGGCGTCCTCCTTGATCGCCATCCTCGTCGGCTTGCTCTTTGGTTTTATCATCTTGCTTATTTCCAATCCGGCACAGGCGGTTCGAGGGCTAGGGGTTATCGCGTCCGGGGGATTCAGCGGGGGCATGAAGGGTATTGGACAGGTGCTGTATTATGCTACGCCGCTCATCATGACGGGACTCTCCGTCGGCTTTGCGTTCAAAACTGGGCTTTTCAATATTGGTGCGCCTGGGCAGCTAATGGTCGGTGCCTTTGTGGCTGTTTTCGTTGGCGCAAACTGCGCCTGGCTGCCGACCTGGCTTCTATGGGTGGTGGCGCTTTTGGCCGCAATGATGGCGGGCTGCGTCTGGGGTGCCATACCGGGTTTCTTTAAGTCCCGGCTCAATGTAAATGAGGTCATTGCCTGCATCATGAGCAACTACATGGGTATGTATGGCGTAAACTATCTCATTAAGAATTCGAATATTTACGATTCGCTAAAGAATCAAACGATAAACGTATCTCAGGCCGCGATTCCAAAGTGGGGAATGGACAAGATTTTCTTTGACCTAAAGGGAAATTATGTGGATGCGGCGAGCGTCAATGGGGGCATTCTGATCGCGATTGCGTTGGCGGCCGTGATGTATGTGGTCCTGAACAAAACGACCTTTGGCTTTGAGCTCAAAGCCTGCGGATTTAATCGGGATGCCAGCCGGTACGCCGGCATTAATGAAAACCGCAGCATCCTCCTTTCCATGATGATTGCCGGCGGCCTTGCGGGCATTGGCGGCGGCCTTATGTACCTCGCGCCAGCCAGTGGGCTTCACATTCGGGTGGAAGAAATTCTCTCACCCCAGGGGTTCAACGGCATACCCGTGGCATTGCTAGGGCTTTCAAACCCCATTGGCATCATCTTTTCCGGCCTCTTTTTGGCCCATATTTCTCAGGGCGGTTATTACCTGCAGAAATATAACTACATGCCGGAAATCATCGACATCATCATCGCGGCGATTATCTACTTTAGCGCTTTCTCCCTCCTGATCAGAAACTTGATCGGGAAGGTGAGCAAAAAAATCGAGATTCGCCGCGAGCGGATAGAAGAAGAGGAGGGCGAGCCATGAATGACATCCTCAGCACGAGCTATTTTCTGGTGCAGCAGATGTGGTTCTTCTCCATTCCGCTATTGATCGTTGCCCTGGGCGGTATGTTCTCCGAGCGCAGCGGCGTGGTGAACATTGCCTTGGAAGGAATCATGGTCATCGGCGCTTTCTGCTCAATTTTTTTCCTTAACCGTATGCAAGACATGATGAGTGGACAAGGCCTGCTGTTGCTGGCAATCCTTGTGGCGGCCGCTTCCGGCATGGTTTTTTCTTTCCTTCACGCCTATGCAGCAATCAACATGCGCAGCAATCAGACCATCAGCGGCACGGCCTTGAACATGTTTGCTCCCGCGTTTGCCATTTACATGGCGCGGATGCTCCAGAGCAACAATGTGCAGCAGGTGCAGTTCATCAACACATTTCGCATCAAGAGCGTTCCTTTGCTTGGGGACATTCCAATCATTGGCCCCCTGCTTTTTCAAAACGCTTATATCACCACGTATATCGGCCTTGGAATTCTCGGGGCTGCGGCGTTTGTGCTGTATAAAACGCGCTTTGGGCTCAGGCTGCGCGCTTGCGGCGAGCATCCTCAGGCGGCGGATTCAGTGGGGATCAACGTTTACAAGATGCGATACGCCGGGGTGATGGTTTCCGGCGCGTTGGCGGGCCTTGGCGGGCTGGTTTTTGTGGTGCCAACCTCCACCAACTTCAACGCGACGGTTTCCGGGTATGGATTCCTCGCTTTGGCCGTGCTCATCTTTGGCCAATGGAAGCCTCTCAGGATCTTTTTCGCAGCGCTTTTCTTTGGGCTGATGAAGACTATCGCCTCCGCATATTCCGGCATTCCCTTTCTCAAGGTTCTTGCCATTCCCAGCGATATTTACAAAATGATTCCTTATTTTATGACGCTAGTGGTTTTGGCCTTTACGAGCAAAAAGTCTCAGGCGCCCAGATCAAGCGGCGTCCCCTATGAGCGCACTGGAAGATAGCGCGTTGGATGGAAAGTGACTCGCCAATATGGAAGACAATACATTGAATGGATCATTTCGGCAGAGAAGAACGTCTATATTTTAAAAATGATTAAGGAAAAGAAAGGTGAATGTGCGTTGCATATGAACAAGAAAATTGCCGCTTGGTTGGCTGTGCTCTTATGCGCTTCTCTGACGATCTTCGCTCAATTGCCCACGAGTCTTGCTGGGAGCTATGATATTGGGGTGGTGAACAACCCAAATCCACAGGATCGGCTCAACCTGCGGGAAGAGCCCAACACCGGTTCTGTTTCCTATGGCAAGTACTATAACGGTGTCGAGGTGCAGATACGCCAATACTGGAACAGCGAGTGGGCGCAGGTCCAGATCGGAACGGCTGTTGGCTTTATGCAGACAAAGTTTCTGGCGATTAACCCGGTGCCGGGCAGCATTCGCTCCATGATTCCAACCGCCACAGTGAACAATCCCAACCCTTCGGATCGGCTGAACCTGCGCGAAAGCAACTCCGAGCAAGCCGCTTCGCTGGGGAAATACTATAATGGAACTCAAGTGGAAGTCCTCGGCTATGGGGAAGCGTGGCACCATGTCCGCGTGGATGGCAGAATTGGTTTTATGATGGGGAGATATCTGCGGATGTCAGCCGGTAGCGGCGCTGGGGGCACTGGTGGAATACCGACTCCTGGTGCGCGGAACGCCATTGTCAACAACCCAAATCCTGCCGATCGATTGAACCTCCGAGGATCCATCACCCCAAGCGGCCAGGGCGGGCCTTCCATCGCGAAATATTTCAACGGGGTTGATGTGGAAATTCAATCCTATGTGGCGAATATGCCGGACTGGGTTTTTGTCCGTATCGGCACGGCATATGGGTATATGCAGGTTCGCTATTTGGCGGTTGGCGTCCCAGCTAACAGCGTTCGCTCCGCCATACCGGTGCTCACCGTCAATAACCCTAACCCACAAGACCGGCTGAATCTCCGGGCTGCCGCATCGAACACAGCGCCTTCCCTTGGAAAGTACTACAATGGCACCCGCGTTGAGGTGTTGGGGATCATGATGGATAACCGGTGGTATCATGTCCGGGTAGACGGAAGAACGGGGTACATGATGGCGAATTATCTGCGGTAAGAGAGTTCTTGCATAAAAAAACCTCGTTTTAGCGCTTATGGCTAAAGCGAGGTTTTTTCATGCTCAATACAGTCAAAAGAAAAAGCCGGCATTATTCATTTGAACTGGATGCCCCTTCGCCATCTCCTTTCAGTCGGCGAAGAACCTCAAGAAGGGCTTCCCTCGGCATGGGCAGGTGATAAAAATACCCTTGCAGCATGTCCACATCTACTTTCTTGCAGTACAGGAGCTGTTCTTCCGTCTCCACACCCTCTAAGCAGATGCGCCGGTGCATGGCATGACTAAAATCAGTGATCAGCTTGATAAAGGAATGGGCATAGGTATCCTTGTTGATGTTTTGAACAAAGGAGCGGTCGATTTTGATGATGTCTATGGGTAAATCCCGCATATTGCCCAGGGAGGAATAGCCGATACCAAAGTCATCCATGGCAAATTTTACGCCCTTGCGGTGCAATTCGTTCAGTATGCGGAGAATGCGCTGAAGCCCCGTTATTTCCAATCCCTCCGTTATTTCAAACACAAGGTTTCTGGGGTTTACTCCGGTCTCTTCGAGTATGTTTTCCACCTGGGCGACAATGTCCTCCTGCTGCAGTTGGCGGAAGGAAAGGTTTACGGATATCGTGAAGTTTGGGAAACCATTTTCGTTGATATATTTCAGGAAGGTACAAGCTTGACGGAGGACAAAAGCGCCTATTTGGACAATCAGGCCCAGGTATTCGGAGAGGGATATAAAGCTGAGAGGCATGATGACCTGGCCATCCAGCCTAAACCAGCGGATCAATGCCTCCGCGCCAATGGTTTTATCCGTTCGCATATCCACGATGGGCTGATAGTATACCTCGAAGCCTTTGAAGCCATCGGCGATGCTCTCCCGGAGCATGCTCTCCATTTCGACGCGCTCAATGGAATCATTTTGCATGGTGGTCCGATAAAAAACACAGCTGTTCTTTCCTAGCCGCTTCGCTTCATACATGGCGATGTCCGCGTTTTTGATGATTTCCTTGACCCCCATGTTGCCATCGGGAAAGGCGACACACCCTACACTAAGGGTGCAGTAGAAGGATTTATCCAAGACAGGCCAAGGCTTTCTGGCCCTAGTTAAAAGCGTTCGGATGACTTCTTGAATATGATCCCCGTTGGAAGGATAGATCAGCAGGACAAACTCGTCCCCTCCAAAGCGGAAGACAGAGCTGTTATCGGGACGGTTATCGCTCAAGAATCGCGCGAACTCGACGAGCAAAGCGTCGCCGTAATGGTGGCCATATCCATCGTTAACGATTTTGAAGTCGTCCATGTCGATGAAGAGGACATAGCCCTTTTGATCGCTTGCTTTCGCGTCGGCTATTGAACTTTCCAGGAGAGAATCACAGCGATATCGGTTTGGCAAACCTGTCAGATGGTCGGTATAGGCCATGTGTTGAATAACCTTGTCGTGCTCTTTTTTTTCAGTGATATCCTGGCCGCTGAACACGCGCATTTCTGAACCGTTCATCCAGGAAACGCCGCTACACCGAACACCTATCCATTTTTTTGTGCGCTTCAGCTCAACCTCAAAATAATGGGAGCGGGCGCTCTCGACAATGTTACGGTAATCCGGGCATGTTTCGCAGAATTCACAAACGGTCCTGTGCAGCGATTCATCCGACGTGCCGGCATCCAAGGGAAAGTCCTTCGTATATGCCTGATTCGCGAAGAAAATCTCGCGGGTATCCTGATCGATGACATAGACATAAGCGGGAATGTTGTCCAAAACGCGTTCCATCACGATGCGGGAACGGAGCAACGCGTCCGCGTTCTTTTTGCGCATGATAGCGGTGGATACCAGCTTTGAGATGGTTTTCAGAAAAGCCAGCGTTCTTTCAGGCCACTTGCGTTCCATGACACACTCATCAAAGCTGATCACGCCAAACTGCTC
>JAVBOX010000096.1:0-6070 GCA_031550095.1 Eubacteriales bacterium
TGTGCCCGCGGTGATCACGCCGTTTCATGAGGACGGCGGGCTGGACATCGATTCCCTGGAGCGGCTGCTTGAATACCTGCTTTCCGGCGGGGTACACGGGCTGTTTGTGGCCGGTTTCACCGGAGAGGGCGCGGCCATGACAGAGACCACGCTGAGGCTGCTCATTCGGCATACCGTTCGCGCCGTGAGAGGACGCGTTCCCCTGTGCGTGGGCATATTGGAGCAGAGCGCGGAAAGGGTTATCGATGTGGCGAATCGAATCTATGATGAGGGCGTCGGCCTTTTGAGCGCCACCGCCCCATTTTCGCCGCCCGAGCCCACCCAGGATGCCATTGTGCGCCATTTTGAGAGGATCACGGGCTCCACGAAGGCCCGCTGGATGGTCTATGGAAATTCCGGCATGCTGGCCAACATTGAGCCGGAGACATTCCATCGCCTTGCCCAATTGGAAGGCGTCGCCGCCATCAAGGACACCCGGCCAGATTTTGAGGGGCATCTGAAAAATCTCATGGCCACGAGGGAGGACCAAGTCTCCTTGCTGTGCGGCGGAGAGTACCTAGTGGGGCCCGGGCTTCTCATGGGGGCCAAGGGCAACATTTCCGGCGCGGCCAATGTGGTTCCCCGGGTGTTTGTGGAGTTATACGACGCGGCGCAAAGGGGCGATATTCAGACCGTCCGCGCCCAGGCGGAGATCATCGCCCAGGTTCACGGCGTTACCGGAGGCAATAACGCCTGCTGGCTGGCGGCGTTTAAGCATGGCTGCGCACGGCTGGGTCTGATGAAGGAGCATTGCCTTTGCCCGGCACAGCCGTTGTCTTCTGAGGCCAAGCGGCGTGTGGACTGTGTGCTTGAAAAAATACTGTGATCGTTATGTGGAATGAAATAAGGAGGGTTACCTGTGCTGCCTGAAAAGATGAACGCGGTTGTGGCTCATGGCCGCGGGGACTATCGCTTTGAGCAGGTGGAGACGCCCCGGGCAGGGGGCCGGGAAATCATCATGAAGGTGGAGGCCTGCGGCGTCTGCGCCGGGGACATCAAGTGCTCGGAAGGGGGCTTTCGCTTCTGGGGCGGGGAGGGCAACCCCGCGTATTGCGAGCCGCCGTTCATTCCCGGCCATGAGCTGCTGGGGCATGTGGCGGAGGTGGGGCCTCTCTACGACGGCCCGTTTAAGATTGGCGACCGGATCACCAGCGAGCAGATCATCCCCTGCGGTGAATGCCGCTATTGCGGAGAAGGCCTGTATACCCTGTGCGATCCGCATTTCGTCTATGGCTTCAAAAGGCGCTACAACGGCGGATTCGCCGAGTATGTGCGCCTGCCGGAAAACGCGCGGAACTATCGGGTACCGGATTCGCTGCCCATGGAGAAAGCCATCCTCATTGAGCCCTTTGCCTGCTCCATGCATGCCGTGAAAAGGGCCCGGATCACCGGAAACGATGTGGTGGTGATCGCCGGCGCGGGGACGCTGGGGCTCGGCATGATCGCGGCGGCGGCGCTGCTCAAGCCAAAGGCCCTCATCTCCATGGAGCCCGTGGAAAGCCGGCGCCAGAAGGCCCTGGAGCTTGGCGCGACCCTGGCCCTGGACGCCTGGCCCAATGAGGGTGTGGAGCCCCATATCGCGGCCATGACCCAAGGCTGCGGCTGCGATGTATACATCGAGGCCACGGGGGATACGTCCGCCGTGCCCCAAGGGCTGCAATTGATCAAAAAGGGAGGCCGGTTTATTGAGTTCAGCGTGTTCGCCGGCCCCGCATCCGTGGATTGGTCCATCATCGGTGACGCTAAGGAGCTGGATCTTTTTGGCGTGAGCCTGAGTCCGGACTGTTTTCCTCCCGTCATGGAGGGCATTATTTCGGGAACGCTGAAGACGGATGGAGTTGTGACCCATAAGCTGCCCCTGGAGCGGTATGCGGAGGCATTCGCCATGGGAAAACGGCGTGAGGGGATCAAGACCGTTTTGATCCCATAAAGGATAGGGGGAAGCGGCATGGAAGAAGGCGGATTTACCCTGCCCGGGGAGGCCGGATATGAGAGGTTGACGCTGGATTTGGCGAAAAAATGGGGAGCGGATTGCATCCGGGACAGCGACGGCACTCAGCTTTCCAAGGAGATCCTGGACAGTGGAATCCCGGTCTATTCCACCCTATGCATCGTTCGCGCCATCAACAGCTGGGCCAAGGCCCATCCCCATATGCTCCAGCGAAATTTTCTGATCACCGAGCCCTATGCGGCCACAGGGGACGCGCTCTCCATTGACCCTCTGGACGGATTTTTCCGCCAGCAGTTCTGCCTGACCCCTTCCGACGATCCGAAGGCGTATTGGCAGGTACACGACCGCACGGCGGGAACCCTGCATGAGAAATGGTCCTTTGACGGAACAAGGGTTCAAATCAGCGGGGCCACCCCAGGCCACCTGTATACGGTGTCCTTCCTGGCCACAAGGCTTTGGGAGGAGATCTCCATGTACAACCACATCACCAACCAATGGGGGGACCGGGAGCGTTTGATGGCGGTAGAGCCCCGCTATCCCGAGGCGCGGGAGGAACTCCTGCGCTACCTGGAGCAATGGCTGGAGGACCACCCAGCCACAAAGGTCGTTCGGTTCACTTCCCTATTTTATAACTTCTGCTGGATTTGGGGGGACGATGCCCATAGGCGGAGCATTTTTACCGATTGGGGCAGCTATGACTTCAGCGTCAACCCCGTGTCCCTTGCCGCCTTTCAGGCGGAATACGGCTATCCCATGCTGGCGGAGGATTTTGTGAATCAGGGCCGATACCGGGCCGCACACAACCCGCCCACCCAAAAGCAGAGGGATTGGATGGCGTTCACGGGTAAGTTTGTCCGGGAATTTGGCAAGAAGCTTGTTGACATGGTGCATCGGCATGGAAAGCTGGCGTATGTGTTCTACGACGACTCCTGGATCGGGCTGGAGCCATGGAGCGGCCACTTTGAGGAGTTCGGCTTTGACGGGTTGATCAAGTGCGTGTTCAACGCCTTTGAGGCCAGGCTCTGCGCCGGCGTTCCCGTGGGAACCCATGAGCTGCGGCTTCACCCTTATTTATTCCCCACAGGGCTTACGGGGGAGCCTACGTTTGCCCCCGGCGGCCATCCAGAGGCGGACGCGAAGCGCTATTGGGCCTGTGTGCGCCGGGCGCTTCTTCACGCGAAGATCGACAGGATCGGCCTGGGCGGCTATCTGCACCTGGTAGAGCCTTTCCCCGCTTTCTGTGACGAGATGGCCAGCATTGCGGACGAGTTCCGCGTGATCCGGGCGCTGCACACCGGAAGGGAGCCTTGGAAGAGCCGGGTTCATGTGGCGGTGCTCCACGGCTGGGGCAGCCTTCGGACCTGGAACTGCGCCGGCCACATGCACGAGCATCCGGAGCTTCCGCTGAACCACATTCACGAAGCGCTGGCAGGGCTGCCCTTTCGCCTGCGCTCCATCTCCTTTGAGGAGGTCATGGAATGCGGCGTGCCGGAGGATGTGAACGTGATCCTCAACGCGGGGCGGGAGGGCGACGTCTGGTCCGGCGGGGATGTCTGGCTCGATCCGAGGCTCAAGGAGGCCCTTAACCGATTCCTCCTCAGGGGTGGCGGATTCATCGGTGTTGGAGAGCCTTCCGCGGCCAGGGGCGGCTACCGCTTTTTTCAAATGGCGGACGCTCTGGGCGTTGACAAGGAAAACGGCGGCACGATTTGCTTTGAAAGGTATCGCCATGAGGTGGTACCCAGCCACTTTATCACCGCGGAGATCGGACAGCCGGCTTTCGCCAATCATAATGGGGATGTTTATGCCCTCGGCGGCAAAACACAGGTGCTGGCGGAAATCAACGGGCAGATCAGCGTGGCAACCAACGAGTTTGGGGACGGGCGGAGCGTCTATCTATCGGGATTCAGTTACAGCGCACTCCACACGCGCTTATTGCATCGGGCCATCCTATGGGCCGCCCACGCTGAGGAAGAAGCGCTCCTGCTCATGCCGGATCACCCGAGCTGCGAATGCGCATTTTTCCCGGAAACAGGTCGGCTGGCGCTGATCAACAACAGCGACGAAGCCGTCTCCTTATCGGTTCGGACGCCTTTTGGCCTCGTGCGGGAGACATTGCCCCCCATGGGGCTTCGCGCTATTGGGTGAGTCCGACGCTGTGGACTACGTGACGATTCCATAATTCACCCGATCGAGGCCGACATTTTTGACGATCTCGGCTTGCGTGAGCATACGGTTGTAGAGGCGAATTTCATAGATTCTGCCATAGAAATTTTGCAAAGGAGAAACGATAGCCGGATTGCCTGCCACTGAAATGTAATGGCGGGGAAGCTGCACAAAGAAATTGGCTGTTCTTGCCATGTCATAAAACCGAACTTCGTTGTAGTAAATCGTTTTGCGGCCATTTCTCGCTGGAATGGCGCTGTAAGGCGTCGCAAGCAGCGTCACGCTATAGATCATGTTGGCAAGAAGCGTCCGGGTACTGGTGGTTGTAAAGTTGCTGGTTTCCTGAAAAATGACCTGAGCGTTTAACCCACTCATCTGGAGCGTGATGGTGGTATAGGGATTTGTGGTGATGTTGTCAAGGCCGATCACATCCCCCCCATTGGATGCGTCCGCGCCTGTATAGGGCATGAATACAACTTGAACCGTGCAGTTTTCCGGGGTGAATTCCAGGGGAAGATTGCCGGATAACCAGCTGAACGCCGCCACCGAGACCTTGAGGCTTTCGAAATAGTTAACGCCCCACTGCCTTGTTCCTGGCTGCAGCCCGGCGGCTAAGACCATATCCGCACTGCCCAAGAGATTTTTCCAAACGGTGGTAGCCGCGTCATGCCCGTTGCCCGTATTGTTGGATCCAAGATAGCGGGCAACCAAGCCGCTGGTCACATAGCTTTTCTGCCATGTAATCACCTGCCGTCTTTGCTGAGACATGCTTCACCTCAAAATCGTGTCGAAAGCCCAGCGAACGCTGCCGTCGAAGAGAAGGATCGCTTTCATCCACACTTCATTTACGCCGATGGGCAGCGGGGGAGGAGGCGTGAAAAACACGCTTGGCCATGTCTGCGCACCGTTTGCGAGCACTTGGATGGATACGTAGATCATATTTTCTCTCAGCGGGTCAAAAGTCGGCAGGACAATGGTGAAGGAGCCTGCCGCGATCATCCGGCCGATGCTGTTGTTCAGCATCGTTATCGTCGCGCCGTTGGGGATTAGCCCATAGTCTATTACGGCGGTTGTGTGCAGGCTGATCTGCTCGTCGGTGTAAAGAATCGATTGAGCAAACCGCTCATCCGTATAGGCATTGGCCACCGCGATCACCTCTTCCACATCGACGGGGGGACCTTGGGGGCCAGTGGCTCCGGTGAGCCCTTGGGAGCCTTGCTCGCCTTGGGGCCCAGTAGCTCCGGCGAGCCCTTGTGGGCCCTGGTCGCCTTGTAGGCCGGGAATGCCCTGAGGGCCCTGCGCTCCTTGGGGCCCAGTAGCCCCGGCGAGTCCTTGGAGGCCCTGCTCGCCTTGTAGGCCAGTAGCCCCGGGAAGCCCTTGCGGCCCGGGAATGCCCTGAGGGCCTTGTGGTCCTGGAAGCCCTTGCGGCCCGGTGGGGCCTTGCGATTTGAATGTGTAACTGTAAACCGGCATCCCATGATGGAACAATGGGTACCCGTTGCATGTATTCCTCCGCGATAGGACACCGAAATGCCCGTTCATGCGCGTATCTCCCCCTCACTAGAGCATATTCCATTCTATGAAAATGCGCGTCATTCGGACACCTGTTAGTGAAAAAGAGAAGCGTGTGGGCGAAACTGAACTGTTTCATCATACGGCAACAGGCATGATCAGTGCTATGCGGCGATGGATGATATAGTCAACCAACTTGAAAATCGACGGAGAATGAAGTAAAATACAGGGATGGCATATGATGTAAGATATCAAAAGCGTGCAGTGGAATACCGCCAAGAAGGTCATACACTGGAAGAAACAGCCGCAGTATTCAAACTAGGTACGTCGACGCTGAAAAGCTGGATTAAGCGATTAGAGGAAAGGGGGAGTCTGGAAAACACACCGCTTAATCGCAGCTTC
>JAVBOX010000025.1:0-13827 GCA_031550095.1 Eubacteriales bacterium
TCCTCATCCGTGACCTCATACCGCCTTGGTGTTGCTCCCATTTTTTCCACCTCTGGTGGTATATTTCGCTATCTAGGTACCGTTTTCCTTTTGGTTTTCCCGCTTTATTCACTCGCTATTACTTTTGAAACACGCCCTAGTTCCCTGGCGTTTCACTACACCCCAGACTTCGCAGCCATCTGCCAAAGGGTTAACCGGGCGCTGACATCCGGGGGTGCGTTTGTCTTTTCCGTGGAGCATCCTGTGTTTACCGCCCAGGGCATTCAGGACTGGGCTTATGATGAGAGCGGGAAGCCGGCTTACTGGCCTGTGGATCGTTACTTTTTAGAAGGAAAGCGGGAAGCTGTCTTTCTGGGCGAACCCGTCGTCAAATATCACCGGACGTCGACAACCTATGTGGAGACGCTGCTGCGAACGGGCTTTGCCATGAGCGAGCTTGTGGAGCCCATGCCGCCCGCGGAAATGGTCAAAGCCAACCCCCGAATGGCGGATGAGCTGCGCCGCCCCATGATGCTGCTGATCGCCACGGAAAAGCGCGAAAAGCCCGCCTTTTAGCCTGCGTTTCCGCCGCCGCTTGTTCCTTGTTTCGTGTTTTTGCTTTTCTTTTTATCCAAGCTGCGCTATAATACAAAAATGCTCCGCCGGATCGGATGGCAGAACGGAAGGCGCGGGGTTGTTTTCTATATTCGTTATATCATATCTTTTCTTGTAGAATGGGAGGATGCGTATGATTTGGAACCAAGCGGCGGAGACCATGCCCCGGGAGGCCCTTCGAGCCCTTCAGCTCCAGCGGCTACGGCAGACAGTCCAAAACTGCTATGAGCATGTGCCCCATTACCGGAAGCGGTTTGATGAAATTGGGTTAAAGCCGGAGGACATCCGAACGCTGGAGGATCTCCGCCATGTGCCCTTCACCGTCAAGGACGACCTTCGGGAGAACTATCCCTATGGGATGATTGCCGTGCCCATGCGGAGGATTGTCCGGCTTCACGCCTCCAGCGGCACCACGGGAAAGTCTATCGTGGCGGGCTACACCCGGGAGGATCTGGATATCTGGGCGGAGTGCGTCGCCCGGATGGCGGTGGCTGCTGGGGCAAGGGATACGGACATTGTCCAAATTTCCTTTGGCTATTCTTTATTTACGGGCGCTTTTGGCCTGCATTACGGCTTGGAGAAGGTGGGCGCCACCATCATCCCCATTTCCGGAGGAAACACGGAGCGACAGATCAACATCATGCGGGATTTTGGCGCGACCGTCCTGGTGGCCACCCCTTCCTATGCCATGTATTTGGTCGAGGTGGCGGAGAAGATGGGCCTTATGAAGGATATACACCTCAAGCTTGGCCTCTTTGGGGCGGAGAGCTCCACCCTGGAAATGCGGGCGGAGCTGGGCCGCCGCTGGGGCATCAAGGCCACGGAGAACTACGGGCTTACGGAAATCATCGGCCCCGGCGTCTCGGGGGAGTGCGAGGTGTTTTCCGGGCTCCATTTCAATGAAGATCATTTCCTGCCGGAGATCATCGACCCCAAAACCGGGGAAGTCCTCCCGGATGGGGAGACGGGGGAACTGGTGATCACAACCCTGACGAAGCAAGGTCAGCCCATGCTCCGCTACAGGACGCGGGATATCACCCGGCTCATCTATGAGCCCTGCGCCTGCGGGCGGTCCTCAGTGCGCATGGCCCAGGTGAAGGGCCGCAGCGATGATATGCTCATCATCCGCGGGGTGAATGTGTTCCCCTCCCAAATCGAGAGTATCCTGCTGGAAGTTTCCGGCATTGGGCCCCATTATGAGATCGAGGTGAGCCGCCAGAACTTCCTGGATAAGCTGACGGTGAAGGTGGAGATCATCGACGGAAATGTGCTGGAGCGGTGGTCTGAGCTGGAAGCCCTGGAGCGCGTGGCCCATGAGAAGCTGCGGGCGGCGCTGAACCTGGACGTTTCGGTTCAGCTGGTATCCCCCAATACCCTCAAGCGGTTTGAGGGCAAGGCAAAGCGCGTAACGGATCTGAGAGGGTGACGACGGATGGGCAGAGAGCTTTTACTGGGCAACGAGGCGGTTGCCAGGGGCGCTTGGGAAGCGGGTGTCCGGGTGGTGTCAAGCTATCCGGGAACGCCTTCCACGGAGATTACCGAGGCCATCGCCCGATATAAAGAGATCAACGGGGAATGGGCGACCAACGAAAAGGTCTCCCTGGAGGTTGCCTTTGGCGCGGCCATGACTGGCGCCCGGGCCATGGCGTGCATGAAGCATGTGGGCCTGAATGTGGCGGCGGATCCGCTGTTTACGGCGGCCTATACGGGCATCCGGGCCGGCCTTGTCATCGTGGTGGCGGACGATCCGGCCATGTTCTCTTCGCAAAATGAGCAGGACAGCCGGTATTATGCCCGAAGTGCCCACCTGCCCGTGTTGGAGCCTTCGGATGCCCAAGAATGCAAGGATTTTGTGAAGCTTGCTTTTTCCCTATCGGAAGAATACGACACGCCGGTGCTGATCCGGCTGACCACTCGCATCGCCCATGCCCGATCCCTTGTGACCCTTATGGATCGGGTGGAAAGGGAGCTGATTCCCTATGCGAAAGAGCCCCAGAAATACGTAATGGTGCCTGGCAACGCCAGGCGCCGTCATCCAATCGTGGTGGAGCGGGAAAAGGCCATGGAGGCGGCCGCCTCTGCCATGGAGATCAACCGGGCAGAACTTCGGGATACGGATATTGGCGTGGTGTGCGCCGGGGCATGCTATCCCTATGTGCGGGAAGCGGTTCCCACGGCCTCCACCTTCAAGCTGGGCATGAGTTATCCGCTGCCCATGGAATCCTTGCGGGCTTTTGCCGAAAAAGTCGGGCGGCTTGTGGTAATCGAGGAGCTGGAACCCTTCCTGGAGGACGCCATGAAGGTCGTGGGCATACCGGTATCCGGGAAAGATAGGACTGGCCTTCTGGGAGAACTGGGCGTGAGAAAAGTGCGGGAAGCGTTGACGGGGGAAGCAAGGGACCTGGCCGACGCGCCGCCTGTGGCGCAGAGACCGCCCGTTCTCTGCCCCGGCTGTCCCCACCGGGCTACCTTCCATGTTCTTCAAAAGCGCAAGCTTGCCGTGTTTGGCGATATCGGCTGCTACACCCTTGGCGCCGCCCCGCCTCTGTCTTCCATGGACGTAACCCTCTGCATGGGAGCCTCTGTGGGTATGGCGTTTGGTGCGGAAAAGGCCCAGGGAAAGGCATTCAGCCGAAAATCCGTCGCGGTGATCGGGGATTCAACGTTTCTGCATAGCGGCATCACCCCCCTGATCGACGCGGTGTATAACGGCGGAACCATTACCGTGCTGATTCTGGACAACCGGATCACCGGCATGACGGGCCATCAGCAGAACCCAGCCACTGGCAAGGATCTCTATGGGAACCCTGCGCCTATGCTGGACTTGGCTGCCCTGTGCCGGGGCTGCGGCGTTCGGTTTGTAAGGGCTGTGGATCCCTATGACCAGAAGGCCCTGGACGACGCGATCCGGGAGGAAACCGCCCGGGAGGCCGTGTCCGTGATCATCGTGGAAGCCCCTTGCGCCCTGCTCGCGAAAGAGCGGCCCGCGCCCTTTGAGACGCGGGAATGCCATAACTGCGGCGCGTGCCTCCGGATTGGCTGCCCCGCGATCTCCCGGAAGGACAATGGTGTGTCCATCGATGCGGGGATGTGCGATGGCTGCGGCCTGTGCGCGGGTCTGTGCCCCTTCCACTGCATTGAGAGGAGGGCAAAGGGATGAACATGAATGTGATCATTGTAGGCGTGGGTGGCCAGGGAATCCTACTGGCCAGCCGCGTGATGGGTCGCCTTGCCATGAACGCGGGGCGGGATGTAAAGGTGAGCGAGGTTCACGGCATGAGCCAGCGCGGCGGCGACGTGATCACCCATGTGCGGATTGGGGATGCCATTCAAAGCCCTTTAATTGAGGAAGGCACAGCGGACGCCATCATTGCCTTTGAGCCCATGGAGGCCGTCCGGGCGCTGCCCTATCTGAAAAAGAGCGGCTATATTGTTGCGGGCACCCAGAAAATCGAGCCCATGCCCGTGATTACGGGGGCGGCAAAATACCCGGAGGATCTGATGGATACGCTTCGAACAGCCGGAGGATTGTTCGCGTTTGACGCGCTGCGCGTCGCTCGGGAGTGCGGCGTGCAGCGTGCGGTGAATATTGTGCTGCTGGGCGCATTTGCCCGCGGGCAATCCATGGATCAGGCGCTTTGGCTGGAGGCGGTGGAAGCCTGTGTCCCGCCAAAAACCATCGAAGCAAACCGGCGGGCTTTTCTTGCCGGATGGGAGGCTATGAAAGAAAATGGTAACGAAAACAATGGAACACATCCTATGGGATAAAACCGCGGAAAGCTTGTCGCGGGATCAAATACGGGCGATTCAGGATCAAAGGCTAGCCTTACTCGTCAAGCGGGTGTACGCCAACGTTCCTTTTTATCGGGAGAAAATGCAGCAAAAAGGCGTGCTGCCCGGAGATATCCAAGGCGTGGACGACCTATGGAAGCTCCCCTTTACCGAAAAGACTGACCTTCGGGATAACTATCCATTTGGCCTTTTTGCTGTGCCCCAAAGCCAGATTGTCCGCATCCACGCGTCCAGCGGCACCACGGGGAAACCTACGGTGGTGGGGTATACCGTCCGGGACATCGATGTCTGGGCCGAACTGATGGCCAGATCCCTCTCCTGCGCCGGGGTCACCCGGGAGTCCGTCGTGCAGGTGGCCTATGGGTATGGATTGTTCACAGGGGGATTGGGCGCCCACTACGGCGCTGAACGCATCGGCGCGTCGGTGATCCCCATTTCCGGCGGAAATACCCAAAAGCAGGTCATGCTCATGGAGGATTTCGGTACGACCACCATTGCCTGCACCCCGTCCTATGCCATGGTTTTGGGGGAAACCATACAGGAAATGGGGATTCCCTTGTCGAAACTGAAATTGCAGTCTGGCGTGTTTGGCGCGGAGCCATGGACGGAAGGAACGCGCAGGCAGCTCCAGGAAATGCTGGGCATTTCGGCCCAGGACATCTATGGCCTCAGCGAGGTGATGGGGCCGGGGGTTTCCATGGAATGCGGGTGTCAGCGGGGCATGCACATCTGGGAGGATCATTTCATTCCAGAGATACTGGACCCGGACACCGGCGTTCCGCTGCCATATGGCCAACAGGGTGAAATTGCCTTCACCACCCTGACCAAAGAAGGCCTGCCCTTGCTGCGCTACAGAACCCATGACCTGACCGTGCTGGACCCCGCCCCTTGCGAATGCGGACGGACCCATGTGAGGATGCGCAAGCTCGTAGGCCGCACGGACGATATGCTGATCATCCGGGGCGTGAATGTTTTCCCCTCCCAGGTGGAGGGGGTGCTGTCGAGCATGACCGGCGTGTCGCCCCACTTCCTGATGGTGGTGGGAACCAAGCACAACATGGACACCCTGGAGATCCGGGTGGAGCTCACCCGGGAGATGATCGGGGATACCGTTCGGGAAATCGAGGATTTGGAGAAGCGAATCGCCTCCAGCGTTGCCTCTGTGCTTGGACTTAACGCCGCGATCCGGCTGACACCACCCGGCAGCCTGCCCCGGAGTGAGGGCAAGGCGAAGCGTGTCCTGGACGAGCGGACGAAGTGAGAACCATCATGGCGCGGGCCTTAACCAGGGCGCGCTGCGGCATGAAGCAGCCATAAAAAGGAGGAATACTGTGTTCGTACAACAGATTTCTGTGTTTATTGAAAACCAACCGGGAAAGCTGGCGGAGTTTTCGGAGCTGTTGGGCAAGGAAGGGATTGACCTGGTTGCGCTGTCCATCGCGGACACGACGAACTTTGGCATTCTGCGCTGCATCGTCTGTGACCACGAGCGGGCGGCTAAGGTCATCAACGAAGCGGGATATACTGCCCGGATTACGGAGGTTCTGGCCGTTTCCGTGCCGGACAAGCCCGGAGGAATGGCCATGGCGGTCCGCGCTTTGACGGACGCCAACATCTCCATCGAGTACCTCTACTCGTTTGTGCGCAACGCCAACAATAACGCGCTGCTGATTTTCCGGGTGGAAAACCTGGCCTTGGCGGCAGAGGTGCTGAAGGCCAAGGGCATTGAGCTCATCACCCAAGAGCAGGTGCGGGGGTTGTGAGCGAGTATCGGCCCACGAGGCTTGTCATCGACCTTTCCGTCATCGCGGGGAATGTCCGGCTGCTTCGGCAGCGGACGCCTTCTTCCGCCCGCCTTATGGCGGTGGTAAAGGCCGATGCCTACGGGCATGGCGCCGTTCGAGTCGCCCGCGCCGCCCTTGCCGCCGGCGTGGATGCCTTGGCGGTGGCGATCCCGGAGGAAGGCGTTTCCCTTCGCGAAGCGGGAATCGCCGCGCCCATCCTTGTCCTCGGGGCGATTGCCAGGGAAGGGGCGGAGGCAGCGGCTCGCTTTGGGCTTACACAGACCGTCTTTAACCTGGAAGCGGTTGGTTGGCTGGAAGAGGCGGCCAACCGCCATAAAACCACGGTGGATATCCATATCAAGGTGGATAGCGGCATGGGCCGCATCGGCGTCCGGGAGGAAAAAGCTTTGAATGCCCTCGTGGCCGCCGTATCCGCATCGCCTCATCTGCGCCTTAGGGGGGTATTTACCCACTTTGCCACCGCCGATGGGGCGGATTTATCCTACACGCGGCAGCAAGCCAAAAGGTTTCACGCCATGGCTGCGCCGCTGAAGGCCGCATATAAGGGCTTGATCCTCCACGCGGCCAACAGCGCGGCAATACTGCGCTGCCCGGAGTATGCCTTTGACATGGTCCGCGCGGGCATTGCCCTGTATGTGAATCCCGGGCTGCCGGAAGGCGCGGGGGAAGGTCTTGGAAATGCCATGTCCTGGGAAACGCGGGCTGTCCAAGTTAAGGAGATCGAAATTGGCGAAACCGTCAGCTATGGTCGGCAGTTTACCGCCGAGCGGCCTACCCGGGTGATGACGCTGCCTGTGGGATACGCGGACGGCTATCACCGCGGCATCGGCGGAAAGGGGCGGGCTCTGGTGCGGGGCCAAAGCGCACCGGTCATTGGGCGGGTTTGCATGGATCAAACCATGCTGGATGTGACGGACATCCCAGGGGCGGAAGCCCATGACCTGGTGGTCCTGTTGGGCGCCCAGGGAGATGAACGGATTACGGCGGGGGAAATGGGAGCCTGGTGTGGCATGATCGACTATGAAATCGTCCTGTCCCCCACAGGCCGTGTGCCCAAAGCGTATCGAATCAGCGAGGAGATGTGACCCATGGGAAGGGCTGAAATCGGCGGAACGTTGAAAACCGCGCTGAAGATCTTTGGCTATCAAGTTGCCTTTGGAATCTTTGGTTTTCTGTTTACACCTGCCTTGATCGACGCGTCGCCAGCCGTGCGCATCCCTGTGGTGGGCATTCTAATCCTGGCGGCGGGATATTTGATGTTCACGGAAGGCGCGTATCGGGGCGAAAGGGATTGCCTTATGGGCGAAACCCTGGAAAAGCTTTCACGAAAGGGGAACTATCAGGTTTCCCCGGCGGAGAAGGCCAAGCGGTTTAACCGCGTGAAGGGCCTTTTGTCCGCAGCCATCGGTGCGCTTCCCGTGTTTTTGCTGGCCGCTGTGGTCGCCGTAACGGCAAAGCCCTATGCGTATACCCTGCAGGATTTGCCCGGCTGGATGACCACATACCTTACCCGGGCGGAGGTCAGCGACCCGCTGCGGTATATGCAAAATGTCCAGATGGCTGCCAGCGCAAGCGACTATATCCGCGTCGCCGTCCGCTTCGCCCTGTTTCCCTATATCGGCTTTCTGGGCACCATGAGCGATCAGGCATCCCTGCTCTTTGACAGGGCGTCCCCCCTGCTGGCATTGCTAATGCCTGCCGCCTGCGCCATCGGATACCAGTTTGGCCCGTCCCGGCGGGCGAAGAGCGCGAAGGCCATCGAGGAAGCGAAGAACAGGCCCAGGAAGCGCTTGAAAAAGACGGCCAAGCGCAACAAAGCCCTGGAGGAAAAGAAGCAGCTCATTTAGGGCAACACCGCACAGTCGTGCACACCGTCCTTGCAGATCTTTTCGTGCTGCTCTATGTCGCTCTTGCGGTCGCCGTAGCGCTGCTACGGCTTCCTCCAAGCTCCTTGATCAGCGCGAAAATCTCTCGCAATGCCGGCGACGCTCCTTTGTGCGGTATTGCCTTAGACCATTGCTGGCGCTGATCTTGGCCCTGCTGTGTTTGCCTCTCGCCGTTTTGGCGCAGATGGAAATATGGACCGTGGAGATCCTTCTCAGCTGGCTTCAGATGGAAATACCCGCCGAACTGACCAAGAGGTGGACGTGAAGGATTTCTCGGCGCTGAAAGCGTCCGGATTATGGATGAAGACTTTGCAATGCGCTACGGCTATGCTTGGGCAATGGCGGATGATCAGTTGAAGTATGCGGTGACGGCCATATCGCTTGATACCGAGGAAGCGTGCCATGAAATGATGGAGAGGCTTGAAGCCTACCATGCAAACCGGAGGCGTAGCGAATGAATGATCAACGGCGCATTGCGGATTATGGAATCACGGTGGGGCGGATGCCGAAGGGGGAACGGAATAAAATCACCGATGTGGCCGGGGTCAAGGTGGGTCACTGTACGGTGGAATCCGATCTCTACAAGACGGGCGTGACCATTGTGGTGCCTTGCCCGGAGAACCCCTTTTACCATAAGCCCATTGCCGCCGTCCATGTCCTCAATGGGTTTGGTAAATCCCTGGGGCTGATGCAGGTAAGCGAGCTTGGCACCATTGAGACACCCATCGCGCTGACGGGCACCCTCAATGTGGGGCTTGTCCATGACGCCATGGTGCAAGCCACCTTGGAGCGGTGCAAAGCGGAGGGAAGCGAGGTTCCCAACTCCATCAACCCGGTGGTCTTTGAGTGCAATGACGGCAAGCTATCCAAGAGCGTGGATCGGCCTGTCAAGGCGGAGCACGTGTTCCAGGCTTTGCGGGACGCTTCGGAAGATTTCGCGGAAGGGAGTATTGGCGCGGGGCGGGGCATGCTCTGCCATGGACTGAAGGGCGGCATCGGCTCCGCGTCCCGGATCATTGAGCTGGACGGAGTTCCCTACACCATCGGCTTGCTGGTAATGACCAACCATGGCAATATGGAGGATTTCATGATTAGCGGCCAGCCTGTGGGCAGGCGGATTGCCCTGGATCTGGCGGCGCGAGAGACACCGGAGCGGGGATCCGTCATCGTCGTCATGGCCACGGATCTGCCCGTGGGGGAGCGGCAGCTTTTGCGGATTCTCAAGCGCGCACCTGTCGGGCTCGCAAGGCTTGGATCCTTCGTCGGCCATGGAAGCGGCGAGGTGATGGTGGGATTTACAACGGCCAACTGGATGCCCTTTGAGGAAGGGCCGGCGGTGCTGAGCCGACGCGTCCTTCGAGAGGACACGCTCAATGAAGTGTTCCGCGCCGTGGCGGAGTGCTGTGAGGAATCCGTGCTCAACGCCATGATCCTGGCGGAGACGACGAGGGGGTTCCAAGGCGATATGATTTATTCCCTGCAAATGGCTTGGCACAAAGAATATTTTTAGTTTTTTCTTTTTTATGCTGGCTTTTTCAAAGGTCACGTGGTATACTAACCGTCGAAGGCCCAACGCATGCCTACCTGGAAATCCTCCTCGTGTCAAGGTGCCCATACCGATGACAGGGATCGGAGTGCCATGGGATCGTAAGGATTGGGTACTTATCAATAGGAGGGTTTTCTTTCATGTACGAAGACAAAACCTTGACCTGCCGCGAGTGCGGCGCCGAATTCGTGTTCACCGCTTCCGAGCAGGACTTCTACGCGCAGAAGGGCTTCCAGAACCAGCCCAGCCGTTGCCCGGCTTGCCGTGCGCAGCGTCGTGCCACCGGCGGCAGCCCCCGTGGCGAGCGCAAGATGTTTGAAGTAATCTGCGACGGTTGTGGCGCCACGACTCAGGTGCCCTTTCAACCCCGTGGTGATCGTCCGGTGTATTGCCGCGATTGCTTCGATCGGCAGCGTCAGAGCGGTTATTAATCCGTAAAAGAACTAAAAAAGAACCGTCGCGCTTGCGGCGGTTCTTTTTTGTGATATAATCGATGCTGGAACATTTCTCGAAAACATAGCACACATCCTGGCGGATCTATTGCCTTCTCGCGTTGCCTCGTCCGCTCAGCGTAGCGCTGCTACGCCTCGCTCCCTCGTCTTAGCGAGACGGCAAAATCTCTCGCCAATCTATGCGCTATGTTTTCAGAAATTGCTCTAATATGGGCCGCATATCATCAAACATTTCGGCGGAACTTTGTTTTCCGATGATCTGGGATAGTCAACATTTGATGGAGGTATCATGATGGAACCGAAAACCATCTCCCTTCCCGCCATTTCGCTTGCGGGCTATGCCTTGGACACTACCTGCGAAAACGGCGAGAACCTTAAGGCAGTTCCAGCCTTCTGGGATGCTTACTTCATGAAGGGCAGAATGGAAAAGCTTCATGGGGAGAGCTTCCTAAAGGGCCACACCGAGTACGGTGTATGCTTTCCAAAGAACGGCGCCATGGGCGAAATGACGTATATGATTGGTGTGGAGGCGGCGGAAGGCGCCGCGATTCCGGAGGAGTACCGCGCCATGAAAGTTCCGGCCGCCACATACGCTGTGTTCTCCACACCATCCAGCGACGCCACAAACTTTTCAGACAACATTCAACGGCTGTGGCAGAATGTGTACGGAGAATGGTTTCCAGGGTCCGGCTTCGAGTACGCGCCTGGCTGCGTGGACTTTGAGCGGTATGATGAACGGTGCATGACGCCTTGTGACAAGGTCTGCGATATCTATGTGCCCATCGTGAAAAAGGAGCGATGACATGGAGATTCTGGAGTTGGGTCCCTCCCATCGCGAGGCGGTGGACGCTTACGTTCGCCATTTGTGGAGCGGCCCTATGCTTGTCTCATTGGGCAGCGCGTATGATTCCCATCTCCTGCCCGGCTTTGTGGCGATAGGGGAGGGAGCTTTGCTGGGCTTTGCGCTGTACAGGATGGAAGGGGATGCCTGCGAAGTCTCCGCCTTGCTTTCTTTGATCCAGGGGGAAGGCGTTGGGACGAAGCTGCTGGACAGGGTAAAGCAAGAGGCCGCTGAGAAAGGCTGCACCCGGCTATGGCTTGTTACGACCAATGACAACACCAGCGCCATTCGCTTCTACCAGAGCTATGGCTTTTCCATCAAGGTGATCCATACCAACGCCATGGATAGGGTTCGGCAGATGAAAAAAGGGTTGCCGATGATCGGTGAGAATGGGATTCCATTGGCCCATGAATTGGAGTTTGATTTAGAGCATTTCTCGAAAACATAACACACATCCTGGCGGAACTTTTGCCTTCTCGCATTGCCTCGACCGCTCAGCGTAGCGCTGCTACGCCTCGCTCCCTCGTCTTAGCGAGATGGCAAAATCTCTCGCCAATCTATGCGTTATGTTTTCAGAAATTGCACTAAGCCTCAACCAAAGCAGGCAACAGTAGCCAAAGGCTGGGCCTATTGGGCCGCAGCCTTTTTTGGGCGTTCCGGCAGCTGGGCAAGGGATATTGCCCCAAACATCAGGGCGACCCCCAGGAGCTCCCTGGCGGAGAGGGTTTCCCCAAGGACCAACCAACCGGATAAGGCGGCAAACACGGCCTCCAGGCTCATGATCAGCGACGCGATGGCCGGGTCCGTGTTTTTTTGCGCCACGACCTGAAGGGTATACGCCACACCGCTGGAGAGCACTCCCGCGAAGAGCAGAGGGCCCCAGCTCCTGAAAATGGCATCGATCCGCGGCGTTTCAAAGAGGAACATGGCCGCGAAGCCGATTGCCCCAGCGATGAAGAATTGTATGCAGGACATCATGACACAGTCCACCTTGGGAGAATAATGATCGATCACCAGAATGTGCCCGGAGAACAGAAACGCACAGCAAAGGACGAGGAGGTCGCCTTTTTCCATGCGGAAGGATTGCACGCCGCCAGGGAAACAGAGGAAATAGAGGCCGATTGTGGCCAGGATCACCGCGATCCAGACAAAAGAGGGCACGCGTTTTTTCAGGAAAAGGCCCAGGAGGGGAACGATGACAATATAAAGAGCGGTGATGAAGCCCGCTTTTCCCACCGTGGTGTAGAGGATCCCGAACTGTTGAAAGGAACTGGCGGCAAACAGCACGATGCCGCAAAAAAGCCCGCCGATCCAGGTTTGCCGCCGGATCTGGGGCGCTTGTTGGGGTGTGCCTCTTCGCATTAATAGAATCACGGGGATCAAGGCCACGCCGCCGATCAGGTTGCGAACCGCGTTGAAGGTAAACGGCCCCAAATGATCCATGCCAATGCTTTGCGCCACAAAGGCGGAACCCCAGATAAACGCGGTTAACAGCAGCATCAGATTGGCCAGAAGCTTTTTGCTCATGTTTTTCACCGTCCCAATGGATTGAGAAAACAGTCTACCATGGACGGCTATTGGATGTCCAGGGGGACCTTCTCCGTTGGGGCGGGAAATGCGCCGGAGAGCAGGGCAATATCCTCCGGATCAAGCCTTGTGTGCGCCATTTGCGCGTTTTGTAGGGCATGCTCCACGGTGGCTGCCTTTGGGATGGCCACCATGCCGGGCTTGGCGAGCACGAATCCCAGTAGAACCTGATGAGGGGTAATCGCATACTTTTGCGCCACAATGCGGACAGCGTCGCTTTCCAGTAGGCCTCGCCGCAACCAGCCCCCTTGGGCTAGAGGGCAATACGCCATAGCCGTGAGCGCATGGGCGTCCATCCAGGGAAGCAGGTCGTACTCGATGCCCCGGGAGCCCAGGTGGTACAGCACTTGGTTGGCTGCGCAGTTTTGGCCTGCCGGGGTGCCGAAGAGCTCCTCCATGTCCTCCGTGTCTAGGTTGGAAACGCCCCAGCGCAGAATCCTTCCCTGCCGGACAAGGCGTTCCATGGCCATGACCGTTTCCTCCAACGGGTGGGATCCGCGCCAGTGCAGGAGATACATATCCAGGTAATCGGTGCCAAGTCGGCGAAGGGACGCGGAAAGGCTTCGCTCCATGCGCTGCCCATGGGCGTTATGGGGATAGACCTTGGAGACGATATACAGCGTGTCTCGCCGGATTCCTCGAATGGCTTCGCGCACAATCGCTTCCGCTTCCCCATCCGCGTACATTTCTGCCGTATCAATCAAATAAACGCCGTTGTCTATACCTGCCTTGAGAGAGGCGATTTCCTCATTCCGATGGGTGTGCTTTTCGCCCATGTGCCAGGTGCCTTGTCCCAGAAGCGGCATGTGCGCATGCAATGGGATCATCTCACTTTTCTTCGAAAATTCATTGACTTTTTGCGTAAATACGGTACCATAAGCATAGGCCGCATATCTGCTATTTTTACGAGGGCAGAGGAGAAAGCATGCACATAAAAGCGCTGTACGCATTTCACTTTGTTTATTTCATCACATACAGCGTCGTATCCTTTTTGCCAAAATACTTTGGTGAAATTGGCCTGAGCGATAGCCTGATCGGCTTGCTTCTTTCGTTGCCCGCGATTGCGGGCGTTTGCGTCCAGCCCATCTGGGGCGCCCTAACCGATCGGATCCGCCTCAAGCGTATGCTCTTGGCAGCGCTCCTCGCCATGCTGGCCGCCGCCTGCTTTGCCTTGGACAGGCTGACAAGCTTTTTGCCTCTTCTGATCGTGCTTGCCCTGTACAGCGTTCTGCAGCTGCCCATTTCACCGATTTATGCCACCATCTCCCTGGAGTATACCCGGGAGATTGAAAAGCCCTATGGGCCGATACGCTTGGTGGGCACT